>NZ_JBHMCF010000030.1:0-1387 GCF_042428605.1 Nonomuraea salmonea
TGAGGTCTATGTGGCAGGTCCGGGGGTGGCGCGCGGGTATGTGGGTCGGCCGGGGCTGACCGCTGAGCGGTTCGTGGCCTGCCCCTTCGGCGGCGGGCGGATGTACCGCACGGGCGACGTCGCGCGCTGGGACGACGGCGAACTGGTCTACGTCGGGCGCGCGGATGAGCAGGTGAAGATCCGTGGCATGCGGATCGAGCCCGGCGAGGTCCAGGCGGTGATCGCTGCCTGTGAGCTGGTCTCCGAGGCGGCGGTGGTGGCGCGTGAGGACAGCCCGGGGGACAAGCGGCTGGTCGCTTACCTGGTGCCCGCCGCACGACCCATCGACGTGGAGGAGGTGCGGCGGTTCGCGGGCGAGCGGTTGCCGGAGTTCATGGTGCCGTCGGCGCTGGTGGCGCTGGGTGAGCTGCCGCTGACGGTGAACGGCAAGCTCGACCGCAACGCGCTGCCCGCCCCCGAGTACGCCACCGGCCAGGGCCGCAAGCCGGCCACCCCGCAGGAAGAGGTCCTGTGCTCGGTGTTCGCCCAGGTCCTCGGCCTGGAGCGGGTCGGCGTGGACGACGACTTCTTCGCGCTGGGCGGCCATTCGCTGCTGGCGGTGCGGCTGGTGAGCCGGATCAGGGCGGTCCTGGATGTGGAGGTGGAGATCCGGGTCCTGTTCGAGGCGCCGACGGTCAGGGGGCTGGCGGAGCGGTTGGCGGAGGCGGACGAGGCTCGGCCTGCGTTGACGGCGCGGGTGCGTCCTGAGCGGGTGCCGTTGTCGTTCGCGCAGCGCCGCTTGTGGTTCATCCAGCAGTTGGAGGGGCCGACCGCGACGTACAACATTCCCGTGACGCTCCGTCTCGCCGGTGAGGTGGATCGCGACGCACTCGGCACTGCGCTGCGCGACGTCATCGACCGGCACGAGGTGCTGCGCACGGTGTTCCCGGCCGCCGACGGCGAGCCGTACCAGCGGATCCTCAGCATGGACGAGCTGGACTGGGAGCTCTCCGTCGTCGAGGTGGCCCCCGAGGAGCTGCAGGAGGCGGTCCGGCGCGCGGAGACGTACGCGTTCGACCTCGCCTGTGAGGTGCCGATCCGGGCGTGGTTGTTCGTGGCCGGTTCGGAGCAGGCGTTGGTGGTGGTGACGCATCACATCGCGGCGGACGGGTGGTCGATGGGGCCGCTGGCGCGGGATGTGTCGGTGGCGTACGAGGCACGCCGAGCGGGACGGACCCCGGCCTGGCAGCCGTTGCCGGTGCAGTACGCCGATTACGCCTTGTGGCAGCGGGAGCTGCTGGGCGAACGAGACGATCCGGGCAGTGTGCTGGCGAAGCAGATCGGCTTCTGGCGGGAGGTGCTGGACGGGGTCCCGGAGGAGCTGGTGTTGCCGGTGGATCGGCCGCGT
>NZ_JBHMCF010000031.1:0-8622 GCF_042428605.1 Nonomuraea salmonea
TGAGGTCTATGTGGCAGGTCCGGGGGTGGCGCGCGGGTATGTGGGTCGGCCGGGGCTGACGGCCGAGCGGTTCGTGGCCTGCCCCTTCGGCGGCGGGCGGATGTACCGCACGGGCGACGTCGCGCGCTGGGACGACGGCGAGCTGGTCTATGTCGGGCGCGCGGATGAGCAGGTGAAGATCCGTGGCATGCGGATCGAGCCGGGCGAGGTGCGCGCGGTGCTGGCCGCGCATCAGGACGTGGCGCAGGCCGCGGTGATCGTGCGTGCCGACTCGGGTGACAAGCGGCTGGTCGGTTACGTGGTGCCCGCCGCACAGGCCGTCGATGTGGAGGCGGTGCGGCGGTTCGCGGGCGAGCGGTTGCCGGAGTTCATGGTGCCGTCGGCGCTGGTGGTGCTGGATGAGCTGCCGCTGACGGTGAACGGCAAGCTCGACCGCGGCGCGCTGCCGGCGCCGGAGGTGAGGCGGGCGAGCAGGGGTCCGGCCGATGCGCGGGAGGAGCTGCTGTGCGCGGCCTTCGCTGAAGTGCTGGGGCTGCCCGACGTGGGCGTGGACGACGACTTCTTCGTCCTGGGCGGGCACTCGCTGCTGGCGGTGCGGCTGGTGAGCCGGATACGGGCGCAGGGCATCGAGGTGCCGGTGCAGGCGCTGTTCGAGGCGCCCACGGTGGCCCGGCTGGCCAGGTACTCGGGCCGTGAACGCGTCCCGGTGCCGCCGAACGCGATCCCCGCAGGCGCCCGCGCGATCACGCCGGACATGCTGCCGCTGGTCGAGCTGACCCAGGCGGAGATCGACCGGATCGTGGCCGGGGTGCCGGGCGGCGCGGCCAACGTCGAGGACGTCTACCCGCTGGCCCCGCTCCAGGAAGGCATGCTCTTCCACCACCTGCTCGCGGGCGACGGCGTGGACGCGTACGTGATGCCGACCGTGCTCGAGTTCGACGCGCGGGCCCGGCTGGACGGGTTCGTGGCCGCGCTGCAGGCCGTGGTGGACCGGCACGACGTGTTCCGCGCCTCCGTGGCGTGGGAGGGCCTGGCGGAGCCGGTGCAGGTGATCTGGCGGCAGGCCACCCTGCCGGTGACACCCGTACGGCTGCCCGAAGACGGCTCCGACCCCGCCCAGCAGCTGCTCGCGGCGGCCGGCGCGGCGATGGACATCGGGCGGGCGCCCCTCCTGGACGTGCACATCGCGCGGTCGCCCGGCACCGATCGCTGGCTGGCGCTGATCAGGATGCACCACATGATCCGCGACCACCTGGGGCTCGACGTCGTGCTCGGCGAGGTCGCCGCCTTCGCCGCCGGTCGGGGACACGAGCTGCCCGACCCCGTGCCGTTCCGCTCCTTCGTCGCCCAGGCCCGCGCCCGGGGGGACGCCGAGGAGCACGAGCGCTACTTCGCCGACCTGCTCGGCGACGTGGACGAGCCCACGGCCCCGTACGGGCTGCTCGACGTGCGCGGGGACGGCGTGCGGACCGCCGCCGCGTGGGCCCCGCTGACGTCTGAGCTGGCCGCCCGCGTACGCGAGGCCGCCCGGCGGCTCGGCACCAGCCCGGCGACCGTGTTCCACGTGGCGTGGGCCCGCCTGCTCGCCGTGCTCGCGGGCCGCGACGACGTCGTCTTCGGCACCGTCCTGCTCGGCCGGATGAACGCCGCCGACGGCGCCGACCGCGTCGTGGGCCCGCTGCTCAACACCCTCCCGGTACGCGTACCGGTGAACGGCCTCGGCGCCGGCGAGGCCGTGGCCATGATGCGCACCCAGCTGGCCCGGCTGTTCGACCACGAGCACGCGTCGCTGACGACGGCGCAGCGGGCGAGCCGGGTCGGAGCGGACGCCCCGCTGTTCACGTCCCTGTTCAACTACCGCCACGGCGGCGCGCAGGGCGACGGCGGCCCTCAATTCGAAGGCGTCAGGACGCTCTTCACCCGTGAGCGCACCAACTACCCCCTGACGGTCGCGGTGGACGACGACGGCGACGAGCTGGGCCTGGGCGTCGAGGCCGCCGCGCCCATCGATCCCGGCTCCGTGGTCGCCCTCCTGCGCACCACCGTCGAGAACCTCGTCCGCTCGCTGGAGACGGTGGCCGACGGCGGCCGGGACACGCCGCTGTCGCAGGTGCCGGTGCTCGACGACGGGGAACGGTGGCGCGCCGTGCGCGACTGGCAGGGCGAGCACGTCGCACGGGACCGGACCTCGGTGGTGGAGCTGTTCGAGGCGCGGGCGGAGGCAACGCCGGATGCGGTCGCGGTGGTGTGCGGTGGGGTCGGGGTGACGTACGCGGAGCTGGAGGCGCGGGCGAACCGGCTGGCCCGGCATCTGATCGCGAAGGGCGTGGGTCCTGAGTCTCCGGTGGGGGTCGTGCTGGAGCGCGGGATCGGCGTGGTGGTGGCGATGCTGGCCGTCTGGAAGGCGGGCGGCGTGTACGTGCCGATCGACGTCGAGTACCCCGCCGAGCGGATCGCGTGGATGCTGGACGACGCCGGCGCCCGGGTCGTGGTGACCGAACGCGCGGTGGCGGGGCTGCCCCCGGCGGAGGTGGTGACGCTGGACGACTCGGCAGGGCTGCCGGACGAGCGGCCGGGCGTCGCGATCGACGGTTCGAGCCTGGCTTACGTCATCTACACGTCCGGTTCGACCGGCGTCCCGAAGGGCGTGGGCGTGGCGCACGCCGGGCTGGTGAACCTGATCGAGGTGTTCGGCCCCGTGATGGGGGTCGAGCCGGGCGTCGGGGTGCTGCAGTTCGCCTCGTTCGGCTTCGACGCCTCGGTCCTGGACGTCGTGGTGACGCTGGCACGCGGCGGACGGCTGGTGATCGCGCTGCCTGCGGAACGGACCGACGCCGGACTGCTGCGAGACCTGCTCTCCTCCACCGGCGTTCAGGCGGCGAGTGTGGTGCCGTCGCTGCTGGAGGTCGTGGACCCGGCCGACTGGGCCGGGGTGGAGACGGTGCTGGTCGGCGCGGAGCCGATCGCGAGCGGGACGGCGCGGGAGTGGGCTCGGGACCGGCGGCTGGTCAACACCTACGGGCCGACGGAGGCGACGGTGATGGTGACCGCCGGTCCGGTGGAGCACGTCAACGGCGTCGTCCCCTTCGGCCGGCCCATCACCAACACCCGCTTGTACGTCCTGGACGACCACCTGGCCCCGGTGCCCGTCGGAGTGCCCGGCGAGGTGTACGTCGCCGGGCCCCAGCTCGCGCGCGGCTACGTCGGCCGGCCTGACCTGACCGCCGAGCGCTTCGTGGCCTGCCCGTACGAGGACGGCCGGATGTACCGGACGGGAGACGTGGCCCGCTGGACCCCTGAGGGCGAGCTGGTCTTCGTCGGCCGGGCGGACGAGCAGGTGAAGATCCGCGGCATGCGCGTGGAGCCGGGCGAGGTGCGGGCGGTGCTGGCCGCGCACCCGGACGTGTCGCGGGCGGCGGTGATCGTGCGCGCCGACGCGGGCGAGAAGCGCCTGGTCGCCTACATCGTGGGCGGCGAGGCCGAGGACGTCAGGCGGTACGCCGCCGACCGGCTGCCCGCCCACCTGGTGCCCTCAGCGGTCGTGGTGCTGGACGAGCTGCCGCTGACCGTCAACGGCAAGCTCGACCGCACCGCGCTGCCCGCCGATGCCCCGGCCGTGACCAGCCGGGCCCCGGCCACGCCCCAGGAAGAGGCCCTGTGCGGGGTGTTCGCGCAGGTGCTCGGCAGACAGCAGGTCGGCGTGGACGACGACTTCTTCGCGCTCGGCGGCCACTCCCTGCTGGCGATCCGGCTCGTCAGCAGGATCCGCACCGTCCTGGGAGCCGACGTGTCCATCAGAACCCTGTTCGAGGCGCCCACCGTGTCCGGGGTGGCGAGTCGTCTCGGAAACCAACGGTCGACACGGCCGACGTTGCGACCCATGCGGCGTGACCAGGAGGAGTCATGAGAGTTCCCTTGTCGTTCGCCCAGCGCCGGCTGTGGTTCATCCACCGGCTCGACGGCCCGAGCGCGGCGTACAATATCCCCATCGCGCTCAGGCTCACCGGCGAGGTGGACCGGGCGGCGCTGAACGCGGCGCTGCTCGACGTCATCGGCCGTCACGAGGTGCTGCGGACGGTGTTCCCGGTCGAGGGCGGTGAGCCGTACCAGCGGGTGCTGGGCGTGGCGGAGCTGGACTGGGCGCTGTCGGTCGTCGAGGTGGACGCCGCCGGGCTGGCCGAGGCGGTGGGGCGGGCCAGGGAGCACGCGTTCGACCTGGCGTCCGAGGTGCCGATCAGGGCGACGTTGTTCGTGACGGGGCCGGGTGAGCAGGTCCTGGTGGTGGTGACGCATCACATCGCGGCCGACGGGTGGTCGATGGGGCCGCTGGCACGGGATGTGTCGATCGCCTATGAGGCCCGCTCCCGTGGCGGGACGCCGGAGTGGGAGGCGCTGCCGGTCCAGTACGCGGACTACACGTTGTGGCAGCGGGAGCTGCTGGGCGAGGAGGACGATCCGGACAGCGTCCTGTCCCGGCAGATCGGTTACTGGCGGGAGGCGCTCGCGGGCATCCCGGAGGAGCTGGACCTCCCGTACGACCGCCCACGTCCCGAAATTTCAGGTCATGTCGGGCATGTCGTGCCGCTCGACGTCCCCGCCGACGTGCACGCGCGGCTGCTGGAGGTGGCGCGGGCCGAGGGGGCGACCACGTTCATGGTGGTGCAGGCCGCGCTCGCGGTGCTGCTGGCCAAGCTGGGCGCGGGCCGGGACATCCCCATCGGCGCCGCCGTGGCGGGCCGTACCGACGAGGCGCTGGACGATCTGGTCGGGTTCTTCGTCAACACGCTCGTCATCCGTACCGACCTGTCCGGTGACCCGACGTTCCGCGAAGTGCTCGGCCGCGTCAAAGAGAGCAGCCTGGACGCCTACGCCCACCAGGACGTCCCCTTCGAACGCCTGGTGGAGGAGCTGGCACCGTCAAGGTCGCTGTCCCGTCACCCCCTCTTCCAGGTCGTGCTCACGCTCCAGAACGTGGAGGAAGCGGCTCTGGACCTGGAAGGTCTGCAGGCGGGCGGCGTGGCCGCCGAGTGGGGCGCCTCGGCCAGGTTCGACCTGGAGTTCAGCGTCCACGAGGCGTTCGGTGCGGACGGCGCTCCCGCCGGGCTGCGCGGCTCCCTGACCGCCGCGGCGGACCTGTTCGAGAGGGAGTCCGCCGGCCTGCTGGTGGCACGGTGGATCCGGGTCCTCGCGGCGGTGGCGGCCGACCCGCGGGCGCGGCTGTCCGCGGTGCCGGCGGCCGACGCCGCAGAGCGGGACCGCGCGCTGGTCGCGTGGCAGGAGCCCCCGGCAGGCGGCGCGGCGCTGTCGCTGGTGGAGCTGTTCGAGACGCAGGCCGCCAGGACGCCCGAGGCGACGGCCGTGGTCTGCGACGGCGCCGAGGTCACCTACGCCGACCTGGACGCCAGAGCCGAGCGCCTGGCCAGGCTGCTGGCCGCGCGCGGCGTCGGCCCTGAGACGGTGGTGCCCGTCGTCCTGGAACGCGGCGTGGACGTGATCGTCGCCATGATCGCCGTACTGAAGGCGGGCGGCGCCTACCTGCCCGTCGACCCCGGCTACCCGGCGGCGCGGATACGGCAGCTCGTGGCGGGCTGCGCCCTGGTCGTGGCCTCGCCGGAGACCGCGGGGCTGCTCCCCGACGGCGCCGGCCCGCTCATGGTGGACGACCCGGCCGAGGCGGAGCCGGCCCCGCGCGTCGTGCCGCACCCCGATCAGCCGGCGTACGTCATCCACACCTCAGGCTCGACCGGGCGGCCCAAGGGCGTCGTGGTGACGCACCGCAACGTCGCCGAGCTGTTCGCCGCGACCCGCGACCACTTCCGCCCGGGGCCGCAGGACGCGTGGAGCTGGTTCCACTCCTTCGCCTTCGACTTCTCGGTGTGGGAGGTGTGGGGCGCCCTGCTGTCCGGCGGCCGCGTGGTGGTCGTCCCTTACGCGGTCTCGCGCTCGCCGGAGGAGTTCCTGTCCCTGGTGGAGGAGAGCGGCGTCAGCATCCTCAGCCAGACGCCGTCCGCGTTCTACCCGCTCATGACGGCGGCGGCCAGACGCCCGCAGGCCATGGCCGGCGTGCGGGCGATCGTGTTCGGCGGCGAGGCGCTGGAGGTCGGCAGGCTCGCCGGATGGTGGCCGTACCAGGGCGCCGCGGGGCCGCGCCTGATCAACATGTACGGCATCACCGAGACCACCGTCCACGTCACCTTCCACGAGGTGACGCCCGGCACCGTCACCGGCGGCAGCGTCATCGGCCGCGGGCTGCCCGGACTCCGGGTGCTGGTGCTCGACGAATGGCTCGCCCCGGTGCCCCCTGGCGTCGCCGGCGAGGTGTACGTGACGGGCGGCCAGCTCGCCCGCGGCTACCGGCACCGGCCAGGCGCCACCGCGGAACGCTTCGTGGCCTGCCCCTACGGCGCGCCCGGCGAGCGCATGTACCGCTCGGGCGACCGGGCCCGCTGGACGAGCGACGGCCGGCTGGAGTACGTCGGCCGCGCCGACGCCCAGGTCAAGATCCGCGGGTTCCGCATCGAGCCGGGCGAGATCGAGAGCGTGCTGGCCGCACACCAGGACGTGGCGCAGGCGGCGGTCGTCGTCCGCGAGGACACCCCCGGCGACCGGCGGCTGGTCGCCTACGCCGTCCCGGCCGGCGAGCAGACCGGCTCCGCCGAGCGGGGCCGCCGTGAGGAGATCGGCCTCGCCGAGCTCATTCGCGGCGACGAGATCGGCCTCGCCGACCGGATCCGCGGCCACGCCGCCGAGCGGCTGCCCGCCCACATGGTGCCGTCGGCCCTCGTGCTGCTCGACGCCCTGCCGCTCACCGTCAACGGCAAGCTCGACCGCAAGGCGCTGCCCGCCCCCGAGTACGCCGTGGGCGGCCGCGCCCCGCTCGGCCCGCGCGAGGAACTGCTGTGTGAGGGATTCGCGCACGTGCTCGGCCTGGAGCGGGTCGGCGTGGACGACGACTTCTTCGCTTTGGGCGGCCACTCGCTGCTGGTGGTGTCGCTGGTGGAGTGGCTGCGCGAGCGCGGCGTCACCGTCTCCGTACGGGCGTTCTTCCAGACCCCCACCGTCGAAGGGCTGGCGGCGACGGCCGGCGACCACCAGGTGACCGTGCCGCCCAACGCGATCCCCGACCACCCCGCCGCGATCACCCCGGACATGCTGCCGCTGGTCGAGCTGACCCAGGCCGAGATCGACCAGGTCGTGGCCGGCGTGCCCGGCGGCGCGGCCAACGTCGCCGACGTCTACCCCCTCGCGCCCCTCCAGGAAGGCATGCTCTTCCACCACCTGCTCGCGGGCGGCGGCGTGGACGCGTACGTGCTGGTGACCGTCCTGGAGTTCGGCTCCCGCGCCCGCCTGGACGCCTTCACCGACGCGTTGCAGCAGGTCATCGACCGGCACGACATCTTCCGCACCAGCATGGCGTGGGAGGGCCTGCCGTCGCCCGTGCAGGTGGTCTGGCGCACGGCGACGCTCCCCGTCGAGACCGTCGTGCTCGGCGGCGGCCCCGGCGGCCCCGACGACCCGGTGAACCGGCTGGTGACGACCGTCGGGCTGTCCATGGACGTCGGCCGGGCCCCCCTGCTCGACCTGCACGTCACCCAGACCGGCGACCGGTGGCTCGGCATGGTGCGCGTGCACCACATGGTCCAGGACCACCTCGGCCTGGACGTGCTGCTCGGCGAGGTCGAGGCGTTCCTGGCCGGACGCGGCGACGACCTGCCCGAGCCGATGCCGTTCCGCGCCTTCGTCGCCCAGGCCAGGACCGGCGGCAGCGAGAGCGAGCACGAGCGCTTCTTCGCCGCGCTGCTCGGCGACGTGGACGAGCCGACTGCGCCGTTCGGCCTGCTCGACGCCCGTGGCGACGGCGTCGACATGGTCAGGACGTCCGTGGACGTGGACCCCGCACTCGAACGGCGGCTGCGCGAACGCTCAAGGCAACTCGGCGTCAGCCCCGCCACGGTGCTGCACGTCGCCTGGGCCCGCGTGGTGGCCGCGGTGTCCGGACGCGACGACGTGGTGTTCGGGACGGTGCTGTTCGGCCGCATGAACGCGGGCGCCGGCTCGGACCGCGTGCCCGGCCCCTTCATCAACACCCTCCCCGTACGCCTCCAGGTGAACGGCGTCGGCGCGGCCGAGGCCGTCGCGGTCATGCGCCGCCACCTCGCCGACCTGCTCGCCCACGAGCACGCCCCCCTGGCGCTGGCCCAGCGCGCCAGCGGCGTCGCCCCCGACACGCCCCTGTTCACCTCGATACTCAACTACCGGCACAACGTCGGCGGCGGCCGCGACCGCGCCGCGCAGGACCCGTTCGAGGGCATCAGGACCGTCTTCACCAGGGAGCGCAACAGCTACCCGCTGTCGGTGTCGGTCGACGACGACGGCGCCTCACTGCGGCTCGTGGTGGACGCCGTGGCGCCGATCGACCCGCGGACGGTGTGCGGGTTGTTCGCCACGGCGGTGGAGGGGCTGGTGGCGGCGCTGGAATCGGAGCTGCCGCTGGCGGCGGTACGGGTGCTCGACGCCGAGGCGCGGCGGCAGGTCGTGGAGGAGTGGAGCGGGGCCGAGGCTGGTTCGGTGGGTGGGTCGGTGGTGGAGTGGTTCGGGGTGCGGGCTGGTGAGGTGCCGGGT
>NZ_JBHMCF010000032.1:0-3759 GCF_042428605.1 Nonomuraea salmonea
GAGGTGCACGCGCGGCTGGTCGAGGTGGCCAGGGCCGAGGGCGCGACCACGTTCATGGTGCTGCAGGCCGCGCTCGCGGTGCTGCTGGCCAAGCTCGGCGCGGGCCGGGACATCCCGATCGGGGCCGCGGTGGCGGGGCGCACCGATGAGGCGCTGGACGATCTGGTCGGGTTCTTCGTGAACACGCTGGTCATCCGTACCGACCTCGCGGGCGACCCGACGTTCCGCGAGGTGCTGGGGCGCGTCAAGGACGCGAGCCTGGACGCCTACGCCTACCAGGACGTGCCGTTCGAACGCCTGGTGGAGGAGCTGGCACCGTCCAGATCGCTGTCCCGCCACCCCCTCTTCCAGGTGGCGCTCACGCTGCAGAACACCATCGACGCCGAGCTGGACCTGCCCGGCATGCGGTCGTCCGGCCTGACCCCCGGCGAGGTGGCCGCGAAGTTCGACCTCGACCTGACCATGACGGAGCTCCTCGATCAGGACGGCGCACCGGCCGCCCTGCACGGCACGATCGTCGCCGCCGCCGACCTGTTCGACAGGGGGTCGGCCGAGCAGCTCGCGGAGCGGTGGGTCCGGGTGCTGGCGGCGGTGGCGGCGGATCCGCACACCCGGCTGTCGGCCGTGGAGGTCCTCGGCGCCGGCGAGCGGGATCGGGTGCTGGCCGAGTGGAGCGAGCCCGGCACGCGGGCCAGGCCGCAGCCGGTGACCGAGCTGTTCGAGGCGCACGCCGCGCGGAATCCCGCAGCGACGGCGGTCGTGTGCGGCACGGAGCAGCTCGGCTTCGGCGAGCTGGACGCGCGGGCGAACCGGCTCGCCAGGCGGCTCGCCGACCAGGGCGTGGGCCCGGAGGTCGCGGTCGGCGTTCTCCTGGAACGCGGAGTGGAGCTGGCCGTCGCCTTCCTGGCCGTGCTGAAGGCCGGTGGCGTCTACGTGCCGCTGAACACCGGCTACCCGCCCGCCCGGCTGGCCCACATGCTGCGCGACAGCGGCGCGGCCGTCCTGGTCACCGACGCCGGTCTCGAGGACACGGCGGTGGAGCTCCTGGACCACGGGTGCCGGCTCGTCGTGGTCGACGACGGGCAGGGGGAGACGTACCGGCGTCCGGTGGAGGCGGGGAACGCGGCGTACGTGGCGTACACGTCCGGCTCGACCGGCGTCCCCAAGGGCGTCACGGTGCCGTACGGCGCGCTCGCCGCGTACGTGGCGGCCTGGGAGCACGCGCTGGCCGGCGTCGGCGGCCCAGGACCCGTGCTGTCGATGGCCGCCGCCGGGTTCGACGTGTCCATCGGCGACATGGCACGCAGCCTCTTCCTGGGCCGGCCCGTGGTGTTCCTGCCGCCCGGCGACCTGTCCGCCGAGCTGCTGCACCACGCACTCGCGGCGGGCGGCGTGGAGATCGCCGAGATCGTGCCGGGCAGCCTGCTGCGCGAGCTGGCCGCCCACTGCCGCACGGCCGGCCGGCTCGACCGGCTCCGGCTGCTCATCTCGGGCACCGACCTGTGGACGTACGAGGCGCTGACCGGCACGGTGGCCCAGGTGAGCGCGACCGCCGCGCCCGCGAACGTCTTCGGCGTCACCGAGGCCGCGATCGACTCGCTGCTCATGACGCTGCCCCCCGGTGCCGCCCCGGCCGGTGACGACCTGGTGCCGGTCGGCCGCCCGCTCGCCGACGTCGGCGTGCTGGTGCTGGACGAGTGGCTCGCCCCTGTCCCGGCCGGCGTCCCAGGCGAGCTGTACGTCCGAGGCGCGGGCCTCGCCCGCGGATACGCCGGCCGTCCCGGGCTGACCGCAGAACGGTTCGTGGCCTGCCCCTTCGGCAGGCGCATGTACCGGACCGGCGACCTGGCCAAGTGGACCCAGGACGGGCTGCTGGTGTTCCTCGGCCGTACCGACGACCAGGTGAAGATCCGCGGGTTCCGCATCGAGCCCGGCGAGATCGAGAACGTCATCGCCGGCCACCCCGGCGTCCGCCACGTCGTCGTCACCGCCCGCGAGGACGTCCCCGGCGACGCCCGCCTCGTCGCCTACGTCGTGCCCGACGATGAAGGCGTCGAAGCCGGTGCCGTCCGCGCCTTCGTCGCCGAGCGGCTGCCCGGCCACATGGTGCCGTCGGCGGTGGTCGTCCTCGACGCGCTGCCGCTGACCGTCCACGGCAAGGTGGACCGCAAGGCCCTGCCCGCCCCCGAGTACTCCGGCGGCTCAGGCCGCCCGCCGGCCAACGCGCGCGAGGAGCTGCTGTGCGCGGCGTTCGCCGAGGTGCTGGGCCTTGAGCGGGTGGGCGTGGAGGACGACTTCTTCGCCCTGGGCGGTCACTCGCTGCTCGCGGTGTCGCTGGTCGAGCGGTTGCGGACGCGGAGCGTGTCGGTGTCGGTGCGCGCGCTGTTCGAGACGCCGACGGTGGCCGGGCTGGCCACCGCCGCCGAGACGGAGCAGGTGCCCGTACCGCCGAACCTGATCCCGGCCAGGGCGGAGACCATCACGCCGGAGATGCTGCCGCTGGTCAGCCTGTCGCAGGCGGAGATCGACCGCATCGTGGCGGGCGTCGAGGGCGGGGCGGCGAACGTGGCGGACGTGTATCCGCTGGCGCCGCTGCAGGAAGGGCTGCTGTTCCACCACCTGCTCGCCGGTGGCGGCGGGGACGTCTACATGCGGCCGGTCGTCCTGGAGTTCCCGTCGCGGGAGCGGCTGGACGAGCTGGTCGGGGCGTTGCAGCGGGTGATCGACCGGCATGACGTCTTCCGTACGTCGCTGGCCTGGGAAGGGGTGCGGGAGCCTGTCCAGGTGGTGTGGCGGCGGGCCGCGCTGCCCGTGGTGCCGGTGGACCTGGGCGGCTCGGACGATCCCGTCGCGGAGCTGGTGGCGGCGGTGGGGATGTCGATGGACCTCGGGCGGGCGCCGTTGCTCGACGTGCACGCGGCGCAGGCCGGGGATCGGTGGCTGGCGCTGGTAAGGGTGCATCACCTCGTTCAGGACCATCTCGGGCTGGAGATCCTGCTGGACGAGGTGGGGGCGTTCCTGGCGGGGCGTGGTGGTGAGCTGGGCGAGCCGGTGCCGTTCCGGAACTTCGTCGCGCAGGCGCGGGGCGGGGTGAGCGAGGAGGAGCACGAGCGGTTCTTCGCGGCGTTGCTCGGCGATGTGGCGGAGCCGACGGCGCCCTTCGGGCTGCTGGACGTGCGCGGCGACGGAGCCGACGTGCGGCGCGCGGCGGCGGACCTCCCGGGCGAGACGATCGGACGGCTGCGCGAGGTCTCGCGGCGGCTCGGGGTGAGCCCGGCGACCGTGATGCACGTGGTGTGGGCCCGGGTGCTGGGGGCGGTGTCGGGGCGGGATGACGTGGTGTTCGGGACGGTGCTGTTCGGGCGGATGAATGCGGGGGTGGGGGCTGATCGGGTTCCCGGTCCGTTCATCAACACGCTGCCGGTGCGGGTGCGGCTGGGTGGCGGGGTCGGTGAGGTGGTGTCCGGGATGCGCGGGCAGCTCGCTGAGCTGTTGATGCACGAGCACGCGCCGCTGGCCGTCGCCCAGCGTTCGAGCGGGGTGCCCGCCGACCTGCCGCTGTTCACCTCGATCCTCAACTACCAGGGGAACGTGAGCGACGGCAGCACGCCGGCCGCCTCCCCGCTCGACGACATCAAGATCGTTTACTCGCGGGACCTCACCAACTATCCGCTGTCGGTGGCGGTGGATGACCGGGGTGACGGGATGTCGGTCGTGGTGGACGCGGTCGCCGGGGTGGACGCGGAGGTCGTGGCCGGG
>NZ_JBHMCF010000033.1:0-11985 GCF_042428605.1 Nonomuraea salmonea
GAGGTGCACGCGCGGCTGGTCGAGGTGGCCAGGGCCGAGGGCGCGACCACGTTCATGGTGTTGCAGGCCGCGCTCGCGGTGCTGCTGGCCAAGCTCGGCGCGGGCACCGACATCCCGATCGGCACGCCCACCGCTGGACGCACCGACGAGGCGCTGAGCGACCTGATCGGGTTCTTCGTCAACACGCTCGTGCTGCGCACCGACCTGTCCGGCGACCCCACCTTCCGCGAGGTGCTGGGCCGCGTCAGGGAGACCGGGCTCGACGCCCACTCCCATCAGGACGTGCCGTTCGAACGCCTGGTGGAGGAGCTCGCCCCGGCCCGGTCGCTCGCCCGCCACCCGCTGTTCCAGGTCATGCTCACGCTGCAGAACGACACCGGCGTGCCGCTGCACCTGCCCGGGGTGACGGCCAGGGAGATCTCCCCTGCCACGGCGCCCGCCAAGTTCGACCTCGACGTGGCGGCGGCCGAGGTGTTCGACGAGGCGGGCGAGCCGGCCGGGCTGCGGGGGTACGTCATCGCGGCGGCGGACCTGTTCGACCGCGACAGCGCCGAGCGGGTCGCGGAGCGCTGGGTGCGGCTGCTCGACACGCTCGTCAGGGACGTCTCCGCCCGCCTGTCCGAGGTGGACGTGCTGGCCGCCGACGAGTGGGACCAGGTGGTGTGGGCGTGGAACGCGACCGACGCGCCCGTACCGGGCACCTCCCTGATCGGGCTGGTGGAGGCGCAGGCGGCGCGCACCCCCGACGCGGTCGCGGTGGTGTATGAAGGCGCCGAGGTCACCTACGCGGAGCTGGACGAACGAGCCGGACGGCTCGCGGGGGCGCTGGCGGCCGAGGGCGTGACCGCCGAGTCGGTGGTGGGCGTCGTCATGGAACGCGGCGTCGATCTCGTGGTGGCGCTGCTGGGCGTGCTGAAGGCGGGCGCGGCCTACCTGCCGGTCGAGGTGGAGCTCCCGCCTGAGCGGGTGGCCTCGATGCTGGCCGACGCGGGGGCGCGGGTGATGGTCTGCTCGGCCGCCACCGTCGCGCTCGTGCCGGACGGCGTGACCGCGCTGCGGGCGGACGACCTGCCGCCGGGCGAGCCGGTGCGCGGCGACGTGCTGCAGGTGGACGACCTGCCGGTCGGGGAGCCGCTGGGCGGCGTCGTGCGGCCCGGCCAGGCCGCTTACGTGATCTTCACCTCCGGATCGACGGGACGGCCGAAGGGCGTCGTGGTGCCGCACGCCGGCGTGGTGAACCGGCTGGCCTGGATGCAGCGGCGGCTGCCGCTGGAGCCCGGCGACCGGGTGCTGCAGAAGACGCCGTACGGCTTCGACGTGTCGGTCTGGGAGTTCTTCTGGCCGCTGGTGACCGGCGCCACGCTGGTCGTGGCCAGGCCGGGCGGGCACCGGGACCCGGCGTACCTGGCGCAGCTGATCAGGGACGCCCGGGTGAGCGTCGCGCACTTCGTGCCGTCGATGCTGGAGGTGTTCCTGCGGCAGCCCTCGGCGGCGGCCTGCGACGGGCTGCGCTGGGTGGTGTGCTCGGGCGAGGCGCTGCCGCAGCCGTTGCAGGAGCGCTTCTTCGACGTGCTGGGCGGGGCGGAGCTGCACAACCTGTACGGCCCCACCGAGGCGTCGGTGGACGTCACCGCCTGGCGATGCCGCAACGACGCCCCGGTCGCGATCGGCGCCCCGGTCGCCAACACCCGCGCCTACGTGCTGGACGCCTCCCTGCGGCCGGTCCCGGTCGGGGTGGCGGGCGAGCTGTACCTGGCCGGGGTGCAGCTCGCCCGCGGCTACGCGGGACAGCCTGGCCTGACCGCCGAACGGTTCATGGCCTGCCCTTACGGCGAGCCGGGCGAGCGCATGTACCGCACCGGCGACCGGGCCCGCTGGCGGCCCGACGGGCAACTGGAGTTCGTGGGCCGGGCCGACGACCAGGTGAAGATCCGCGGGATGCGCGTCGAGCCTGGCGAGGTGCAGGCCGTGATCGCGGCGCACCCGCAGGTGGCGCAGGCCGCGGTGGTCGCCCGCCAGGAGCAGGGCGGGGCGCGGCTGGTCGCGTACGTGGTCGGCGCCGAGGCCGGGCCGGACGAGGTGCGGAGCTGGGCCGGGCGGCGGCTGCCCGACTACATGGTGCCGTCGGCGGTGGTCGTCCTGGACGCGCTGCCGGTCACGGTCAACGGCAAGCTGGACCGCAGGGCGCTGCCGGCCCCCCAGTACGCCGCCGGCGCGGGCCGCGGCCCGTCCGGCCCGCGCGAGGAGCTGCTGTGCGCCGGCTTCGCGCACGTGCTCGGCCTCGACCGGGTGGGCGTCGACGAGGACTTCTTCGCGCTGGGCGGCCACTCGCTGCTGGTCGTCTCGCTGGTGGAGTGGCTGCGCGAGCACGGCCTGCGCGTTCCCGTACGCGCGCTGTTCCAGACGCCGACCGTGGCAGGGCTGGCCGTGGCGGCGGGCGCCGAGCAGGCGGAGGCGCCGCCCGCCGCCGTCCCTGAGGGCGCCACCAGGATCACCCCCGAAATGCTGCCCCTGGTCGAGCTGTCGCAGGCGGAGATCGACCGGATCGTGGCCGGGGTGCCGGGCGGCGCGGTCAACGTCGCCGACGTCTACCCGCTCGCGCCCCTGCAGGAGGGCATCCTCTTCCACCACCTGCTCGCCGGGACCGGCGCGGACGCGTACGTGCTGGTGACGGTCCTGGAGTTCGACGGCAGGGCCAGGCTGGACGCCTTCACCGAGGCGCTCCAGCACGTCATCGACCGGCACGACATCCTGCGCACCTCGGTCGTGTGGGAGGGCCTGGACGAGCCGGTCCAGGTGGTCCGGCGGCACGCCGGCCTCCGCGTCCACACCGTCGAACTCGGCGCGGGCGACCCCGTCGAGCGGCTCATCGAGGCCGCCGGCCTGTCCATGGACCTCGGGCGGGCCCCGCTCATCGACGTGCACGCCGCCCAGGACGGGCAGCGGTGGCTCGGCCTCATCCGCGTGCACCACCTCGTCCAGGACCACGCCGGGCAGGAACTCGTTCTCGACGAGGTGCGCGCCTTCCTCGCCGGACACGGGGACGAGCTGGCCGCGCCGCCGCCGTTCCGCGGCTTCGTCGCGCAGGCGCGCGGCGCCGACGGCGAGGCGGAGCACGAGCGGTTCTTCGCCGAGCTGCTGGGCGACGTGGACGAGCCGACCGCGCCGTACGGGGTGCTCGACGTGCGCGGCCACCACACCGCCACGCGACGGGCCAGGCTGGGCCTCGCCCCCGACGTCACCGCCCGGCTGCGCCGGGTGGCGCGGGCGCTCGGCACCAGCCCGGCGACCGTCCTGCACCTGGCCTGGGCGCGCGTGCTCGCGGCCGTGGCCGGGCGGGACGACGTGGTGTTCGGCACGGTGCTGTTCGGCCGGATGAACGCGGGCGCCGGCGCCGACCGGGTGCCAGGACCGTTCATCAACACCCTCCCGGTACGGGCCCAAGTGGACGGCACCGGCGTGGTGTCGGCCGTGGCCGCGATGCGCGACCGGCTGGCCGGGCTGCTGGAGCACGAGCACGCCCCCCTGGCCCTCGCGCAGCGGGCCGGCGGCGTGGCGGGCGACACGCCGCTGTTCACCTCGCTGCTCAACTACCGGCACAACGCCGCCGGCGACCGCACCGGCGTGGCCGAGGGCATCCGCGTGGTCGCGCTGCGGGAATGGGACAACTACCCCCTGTCGGTGTCGGTCGACGACGACGGCGACGCGCTGGACCTGCTCGTCGAGGGCGTGCCGCCGATCGACCCGCACGCGGTCGCCCGCATGCTGCGCACGACGGTCGGGAACCTGGCCGGCGCGCTGGCCGAGGCGGTGGACGGCGGCGCGGAGCGGCCGCTGTCGGCCGTCAGGGTGCTGGGCGACGACGAGTGGGACCGGCTGCTCACCGGCTGGAACGACACGGCGTCGGCGGTCCCCGACGGGACGGTGGCGCGGTGGTTCGAGGCGCAGGCGGCGCGGACCCCGGACGCGGTGGCGGTGGTGGCGGGCGGCGTCGAGGTCACGTACGCGGAGCTGGACGCGCGGGCGGACCGGCTGGCCCGGCTGCTGCTCGCCCGGCAGGTGGGGCCGGAGTCGGTGGTCGGCCTGGTGCTGGAGCGCGGGGTCGAGCTGGTCACGTCGCTGCTGGCGGTGCTGAAGGCGGGCGGCGCCTACCTGCCGATCGATCCGCGGCACCCGGCGGAGCGCATCGCGTACATGCTGGACGACGCCGCCGCGACGGTTGTGATCACCACCTCCGGCGTGGCGGGCGTGCCGGGACGGACCCTGGTCCTGGACGATCCCGCCGTCCTGGCCGAGCTGGCCGCGCTGCCCGGCGGACCGCCGCCCGCGGCGCCGCCCCTGCCCGCGCACCCGGCGTACGTCATCCACACCTCCGGCTCCACTGGACGGCCGAAGGGTGTGATCGTGACCCACGGCGGCTTCGCCAACACGGTCGCCGCGACGGCGGAACGGTTCGGGGCGCGGCGGGGGTCGCGGGTGGCGCAGTTCGCGTCGGTGAGCTTCGACCAGTTCTGCCTGGAATGGTCGGTTCCGCTGGTGTCGGGCGCGACCCTGGTCGTGGTGCCGCAGGACCGCCGGGCCGGCGCCGACCTGGCGGCGTTCCTCGCCGGGGAGCGGGTGACGCACGTGTGGCTGCCGCCGGTGGTGCTGGCCGGCCTGGACGAGGGGTCGATCGCGCCCGGCGTGGTCGTGGACGTCGGCGGCGAGGCCTGCTCGCCCGAGCTGGTACGGACCTGGTCGGCGGACCGGGTGATGTTCAACTCCTACGGTCCGACGGAGACCGCGGTGGACGCGGCGGTGTGGCGGTGCCGTCCCGTGACCGGCGAGGTGCCCATCGGGTCGCCCATCGCCAACACCCGCGTGTTCGTGCTGGACGGCGGTCTGGAGCCGGTGCCGGTCGGCGTGGCGGGCGAGCTGTACGTGGCGGGCACCGGCGTCGCCAGGGGCTACGCCGGCCTGGCCGGGCTGACCGCGGAACGCTTCGTCGCCTGCCCGCACGGCAGCGCGGGGGAGCGCATGTACCGCACCGGCGACCTGGTGCGCTGGAACGGCGAAGGGGAGCTGGAGTTCCTCGGCCGCGCCGACGACCAGATCAAGATCCGCGGCTTCCGCATCGAGCCGGGCGAGGTGCGCAGCGTGCTCGCCGCCCATCCCGGGGTGGCGCAGGCGGCGGTGATCGCCCGCGAGGACGTGGCCGGTGACCGGCGGCTGGTGGCGTACGTGGTCCCCGCCGCCATAACGGACGCCGCCAGAGAGGACGCCGCCGGAGAGGACGCCGCCGAGCTGGGCGAGCGGCTGCGGCGGCACGCCGCGGAACGGCTGCCGCACTACATGGTTCCCGCGGCCGTCGTCACGCTCGACGCCCTGCCCCTGACGATCAACGGCAAGCTCGACCGCAAGGCGCTGCCCGCCCCCGTCTACGCCGCGGGCGCCGGCCGCCGTCCCGCGTCGCTGCGCGAGGAGCTCCTGTGCGGGGTGTTCGCCGAGGTGCTGGGCCTGGCCGAGGTCGGCGTGCACGACGACTTCTTCGCGCTGGGCGGCCACTCGCTGCTCGCGGTGCGCCTCGTCAGCCGCGTACGCCGCCTGCTGGACGTGGACCTCGGCATCAGGACGCTCTTCGAGCACCCGACCGTGGCCGCCCTGGCCACCCGGCTCGACGAGGCGGACACCGCCCGGCCGCCGCTGACCGCCCAGGAGCGCCCCGAACGGCTGCCGCTGTCGTTCGCGCAGCGCCGCCTGTGGTTCATCCAGCAGCTGGAGGGCCTGAGCGACACCTACAACATCCCCGTCGCGCTCAAGCTGACCGGCGACGTCGACCACCCCGCGCTTGAGTCGGCGCTCCTCGACGTCATCGCCCGGCACGAGGTGCTGCGCACGGTGTTCGCGGTCGAGGACGGCGAGCCGTGCCAGCGGGTGCTGAGCCCGGCCGAGCTGGACTGGGACCTGCCGCTCGTCCAGGTGCCGGCCGCTGAGCTGGACCAAGCGGTCCGGAAGGCGTACCGGCACACGTTCGACCTGGCCGTGGAGCCGCCGATCAAGGCGTGGCTGCTCGCGACGGACCAGGGCGAGCGGGTGCTGGTCATGGTGCTGCACCACATCGCCGGCGACGCCTGGTCCGAGACGCCGCTGGCCCGCGACCTGTCGACCGCCTACGGCGCCCGCCGTCAGGGCCGGGCGCCGGGCTGGGAGCCGCTGCCCGTCCAGTACGCCGACTACGCCCAGTGGCAACGGCGGCTGCTCGGCGACGAGCACGACCCCGGCAGCCTGCTCGCCCGGCAGGTCGCCTACTGGCGGGAGACGCTCGCCGGCCTGCCCGAGGAGCTGCCGCTGCCGTTCGACCGGCCGCGTCCCGCCGTCGCCGGCCACCGGGGGCACGTCACCGCGTACCGGGTGCCGGCCGAGGTGCACGCGCGGCTGGCGGAGTTCGCGCGGGACGCGGGCGTGACCACGTTCATGGTGTTGCAGGCCGCGCTCGCCGTGCTGCTGAACCGGCTGGGCGCCGGGCGCGACATCCCCATCGGCGTCGCGGTCGCCGGCCGCATGGACGAGGCGCTGGACGACCTCGTCGGCTTCTTCGTCAACACGCTCGTGCTGCGCACGGACCTGTCGGGCGACCCCGCGTTCCGCGAGGTGCTCGACCGGGTGCGCGAGACGAGCCTGGGCGCCTACGCCCACCAGGACGTGCCGTTCGAGCGGCTGGTGGAGGAGCTGGCGCCGGCCCGCTCCCTGTCGCGGCACCCGCTCTTCCAGGTGATGCTCACCCTGCAGAACGCCGAGGACGCCCGGCTCGACCTGCCCGGCGTGCGGGCCGGCGCGCTGCTCGCGGACACGGTGCTGGAGACGTCGGTCCCGCCGGTGGCCAAGTTCGACCTCCAGGTCTACGTACGAGAAGAACGGGACGAGCGCGGCGCGCCCGCCGGCCTGCGGGGCGTGGTGATCGCGGCGGCCGACCTGTTCGACGCCGGCACGGCCGAGCGGCTCGCCGACCGGTGGACGCGCGCACTCACCCACCTGGCCGGCGACCCCGAGCTGCCCACGTCCGCCGTGGACGTCCTCGCCCCCGAGGAGCGCCGCCAGGTGCTGACCGGGTGGAACGACACGGCCGTGCCGCGCGGGGACGCGACGCTGCCCGCGCTCGTCGAGGCGCAGGCCGCCCGCACGCCCGGCGCGGTCGCCGTGGTGTGCGAGGACGGCGAGGTCACCTACGCCGAGCTGGACGCGCGGGCGAACCGGCTCGCCCGGCTGCTCATCGACACCGGGGCCGGGCCCGACACGGTCGTCGGGGTCGCCATGGACCGCGGGATCGACCTGATCGTGGCGCTGCTGGGCGTGCTGAAGGCGGGCGGGGCGTACCTGCCGCTGGATCCCGGGCATCCCGTGGAGCGGCTGGCGTTCATGGCCGGGGACGCCGGCGCGCACGTCGTCCTCACCTCAGGCGGCCCGGCGCCCGCCGGCGCGCCCTGCCTGGCCCTGGACGACCCCGTCCTGCGGGCGCGGCTCGCGGAGCTGCCCGGCGAGCCGCTCCGGCTCGGCGAACGGCGCGAGCCGCTGCCCGCGCACGCGGCCTACGTCATGTACACCTCCGGCTCGACCGGCGTCCCCAAGGGCGTGGTGATCCCGCACGAGGCGGCGGTGAACCGGCTGGCCTGGATGCAGGAGCGGCTGCGGCTCACCGGGGACGATCGGGTGCTGCAGAAGACGCCGACCGGGTTCGACGTGTCGCTGTGGGAGGTGTTCTGGCCACTGATGGTGGGCGCCGCCCTCGTCGTCGCCCGTCCCGGCGGGCACCGCGACCCCGCCTACCTCGCCGGGCTGATGCGGCGAGCCGGGGTGAGCGTCGCGCACTTCGTCCCGTCCCTGCTGGAGGTGTTCCTGCGGGAACCGGAACTCACGCGCGGCACCCGGCTGCGCACGGTCATGTGCGGCGGCGAGACGCTGCCCGCGGCCCTGCAGGACCGCTTCTTCCAGGCGCTCGACGGCGTCGAGCTGCACAACATGTACGGCCCGACCGAGGCGACCGTGGACGTCACCGCCTGGCGCTGCGCCCCCGGCAGTCCCGTGCGCATCGGCTCGCCCGTGGCCAACACGCAGGTGTACGTGCTGGACGAGTTCCTGCGGCCCGCGCCGGTGGGCGTCACCGGCGAGCTGTACCTGGCGGGCGTGCAGCTCGCCCGCGGCTACGCCGGCCGTCCCGGTCTGACCGCCGAGCGGTTCGTGGCCTGCCCCTTCGGCGGGCGCATGTACCGCACGGGCGACCTGGCCCGGTGGACCGCCGACGGGCAGATCATGTTCCTCGGCCGCACGGACGACCAGGTGAAGATCCGCGGCGTCCGCATCGAGCCCGGCGAGATCGAGACCGTCATCGCCGCCCACCCCGAGGTCGCCCACGCCACGGTGGTCGCCCGCGAGGACACCCCAGGCGACAAGCGGCTGGTCGCCTACGTCGTCCCGGCCGGCGGTACGGACGGCGGTACGGACGGCGAGCTGCCGGAGCGGGTGCGGCGGGAGGCGGCGCGGCGGCTGCCCGAGTACATGGTGCCGTCGGCGGTGGTCGTGCTGGACGCGTTGCCGGTGACCGTCAACGGCAAGCTCGACCGCGACGCCCTGCCTGCCCCCGAGCGGTCCGGCGGCGCCGGGCGCGGTCCCGCCGACGCCCGCGAAGAGCTGCTGTGCGAGGGCTTCGCGCACGTGCTCGGGCTGGAGCGGGTGGGCGTGGAGGACGACTTCTTCGCGCTGGGCGGTCACTCGCTGCTGGTGGTGTCGCTGGTCGAGTGGCTGCGGGCGCGCGGCGTGACGGTGTCGGTGCGGGCGTTCTTCCAGGCGCCGACGGTGGCCGGGCTGGCGGCGGTGACGGGCGCCGAGCCGATGGCCGTACCCGGCCGCGCCGTCCCCTCAGGCGCGAGCGAAATCACGCCGGAGATGCTGCCGCTGGTGAGCCTGTCGCAGGCGGAGATCGACCGGATCGTGGCGGGGGTCGAGGGCGGGGCGGCGAACGTCGCGGACGTCTATCCCCTCGCGCCGCTGCAGGAGGGGCTGCTCTTCCACCACCTGCTGGCGGGCGACGGTCAGGACGTCTACACCCGTCCGGTGGTGCTGGAGTTCGCGTCGCGGGCGCGGCTGGACGAGGTCGTCGGGGCGTTGCAGCGGGTCGTCGACCGCCATGACGTCTTCCGTACGTCGCTGGTGTGGGAGGGAGTGCGGGAGCCGGTCCAGGTGGTGTGGCGGAGGGCCGCGCTGCCCGTGGAGACCGTGGAGACCGTGGAGCTGGACGCTGCCGGCGGTGACCTGGTCGAGCAGCTGATCGCCGCCGCCGACCCGTCCATGGATCTCGGCCGGGCACCCCTGCTGGACGTCCGCACCGCCCGCGTCCCCGGTTCCGAGCGGTGGCTGGCCATGGTGCGCATGCACCACCTCGTCCAGGACCACCTGGGCCTGGAGATCCTGCTGGACGAGGTGGGGGCGTTCCTGACGGGGCGTGGCGGTGAGCTGGGCGAGCCGGTGCCGTTCCGCACCTTCGTCGCGCAGGCCAGGCGCGGGGGGAGCGACGAAGAGCACGAGCGGTACTTCGCGGGCTTGCTGGGCGACGTCGAGGAACCGACCGCGCCCTTCGGACTGCGCGACGCCCAGACCGGCGGCCGGGCCGAGCGGGCCACGTCCGACCTCGACCCGGCGCTGGAGAGCCGCCTGCGCGAGGTGTCCCGGCGGCTCGGGGTGAGCCCGGCGACCGTGATGCACGTGGTGTGGGCCCGGGTGCTCGGCGCGGTGTCGG
This sequence comes from Nonomuraea salmonea, assembly GCF_042428605.1. Taxonomy (NCBI): domain Bacteria; kingdom Bacillati; phylum Actinomycetota; class Actinomycetes; order Streptosporangiales; family Streptosporangiaceae; genus Nonomuraea; species Nonomuraea salmonea. The sequence continues at coordinate 9,770 of NZ_JBHMCF010000033.1, forward strand.
GGCGGGACGACGTGGTGTTCGGGACCGTGCTGTTCGGCCGCATGAACGCCGGCCCCGGCGCCGACCGCGCCCCCGGCCCCTTCATGAACCTGCTGCCGGTGCGCGTACGGCTCGGCCACGCCGACGTGGCGGCGGCCGTCGCCGGGATGCGCGGCCAACTGGCGGACCTGCTCGCGCACGAGCACGCGCCGCTGGCCGTCGCCCAGCGCGCGAGCGGCGTCCCCGCCGACCTGCCGCTGTTCACCTCGATCTTCAACTACCGGCACAACACGGACGGCGGCGCCGAACTCCACACCCGGCTGCCCGGAGTCAGGGTCGTCTTCACCGAGGAACCGACCAACTACCCCCTCTCGGTCATCGTCGAGGACAACGGCGACGGGATGTCGGTGGTCGTGGACGCGGTCGCCGGAGTGGATGCCGGGGCCGTGACCGGGCTGGTCCGCACGGTCGTGGAGAACGTGGTCACTGCCTTGGAGTCGGCTCCTGAAACGCCGCTGGCCGGCGTGGGGGTGCTGGACGCGGGCGGCCTGGAGCGGCTGGCCTCCTGGGGCACGGGTCCCGCGGGTTCGCTTGCGGGGACGGTGGCGGAGCTGTTCGAGGCGCAGGTGGACCGGGATCCGGCTGCGGTGGCGGTGGTGGGCGACGGCGTGGAGGTGTCGTTCGCCGAGGTGGAGGTTCGCGCGAACCGGCTGGCCCGGGCGCTGCTGAGCCGGGGGGTGGGCGCGGAGTCGGTCGTGGCGGTGGCGCTGGAACGCGGGGTCGATCTGATCGTCTCGCTGCTGGGCGTGCTGAAGGCGGGCGCGGCCTACCTGCCGGTGGACGTCACCTACCCGGAAGCGCGGATCGAGTCCATGATCATCCAGGCCGGGGTGCGGGTCGCGGTCGCGTCGCCGGGAACGATGGACTGCCTGCCCGACGACATCGACGTGGTGCTTTCCAACGACCCCGGGCTCGCGGGGTTGGCGGGCGGCCGGTTGTCAGCGGACGAGCGGGGCGCGCTGCGGCTGGAGCAGGCGGCGTATGTGATGTTCACCTCCGGTTCGACCGGGGCGCCGAAGGGTGTGGTGGTCTCGCATGCCGGTGTCGGTGCGTTGATCGAGGGGCAGCAGCGGTGGCTGGGCGTCGGCCAGGGCTCGCGGGTGGCGCAGTTCGCGTCGCCGGGCTTCGACACCTTCGGCTGGGAGTGGCTGGGGCTGCTTTCGGGGGCTTCGCTGGCCATCGTGCCGGAGGAGGCTCGGCTGGGGGAGGCGCTCCTGCGGACCCTGAACGCTTCCCAGGTGACGCACGTGACCTTGCCGCCGGCGGTGCTGGCGGGCCTGGACCCGGCCGGACTGGATCCGAGCGTGGTGGTCGCGGCGGCGGGTGAGGCGCTGCCGATGGGGGTCCTGGAGGGTTGGGGTGCCGGTCGGCGGATGTTCAACTCCTACGGGCCGTCCGAGACGACGGTCGATGCCACCTTGTGGCAGTGCGCCTCCGATCGCGTGGCCATCGGGCGGCCGGTCATCGACACACGGGTCTGGGTCCTGGACGAGCGCCTGACGCCGGTGCCGGTCGGTGTCGCGGGTGAGGTCTATGTGGCGGGCCCCGGCGTCGCGCGCGGGTATGTGGGTCGGCCCGGCCTGACGGCCGAGCGGTTCGTGGCGTGCCCCTTCGGGGGCGGGCGGATGTATCGCACGGGCGACGTCGCGCGCTGGGACGACGGCGAGCTGGTCTATGTCGGGCGCGCGGATGAGCAGGTGAAGATCCGCGGGATGCGGATCGAGCCGGGCGAGGTACGTGCGGTGCTGTCCCGGCATCGGTGGGTGTCGGACGCGGCGGTGGTGGTGCGCGAGGACGACTCGGGGGACAAGCGGCTGGTCGGCTACCTGGTCCCGGCCGCTGACGTGGGGGCGGACGAGCTGACGGAGGCGGTGCGGCGGTTCGCGGGTGAGCGGTTGCCGGAGTTCATGGTGCCGTCGGCGCTGGTGGTGCTGGATGAGCTGCCGCTGACGGTGAACGGCAAGCTCGACCGCGGCGCGCTGCCGGCGCCGGAGGTGAGGCGGGCGAGCAGGGGTCCGGCCGATGCGCGGGAGGAGCTGCTGTGCGCGGCCTTCGCCGAGGTGCTGGGGCTGCCCGAGGTCGGGGTGGATGACGACTTCTTCGTGCTGGGCGGGCACTCGCTGCTGGCGGTGCGGCTGGTGAGCCGGATCAGGGCGGTCCTGGATGTGGAGGTGGAG
>NZ_JBHMCF010000034.1:0-352901 GCF_042428605.1 Nonomuraea salmonea
TCCGTCGCCCTTCCGCCTCCGCGCGGCTGCGCTCCCGCGCCCCCTCCGGGCCTCCGCGCCTCAGGGCCTCCGCGCTTCTGCGCTTCCGCGTTTTCGCGCTTCCGCGTTTTCGCGCGTCTGCGCTTCCGCGCGTCTGCGCTTCCGCGCGGACTCCGTGTGTCTGCGGTCGTGTGTCTGCGCGCCTTGGGGTTCCTGCGTCTTCCGACCCCGTCCCACGCGCCTGCGCGTCCCGGCCGCTGCGTGGCGGCGCGGGTGTCAGGCGGTCTTGTGGTGGCTCAGCGGGTTGGTGGGGTGCGGTCAGGGTGAGGGGTCTTCGTGGGTGGGGAGGCGGATGCGGAAGGTCGCGCCTTGGGCGGGGGCCGTGTGCAGGTCCACGTGGCCGCCGTGGGCGGTGATGATCGAGCGGACGATCGCCAGGCCCAGGCCGGCGCCGCCCGTTGCGCGGGCGCGGGAGGCGTCGGCGCGGTAGAAGCGGTCGAAGGCCCGGGCGGCCTCCTCCGGGGTGAGGCCGGGTCCCTCGTCCTCGATGACCAGCACCGACTCGCCGCCCTCGGTGCCGACGCCGATTCTGATCGGGGTGCCGGCGGGGGTGTGGGTGATGGCGTTGCCGACGAGGTTGCTGACGACCTGGCGCAGGCGGGCCTCGTCGCCCAGGACCGGTGCGGTGCCGGCGGGGCCGCCGGACGGGCCGGTGAAGGTGATGGGCCGGGTGGGGTCGAGGGCGGTGACGTCGTGGCGGGCGTCGGCGGCCAGCGTACGCAGATCCATGGGCGTCAGCTCCAGCCCAGGCCCGTCGTCCTCGTCGAGCCCGGCGAGCAGCAGCAGGTCGTCCACCAGCTTGGCGAGCCGCCCTGACTCGCTCTCGATGCGGGCCAGCGCGGGCCCGGCCTCGGTGCCGCCCATGCGGTACAGCTCGGAGAAGCCCTTGATGCCGAACAGTGGCGTACGCAGCTCATGGCTGACGTCCGCGACGAACCGCCGCATCCGCGCCTCGGAGTCGACCCTGGCGGTGACGCCCTGCTCGATCTGGGCGAGCATCGCGTTGATCGAGCGGGCCAGCCGCCCGACCTCGGTGGTGGCGGGCCCTGGCGAGGGCACCCGCCTGGACAGGTCGCCTCCGGCGATGGCCGCCGCCGTCTCCTCCACGCGCCGCAGCGGGGCCAGCCCGGCCCGGATGGCCAGCCCGCCGAGCAGGGCGAGCACGGTGAGCAGGATCCCTCCGGCGACGTAACAGACGACCCACATGCGATCGACGGTGGAGTGCAGCCCGTCCAGCGACACCGCCGCCACCACGCCCGTGTGCCCGACCTCGGCACTGGTACGCCGGGCCGGCAGCGCCACCGCCCGCCACTCGGTGCCGTCCGCGTCCCGCACGGTGAACGGCCGCCCGCCCCGTTCGGCGATGGCCGCCGTGTCGAGCCGGGGCAGGTCGATGCCGCTCTCGCCGAACGCGCGCAGCACCCGGCCGTCGGGCGCCAGGTAGGCCGCGTGGATCCGGCTGACGAGGTCGAGATCGGTGAGGACCATCGGAGTGTCGCCTGCCCGGGTGCTGAGCGCGGTGGCCAGCTCCGGCGGCACCGCCGACATCGCCACGCCCATGGGGGCGAGCTGGGCGTCCACGCGGGCCATGAGCTGCGTTTCGAGCTGGCGTACGAGCACCGACCCGATCACCGCCAGCCCCACGACGAGCAGCAGGACCGTGATGGCCAGCAGCCGCGCGCGCAGCGAGAGCCCGCGCAGCCGGGCGATCACGGCTTCGGGCGGCGCAGGACGTAGCCGACGCCGTGCACGGTGTGGATCAGCTTGGGCGAGTCGCCGGAGTCGAGCTTGCGACGCAGGTAGCTGATGTAGGTGTCGACGATGCTGGTGTCGCCCGCGAAGTCGTAACGCCAGACGTGGTCGAGGATGCTCGCCTTGGGCAGGACGCGGCCCGCGTTGAGGACGAGGTGGTGCAGGAGCCTGAACTCGGTGGGCGACAGGCGTACCGGCCGCCCGGCTCTGGTGACCTGGTGGCCGTCGGGATCGACCTCCAGGTCGCCGACCACCAGCGTGTGGTCGCCGGCGCCGGTGCGCCGGAGGATGGCCCGGATCCGCGCCAGCAGCTCCTCCAGGTCGAACGGCTTGGTGACGTAGTCGTCGCCGCCCAGCCGCAACCCGTTGATCTTGTCGGTCTTGGCGTCGCGGGCGGTCAAGAAGAGCACCGGCACCGGCCGGCCGTCGGCCCTGGGCAGGGCGCGCAGCCGGCGCAGCACCTCGAACCCGTCGAGGTCGGGCAGCATGACGTCGAGCAGCACCAGGTCGGGCGGCTCGCGCCGGGCCTCCTCCAGCGCCTGGACGCCGTCGGCCGCCGAGCCCACCTCGAAGCCCGCGAAGCGCAGCGTCGCCGACAGCAGCTCTCTGACGGTGGGCTCGTCGTCGACCACCAGCAGCCGCTCGGCCAAGTGAGCCACCTCCCGAGGTCCAGGGTATTCAGGCGTCCCGGTTCCTGAACCGGGCGAAGGCCACGGCCACCATGACCGCGACGAAGGTCACGACGATCCCGTACGCCACCGGATCCGGCAGCACCGACGACCCGTAGATCGCCTTGAAGGGCGCAGCGTTGGGCCAGAACGATTCGACGAAGCCCCCCACGGCGGCGGGCATCACGTCCGACAGCGCGGGCAGCAGCAGGAAGGCGACGGCGATGTTGACCGCGGCGGCGGTGCCGCGCAGCAGGAAGCCGAGCGCCAGGCCGAACAGCGCGATCAGCGTCAGCACGACCGGCCCGATGAGCAGGAAGCGCATCGCGGCCGGCTCGCCCGGCATCGCGGCCGGCACGCCGTTCGACGCCAGTGTGCTCTGCCCGACCGTGAACATCAGCACGACCGACGCCACGCTCACCGGCAGGGCGGTCAGCACCGTCATGCCCGCCTTGGCGGCCAGCAGCCGGCTGCGCCTGCCGACCGCGGCCATGCTCGCCGCCATGGTGCCGGAGCCGTACTCGGAGGAGACCACCAGCACCCCGATGCCGGCGATGAGCAGCTGGACCAGGAACACCCCCCGCATGCCGCTCTCGACGGGGGAGAAGTCGAGCTGCTCCTGCGGGGTGGAGGTGACGTAGTCGGTGACGCCGGCGTTGCCGAACATCCAGCCCAGGAACGCCGACATGGCGACCGCCGCCACCGCCAGCACCATGGTGGCCCGGACGCTGCTGAACTTGGTCCACTCGGCCTTGAGCACCGGGGTCTCGATCATCGGGCCGCTCCGTACTCGACGGCGTCGCGGGTCAGCTCCATGAACGTCTCCTCCAACGAGGGGCCGCGGGTGCTCAGCTCGTGCAGGGTGACGTTCTCGGCGGCGGCCAGGCGGCCGACGTCGGGCGCGGTCATGCCGGTGACCAGCAGCTCCCCGGAAAGGCCCGGATCGACGCGGGCGCCCGACAGCTCCAGCCGCCGGGCGAAGGAGCCGGCGTCCGGCGTGCGGACCACCACCAGCTGGTCCGACCCGGTGAAGTCGGCGATGTCGCCCTCGGCGAGCAGCCGCCCCTTGCCGACCACCACCAGCCGGTCGGCGGTCATCGCCATCTCACTCATCAGGTGGCTGGAGACCAGCACCGTACGCCCCTCGGCCGCCCATCCCCGCATCAGCGTGCGCGCCCACCGCACGCCCTCCGGGTCGAGCCCGTTGACCGGCTCGTCGAGCAGCAGCACCGGCGGGTCGCCCAGCAGCGCGGCGGCGATGCCCAGCCGCTGGCCCATGCCCAGCGAGAACCGGCCCGCCCGCCGGTCCGCCGCGTCCGCCAGCCCGACCAGGTCGAGCACCTCGCGCACGCGGGTGTCCGGGATGCCGTTCGTCTGGGCGAGGAAGAGCAGGTGCTTGTACGCGGACCTGTTCGGGTGCACGGCGGAGGCGTCCAGCAGCGAGCCGATCGTGTGCAGCGGGTGCCGCAGCTCGCGGTACGGCCGGCCCATGACCGTGGCAGAACCGGACGTGGGCAGGTCGAGGCCCAGGATCATGCGCATGGTCGTGCTCTTGCCGGCGCCGTTGGGGCCGAGGAAGCCGGTGACGAGGCCCGGCCGTACGGTGAAGGTGAGATCATCTACGGCGGCGTGCTCGCCGTAGCGTTTGGTCAGTCCATTGAGCTGGATCATGCGACCCAGCCTGCGGCGGCCGTCTGGGGGCGTTCTGAACGGTTCTGTGAGTTCTCTGTGAGCGCGGACGGCCCCACATGGTGACGTGGTGACCGCCCGCGCGTAACCCACAGAGAATTCTCAGGCGGCGGCCCTGACCGGCTGGGGCTCGGGCTCGGGCTCCGGCAGGTGGGTCACCGTGGCCGGCTCGCGGCCCGGGAGCAGCCGCGACGACAGCGCGATCAGCAGCCCCAGGAGGACGCCGATGCCCAGCGCCGTACGCAGCCCCGCGGCGTCCGACAGGAACCCGATCACCACGGGGCCGAGCAGCAGCCCGGCGTACCCCATGGCGCCGGCCTGCGCGATCGCAGGACCAGGCGTGCCGGTCGCGGTGCCCGCGAGCGACAGCGTCAGCGGCGAGATCGTCGCCACGCCGAGCCCGACGAAGAACATCGCCGCCACGGCCACCACCGCCGCGGGAGCCAGCAGCACGACCGCGAAGAACCCGGCCGTCGCCACCCCCGACACGGTCAGCATGCCGCGCACCCCGAACCTGACCCGCAGCCGGTCACCGGTCAGCCGGGCGATGAGCATGCCCACCTCGAACACCGGGTAGCCGAGCGCCGCCACGGCCTCGGGCGCGCCCAGCTCGTCGCGCAGGTAGAGGCCGTTCCAGTCGGCCACCGTGCCCTCGACCATGAACGCGAAGAACATGATCGCGCCCAGCAGGTAGACGACCGGCGGCAGGCGGCGCCGCCCTTGCGCGGGGGTCTCGACGGCCGGCGGCTCAGGCAGGTACGTGCGGCCGAGCAGCACCATGACCGGCAGCGAGAGCAGGCCGATCAGCGTGACGTGCACGGTGAACGGCAGCCCGGCGGCGATGGCCAGGGCGCCCAGCGCGCCCGCCGAGATGGCGCCCACGCACCAGCCGGCGTGCATGCCGTTCATCAGCGGCCGCCGGTACGCCTGCTCGACGGCCGAGCCCTGGGCGTTCATGGCGACGTCCATGACGCCGAAGGCCATGCCGAACAGCACCACGGCCGTCAGCAGCAGCGGCAGGTCGGGGGCGAGGCCCACGCCGAACAGGCTCAGCGCCGTCAGAGGACCACCTGCCCGCAACACCGCCCTGCTGCCCACGCGCGCCATGACGCGGCGCATGGACTGCATCGTCACCAGGGCGCCCAGGCCCCATGCCAGCAGGATCGTCCCGACCATGGCCTCGGACAGGCCGAGTTTGTCGGTCAGGGCGGGGATGCGCACGGTCATCGTGCCCACCATCAGGCCGGCAAGGACAAAGGTGAGGACCGCCCCGTGACGGGCACTCCTCAGCTCGCGGGTCATAAGGCCACACCTCACTGAAGTCGTACGTGTTCTTGGTCATGCGTCAGAGCGCGCCGGATCGTTCCGGCACGCCGAGCGCCGCACCGGGAGCCGGTGCGGCGCACGTCAAAGGGGCGCCGTCAAGGCGCCCTGCGGGGGGAGGGGGAAGGTGCCCGGAAGGGGCGTCGGCTCAGCCGGGGGTGAGCAGCGCGGACAGGCGGCGTTCGAGAGCCTGGAGGTCCTCTTCGCTGTTGAGCTCGGGGTCGTGGCTCGCGACGTCCCACAGCCCTTCACAGGCCAGCCGGACGATCTGCGCGGCCAGCGGATCGGGCTCGTCGCTCAACCCCTCGCGGTGCCATCGGGCCATCGCCTCGCGCAGCGGAGCGAGCAGGAACAGGTTGCCCGACGCCCCCGTGACGACGGCCCACCGTCGCAGGCGGCCGGAACGTACGGCGGCCAGCGTCGCGCCCAGATAGCGCTCGGTGTAGGTGGCACCCGGCTGGGCGGCCACGAGCTCGTCGAAGTCGTCGATCAGCCGCTCCACCATGCCCCTGATCAGGTCATCCTTGGAGCCATAGTGATAGAGCAGGCCGCCTTTGCTCACGCCCGCCCGTTCGGCCACCGCGGCCAGGGTGAGCGCGGTCGAGCCCTGGTCGCAGAGGAGCTCCTCCGCCGCGTCCAACAGCTCGTCCCTTCGCATGCCTTAACTGTACCGTCCGGACGGTACAGTCGCAAACGAGATACCCTGGGCGGGTGACCAGACCGTCGGCCTATCTTGATCATGCAGCCACCACCCCCATGCTGCCCGAGGCGATCGAGGCCATGACGGATCAACTCAAACGCGTCGGAAATGCTTCCTCGCTGCACGCGGCGGGTCGCCAGGCGCGCAGGGTGGTCGAAGAGGCCCGGGAGACGATAGCCGACGCGCTCGGCGCCCGGCCCAGCGAGGTCGTCTTCACCTCCGGCGGCACCGAGGCCGACAACCTCGCCATCAAGGGCCTCTACTGGGCGCGCCGCCCGCGCCGCCGGGTGCTCATCAGCTCCGTCGAGCACCACGCCGCGCTCGACCCCGCCCACTGGCTGGCCGACAGCCAGGGCGCCGAGCTGGAGCTGCTCGAGGTCGACGAGCTCGGCCGGGTCCACCCCGAGACGCTGCGCGCCGCCATCGAGCGCGACCCCGACGACGTCGCCATGGTCAGCATCATGTGGGCCAACAACGAGGTCGGCACCGTCCAGCCGGTCCACGTGCTGGCCGCCATCGCCCACGACCACGGCATCCCGTTCCACAGCGACGCCGTGCAGGCCGTCGGGCAGCTGCCGGTGTCGTTCTCCGGCTCGGGCGCCGACGCGGTCACCATCAGCGGCCACAAGGTCGGCGGGCCCATCGGGGTCGGGGCGCTGCTGCTGGCCAGGGGGGTCACCCCGGTGTCGGTGCTGCACGGCGGCGGCCAGGAGCGCGACGTGCGCTCAGGCACGCTCGACGCGCCCGCCATCGCCGGGCTCGCCGCCGCCGTCTCCGTCGCCGTACGCGAGCAGGAGACCCTCGCCCGCCGTCTGTCGGCGCTGCGCGACGAGCTCATCCTGCGCGTCCGCGACGCCGTGCCCGACGTGGTGCTCAACGGCGACCCCGACGACCGGCTGCCCGGCAACGCCCACTTCTCCTTCCCCGGCTGCGAGGGCGACGCGCTGCTCATGCTGCTCGACGCCAAGGGCGTCGAGTGCTCCACCGGGTCGGCCTGCTCGGCCGGGGTGGCGCAGCCGTCCCACGTGCTGCTGGCCATGGGCGCCGACGCGGCCACCGCCCGCGGCTCGCTCCGCTTCACCCTCGGCCACACCTCCACCCGCGAAGACGTGGACCGCCTGATCGAGGTGCTGCCCGCCGCCGTCGAACGCGCCCGCCGCGCCGGCCTCAGCTGACTTCCCCGCCTCAACCGGTCCCGCGCCGGCCTCGGCCGACCCCGCGCCGGCCTCAGCCGGCCCCGCCTCAATCAGCCCCGCGCCTGCCTCGGCCGACCCGGTCTCAACCGCTCCCGCGCCTGCCTCGGCCGGCCTCCCGCCCCAGGCTCAGGTCAGGAAGGGGGCGATGGCCGTCCAGGCCGGGTCGTGGGCGACGTCGACCCGCGGCTTGCCCTCGTCCCAGCCGGCGGCCAGCTCCTCGGCGTGGGTGACGGCGTCGCCCGCAGGGTCGGCGTAGACGTGGACGACGCGATGCCCCTCGGCGCTCAGGTGCACCGCGATCACCGCCTCGTCGCGCCGCTTGGCCAGCCGCGCGGCCAGGCGCTCCTCGAAGTCGCGCAGCGCGGTCACCGAGTCGCCCGCGGGCAGGCCGTTGTCGTCGCGGTGCGCGTACGGGAGCGTGATCGCGATGTGCCGGTCGCAGAGCGGATGATCGACGGGGCGCAAGGGATAGCGGACGGTGGCCACCAGCGCGGCGCCGCCGCCGGTCTGACCCTCCATCAGCACCCACTCGTCCTCGCCGGCCCCGCCGGCCACGTCGGCGACGACGGCGGGCAGGTGGACGGCCGCGACGGCGTCGATCGGCTCGAACGTGACCGCCGTGATCTCGCCCACCCACCGGGCGACGTCGTCCTCGCCGAGCAGCCAGTCGAGGGCGAGCAGCGCGCTCTCCAGCCGGGTGTCCTCGTCGAGCTCGCCGAAGATCGGGTGGTAGGCGGCGACGTCGACCCGGGCCTGGTTGCGCGGCACCCGCAGCCCCAGCGTCAGCTTGTCGAGCCCGAACGTCAGCCCGCCCACGTCGAGGGCCAGCTCGCCGGCGCGCGGATTGGCCTGGCGCGACGGGTGGAACTCCCACAGCAGGTCGGCGGGCGGCGCCCCCTTGACCCAGCGGTGGGCCAGCGAGCGCAGCTCGGCGTCGCCGGCCGCGGTCACCACGAGGGCGTGCGCGGCCTCCTTGCCGGGCGCCACCTCCCAGACCAGCCCCGGATCGATCGCGGAGACCGCGGGAGCCAGCAGCTCCTCGAGGTCGCCGGTCTCGCCGGATGCCACCAGTGAGTCGAGCCGCGGCCTGGTCTCCTGCCACCACGTCCAGAATCCGGCGATGGCCTCGCCCTGCCGGCCCGCCCCTTCGTCTGCGTCTTTGCGCCCGAACAGTCGCATGGCCGAATCCTTCCAGACCGAGCCCATGGTCGCGCACTCCCGGCCGGACAGTACGCTGGAAGCGTCATGGGACTGCGAGTGCTTGCCGCCATGTCGGGCGGCGTCGATTCAGCGGTGGCCGCTGCCCGCATCGCGGAGGCAGGTCACGACGTCACGGGTGTGCATCTCGCGTTGTCGGCCAACCCCCAATCCCATCGCACGGGGGCCAGGGGCTGCTGCACGATCGAGGACTCCCGTGACGCGCGCCGCGCGGCCGACGTCATCGGCATCCCGTTCTACATCTGGGACATGGCCGAGCGTTTCCAGCGCGACGTGGTGGAGGACTTCGTCGCCGAATACGCAGCGGGCCGCACGCCCAACCCGTGCCTGCGGTGCAACGAGAAGATCAAGTTCTCGGCGGTCCTCGACCGCGCGCTGGCGCTGGGCTTCGACGCGGTCGCCACGGGCCACCACGCCAGACTGGTCGACGGCGTGCTGTCGCGCAGCGTCGACGAGGGCAAGGACCAGTCCTACGTGCTGGGCGTGCTCACCCGCGAGCAGCTCGGCCACGCGATCTTCCCGCTGGGCGACTCCACCAAGGCCGAGGTGCGCGAAGAGGCCGCCCGGCGCGGCCTGACCGTGGCCGACAAGCCCGACAGTCACGACATCTGCTTCATCGCCGACGGCGACACCCGCGGCTTCCTCGCCGAGCGGCTCGGCTCGGCCGAGGGCCCGATCGTCGACCAGAGCGGCGAGGTGGTGGGCAGCCACCAGGGCGCCCACGGGTTCACCGTCGGCCAGCGCAAGGGCCTGCGCATCGACCGCCCGGCGCCCGACGGCCGGCCCCGCTACGTGCTGTCCATCGAGCCGGTCTCCAACACGGTCACGGTGGGCCCGCGCTCGGCGCTGCAGGTCACCACGATCGTCTGCGGCCGCCCGGTGTGGAACGGCCCGTCCCGCTTCGACGATCTGACCGTGCAGCTCAGGGCGCACGGCGAGGTCTATCCCTGCCGGCTCGACGAGACCGGCGGCGGGCTGACCATCGAGCTCGACCGGCCCGCCACGGGCGTCGCCGCCGGGCAGGCCGCCGTGCTCTACTCCGGGCCGACGGTCATCGGGTCGGCCACGATCATGTCGGCTAGCTGATCGTCACCGACTCGCCGACCGGGATGCGGCGGATGTCGGCCTGCTGCTTGTCGGCCTCCATGCGCAGCCAGTTGTCCACGAGGCCGAGGCCGATCTCGCCGTAGAGGGCGTCGTGCGTCGAGTACGCCCGCGCCGGCCGGAGCTTGCGCAGATATTCCACCACCTCGCCGAGCTTGAGCCACGGAGCACTCGTCGGCACCAGCAGCGTGGGCACCTCGACGCCGGGGTCGGTCAGCGCGTCACCCGGGTAGAACACCTCGTCGTCCAGCAAAAAACCGACATTCTGGACGATCGCCATGTCGGGGTGGTTGAAGGCGTGCCACTCGCCGAACACCTCAACCCTGAACCCGGCCGCCTCGAAGCCGTCACCCGCGCGGACGACCTGGACCTTCCCCGGCACCTCGGTCAGCCCGGCCGCGACGGCCTCGCACGTGTAGATCTCCAGGCCGGGCGATGCCGCCTTGAGCTTGTCGACGTCCACGTGGTCGGCGTGCTCGTGCGTGATGAGCACCGCGTCGGCGCCGTCGAGCACCGGGCCCTTCGTGAACGCGCCCGGGTCGATGACCAGCACCTTGCCGTTCTTCTCCACGCGTACGCAGGCGTGGTCGTGTTTCGTGAGCTTCATGCGACAGAGCCTACGCTTGTGCCCATGTCTACTGAGCCCGTGTCCACATGGGAAGCCTCAGGGGTCGGCTCGCACCCCGGCACTGATCATCTCGAGGCTGTCAGGGTCGTGTTCGGCGAGGTGCCGGGGCTGCCGTACCTCCCCGAGCTGCCCGCCAGGGGCGTCGGCGCCGACATGGTCGGACGGACGGCGGCGCTGCTCGTCGACCTGCCCGTCGAGGTGCAGCCGTCGGGCTGGCGGCTGACCGACCGGCCGGGGCGCGACCACCAGCGGGCCGTCGATCATCTGCGGCGTGACCTCGACGGGCTGGAGGAGGTCGGCCACGACTACGCGGGGCCGCTGAAGCTGCAGGTCTGCGGGCCGTGGACGCTGGCGGCGACGATCGAGCTCAAGCACGGCGACAAGATGCTCTCCGACGCGGGCGCCGTACGCGACCTGACGGCCTCGCTGGCCCAGGGGGTGGCCGAGCACTGCACGGAGGTGCGCAGGCGGCTGCCCGGGGTGACGGACATCGTGCTGCAGCTCGACGAGCCGGGGCTGCCTGGGGTGCTGGCCGGCACGGTGCCGACGGCGTCCGGGTTCGGGCGGCTCGCGGCGGTCGAGGAGTGGCGGGTGGAGGAGTCGCTGCGCTCGTTCGAGGCCGTGGTGGTGCACTGCTGCGCGCCCGGGGTGCCGTACGCGCTGCTGCGGCGGGCCGGGGTGCGCGGCGTGTCGGTGGACGCGTCGCTCATGCGGCGGCGCGATGAGGACGAGCTGGGCGAGCTGTTCGAGGCGGGGATGACGCTGTTCATGGGCGTCGTGCCCGGCAGGGACACCCGGCTGCCCGACGTGGGCGTGGTCGCCAAGCCGGCCGTCGAGCTGTGGCGGCGGCTCGGGTTCGCCGCCGACCGGCTGGCCGGGCAGGTCGTGCTGACCCCGGCGTGCGGGCTCGCGGGCGCGTCTCCCGCGTACGCGCGGGCGGCGCTGGCGGCGTGCAGGAGGGCGGCTCAGGTGCTGCGTGACGATCCCGCGAACCAGGGCGGCTGAGCCATGGTTTTGTCGGTGGTCGGCGGTAGCGTTTGCTCAGGTCGTCGTACGGAAGGAGACGCTGCGTGAGTGAGCCAGGCGCCGAGGTCGAGGGCGTGCCGGTGGCCGCGCTCAAGCGGCATGCCGAGCTGAGTGATCTGGTCGAGGACGCGCGCTGGCGCTACTACGTGCTCGACCAGCCCACGGTGAGCGACGCCCAGTTCGACGAGTGGTTCAGAGAGCTCCTGGCGCTGGAGGAGGCGCACCCCTCGCTGCAGACGCCCAAGTCGCCCACCCAGAAGGTGGGCGCGCCGGTGTCGGGCGACTTCGCGAAGGTCCAGCACCTCAACCGCATGGAGAGCCTCGACAACGCCTTCAACGCCGACGACATGCTCGCCTGGATGCAGCGGGCCGAGCGCCTGGCCGAGGGCGACCCTGGCCCCTATCTCTGCGAGCTCAAGATCGACGGGCTGGCCATCGCGCTGGTCTACCGCGACGGCAAGCTGGAGCGCGGCGCCACCCGCGGCGACGGCCGCACCGGCGACGACGTCACGGCCAACGTCCGCACGATCAAGGGCATCCCCCACCGGCTCAAGGGCGACGACGTGCCGAGCCTGGTCGAGGTGCGCGGCGAGGTCTACATCCCGGTCGAAGACTTCCAGAAGCTCAACGAGCAGCTCGTCGAGCAGGGCAAGCCGCCGTTCGCCAACCCGCGCAACTCCGCGGCCGGCACGCTGCGGCAGAAGGACCCGCGCATCACCGCCCAGCGGCCGCTGCGCATGCTGGTCCACGGCATCGGCGTGTGGGAGGGCGCGGCGGAGCCGCGCGCCCAGTCCGAGGTCTACGACCGGCTGCGCGAGTTCGGGCTGCCGGTCAGCGACCTCTACAGGGTCGTGCCGGGGCTCGACGAGGTCAACGAGTTCATCGAGCACTACCGCGTGCACCGCCACGACCCGCCCTACGAGATCGACGGCGTCGTGGTCAAGGTCGACGACTTCCGCACCCAGCGGGAGCTGGGCTCCACCTCGCGGGCGCCGCGCTGGGCGATGGCGTACAAGTATCCGCCCGAAGAGGTCAACACCAAGCTGCGCGACATCCAGGTCGGGGTCGGGCGCACGGGGCGGGTGACGCCGTTCGGGGTGATGGAGCCGGTGTCGGTGTCCGGCTCGACGGTCGAGCGGGCCACGCTCCACAACGCCGCGATCGTGAAGAAGAAGGGCGTGCTCATCGGCGACACGGTGGTGCTGCGCAAGGCCGGTGACGTCATCCCCGAGATCGTCGGCCCCGTCGTGCCGCTGCGCGACGGGTCGGAGCGCGAGTTCGTGATGCCGACCCACTGTCCCGAGTGCGGCACGCTGCTGGCCTACGAGAAGGAGGGCGACGCCGACCTGCGCTGCCCCAACGCGCGCGGCTGCCCCGCGCAGATCCGCGAGCGGCTGTTCTTCGCCGCCGGGCGGCGCGCCCTCGACATCGACGGGCTCGGCTACGTCGCGGCCACCGCGCTCTCCCAGCCGCTGCCGCCGCAGGAGCCGGTGGTGCGCACCGAGGCCGACCTGTTCGACCTGACCCTCGATCGGCTCATCCCGATCAGGTCGGTGGTGCGCGACCAGGAGACCGGGCTGCCCAAGATCGACCCGAAGACGGGCCAGGAGAAGGTCGTCACGTTCTTCTCCAACATCAACGGCGAGCCCAGCCAGAACGCGCTGCGGCTGATGGAGGAGCTCGAGCGGGCCAAGCAGTCCTCGCTCGCGCAGGTGCTGGTGGCCCTCTCGATCCGGCACATCGGCCCGCCCACCGCCCGCGCGCTGGCCGACGCCATGCGCTCGATCGACGCGATCATGAACGCGTCCGAGGAGGAACTGGCCGCCGTTGAGGGCATCGGGCCCAGGGTGGCGGCCACGATCAAGGAGTGGTTCGAGGTCGACTGGCATCGCGAGATCATCGAGCGGTGGCGGGCGGCCGGGGTCCGCATGGAGGACGAGCCCGCGCCCGAGAAGGGGCCGCAGACCTTGGAAGGCCTGACCTTCGTGGTGACCGGCACTCTCGAGGGCTACACCCGCGACACCGCGGCCGACGAGCTGACCAGGAGGGGCGGCAAGGTGTCCAGCTCGGTGTCGAAGAAGACCTCGTTCCTGATCGCGGGGGAGAACGCGGGCTCGAAATACGACAAGGCGGTCGATCTCGGGGTCCCCATCCTCGACGGCGCCGGCTTCGAGGTGCTGCTGAAGGACGGCCCCGAGGCAGCGGCCGAGGCCGCCACCAAACCCGAGTCCTGACGAGGTAGTGGGAGGGGGTTCGTTCGCGGGCGCGGGCGGGCCCCCCTTCGCTTGCTGGACCCCCTTTTGGCGCGCCGTCTCCAAGACCGACCCCGACACGCGCGTCACCCACGCCGCTCAGGGGGAGTGGGAGGGGGTTTGCTCGCGTCCGCGGGCGACCCCCTTTCGCTTGGCTGATCCCCTTGCGGCACGCCCTCTACAAGACAAACCCAGACCAGTGTGTCGCCCACGCCGCTCGCAGGGCTCGGGGAGCGCGTCCCGAGCGGGTTTTCGGGTTGCTGGGTTGTGCGGTTGGCGGTCTTTTTCGGGGGTGTGGGGTGCCGGGTCGGGTCCGGCTGGTCGTCGTAGTGTGCTCGGCTTGCTACAGAGGGTGCTTTTTGGGTATATGTCGGAAAGGAGAAGTGACGGAACGTACGCGCTTGGTTTCGCGAAGTGGGGTGAAGGTCGTACCCTCCCATAGTGACCTAATGGGGGTTCTGTTACCGATGACTGACCCAACCGACACCCGCGACACCGGACCACGCGTCGGCACGCCGCTGTGGGGCTATCTCGCGGGCGTCACCGTGATCGGCTTCACCGGCCTCGTGGTGGCCATGCTCCGGCTCGACCCGTCCGGCCTGGTGGAGCTCGCCCGCACCCCGCTGTTCTGGGTGCTGGCGGTGCTGGTGATCCTGGGCGAGCTGCGGCCCGTCATGGTGTCGTCAGCGACCGCCGTGGGCGGCACGTACCCGTCCACCATGTTCACCTTCGCGGTGCTGCTGCACCTCGGGCTGCCCGTGGCGGTCCTCATGCAGGCCGTGGCGGTCACCATCAACGGCGTGGTGACGCGCAAGTCGTGGCATCGGGTCATGTTCAACATCGCGCAGTCCTCCCTGGCGCTGATCGCGGCGGCCGTGGTGCTGGGGGCGTTCGGCATCGTGCCGAGCCCGGCCGTGCCGTGGGTGCCGAGGGGCGGTGACCTGCTCGCGATCGCCCTGTCCGGGCTCGCGTACTTCCTGGTCAGAGGCGCCCTCGTGTGCAGTGCCGTCGCGCTGCACGAGCGGCGCTCGCTCGTCCGCGTGCTGAGGGCCAGCGTCGGCCCGCAGGGCCTGGTCTACATCGGCCTGCTGGGCCTGGCGCCGCTGGTGGTGGTCGTGATGAGCCATTCGCCGGGGCTCGTCCCGTTGTTCGTGGCGCCGCTGGCCGCCGTCTACTTCACCGCCACGCTGTCCCTGCGCCGCGACCACCAGGCCATGCACGACGAGCTGACCGGCCTGCCCAACCGCAAGATGCTCGTGGTCAGCACCGAGGAGGCGCTGGCCGAGGTGCGCCACGACGAGCGCGTGGGGCTGTTCCTCCTCGACCTCGACCGGTTCAAGGAGGTCAACGACACGATGGGCCACCCGGTCGGCGACCGGCTGCTGCAGCTCGTCGCGCATCGGCTCACCCATTCGGTACGCCCTGGCGACGTCGTGGCCAGGCTGGGCGGCGACGAGTTCGCCGTGCTGCTGCCCTCGATCAGGGACGCCCACGCGGCCAGGGAGGTCGCGGCCCGGCTGCGCGCCGCCCTGACCGAGCCGGTACGCCTGGAGGGCATGACGTTCGACCTCGACGCCTCGGTCGGCATCGCGCTCTATCCCGACCACGCGCCCGACTTCGAGCTGCTGCTGCAGCGGGCCGACGTGGCAATGTACCTGGCCAAGGAGGGACGTACGGGCGTCGAGCTCTACCAGCCCGACAAAGACCGCAACTCACCCGAACGCCTGACCCTGCTCGGCGACCTGCGCCGCGCCATCGACAACCACGAGCTGCGCCTGCACTACCAGCCCAAGGTGGCGCTCGGCACCGGCGACGTGCAGGGGGTCGAGGCGCTGCTGCGCTGGCGGCACCCCGTGCACGGGCCCGTGTCGCCGGCCGACTTCGTGCCGCTGGCCGAGCAGTCGTACCTGATGCGGCAGCTCACGGCGTACGTCATCGAGGAGGCCCTGCGGCAGGCCGCGGCCTGGTGGCACACCGGGCTGCGGGTGCAGATCTCGGTCAACATCTCGGCCCGCGACCTGCTCGGCTCGGCGCTGCCCGAGCAGCTCGAGGTGGGCCTGGCGAAATACGCGCTGCCGCCGGCCGCCATTCAGCTGGAGGTCACCGAGCGCATCCTGACCGGCGACCAGGCGTACACGCAGGAGACCATCAAGGCGCTGGCCGCGCTCGGCGTGCCGCTGGCGCTCGACGACTTCGGCACCGGCTACTCCTCGCTCATCCGGCTGCAGCGGCTGGCCGTCTCCGAGGTGAAGATCGACGCCTCGTTCGTCCGCCGGATCGCCGAGTCGGAGGACGACTACCGGATCGTCCGCTCGATCGTCGACCTCGTCCGCTCGCTGGGGCTGCGCTCGGTGGCCGAGGGCGTCGAGTCGGACGACGTCGCGATGCGGCTGGTCGAGCTGGGCTGCGACGTGGGGCAGGGCTGGCTGTTCTGCCAGCCGATGCCGGCCGACGAGACCGCCGTCTGGCTGCGCGACAGGACCGGGGGATCGGTGGAGTACGAGTACCAGCCGGAGGTCAGCTCCGCCTGACCGGATAATGCGTTCAGGGCTGCTACGTCAAGACCCCTAGGATGGCAGTGTCCAAAGACTCCATCCACGAAACGGGTTCAACGACTCATGTCCGCCATAACCCGCGACGAGGTCGCACACCTGGCCCGGTTGTCCAGGCTGGCGCTCACCGACGACGAGCTCGATCACTACGCCACCCAGCTCGATGCGATCATCGAGTCGGTCGCGAAGGTGGCCGAGGTCGCCGCCGAGGATGTGCCGCCTTCGTCGCACGCGCTTCCGCTGACCAATGTCTTCCGTGCCGACGAGGTGCGACAGTCCCTCACGCCCGAGCAGGCGCTCTCCGGCGCGCCCGCCGTCGAGGACGACCGCTTCCGGGTGCCGCGCATCCTCGGGGAGGAGGCATGAGTTTGATCCGCAAGACCGCCGCCGAGCTGGGCTCGATGATCGCCGCCGGTGAGGTGTCGGCCGCCGAGGTGGCCGAGGCGCACCTCGACCGCATGGCCGCGGTCGAGCCCAAGGTCCAGGCGTTCCTCCACGTCGATCGGGAGACGACGCTGGAGCAGGCGCGGGCCGTGGACGCCCGGCTGCGCGCGGGCGAGAAGCTGGGGCCGCTGGCCGGCGTGCCGATCGCCCACAAGGACATCTTCACCACGCGCGACATGCCGACGACGGCCGCGTCCAAGATCCTTGAGGGCTGGCAGCCGCCCTACGACGCCACCGTCACCGCCCGCCTGCGCGAGGCCGGCCTGGTCATCCTGGGCAAGACCAACCTCGACGAGTTCGCCATGGGCTCCTCGACGGAGAACTCCGCCTACCAGGTCACCCGCAACCCGTGGGACCTGTCCAAGGTGCCCGGCGGGTCGTCGGGCGGGTCGAGCGCCGCCGTGGCCGCGTACGAGGCGCCGCTGTCCACCGGCACCGACACCGGCGGCTCCATCCGGCAGCCCGCCTCGGTCACCGGCATCGTCGGCATGAAGCCCACCTACGGCGGATCGTCGCGTTACGGCCTGATCGCCTTCGCCAGCTCGCTCGACACGCCGGGCCCGTTCGCCCGTAACGTGCTCGACGCGGCGCTGCTGCACGAGGCGTTCTCCGGCTACGACCCGATGGACTCCACCTCCATCGACGCGCCCGTGCCCTCCGTGGTCGAGGCCGCCAAGCACCCCGACGTCGCGGGCATGCGCATCGGCGTGGTGAAGGAGTTCTCCGGCGAGGGCTACCAGGCGGGCGTGCTGGCCCGCTACCACGAGGCCGTCCAGCTGCTGGAGTCGCTCGGGGCCAAGGTCGTCGAGGTGTCCTGCCCGTCGTTCACGACCGCGCTGCCGGCCTACTATCTGATCGCGCCGTCCGAGTGCTCGTCCAACCTGGCCCGCTTCGACGCCATGCGCTACGGCCTGCGGGTCGGCGACGACGGCACCCGCAGCGCCGAGGAGGTCATGGCGCTGACCAGGGCCGCCGGTTTCGGTCCCGAGGTCAAGCGGCGCATCATGCTCGGCACGTACGCGCTGTCGAGCGGCTACTACGACGCCTACTACGGCCAGGCCCAGAAGGTGCGCACGGTCATCGCGCGTGAGTTCGAGGCCGCCTACCAGCAGGTCGACGTCCTGGTCTCGCCCACCACGCCGACCACGGCCTTCCCGATCGGCGAGCGCGCCGACGACCCGATGGCGATGTACCTCGCCGACCTGTGCACCATCCCGTCCAACCTGGCGGGCAACGCGGCCATGTCCGTGCCGGTCGGCCTGGCCGACGAGGACGACCTGCCGGTGGGCCTGCAGATCATGGCGCCGGTCCTGGCCGACGACCGCTGCTACCGCGTCGGCGCGGCCGTGGAGCAGGCCCTGGAGAGCCGCTGGGGCGGCGGCCTGCTGGCGAAGGCGCCGGAGCTGGCGTGACACGCGACGATCTGAAACTGAGGACCTCACCATGACTGCCGGTACGCTCATGCCGTACGACGAAGCGCTCGAGCGCTTCGAGCCGGTGCTCGGCCTTGAGACGCATGTCGAGCTGGGCACCAGGTCGAAGATGTTCTGCGGCTGCAAGACGACCTTCGGCGCTCCGCCCAACACGCAGGTCTGCCCCACCTGCCTGGCGCTCCCCGGGGCGCTGCCGGTGGCCAACGCGCAGGCCATCGAGTCGACGATCCGCATCGGCCTGGCGCTGAACTGCTCGATCGCCGAGTGGTGCCGCTTCGCCCGGAAGAACTACTTCTATCCGGACATGCCGAAGAACTACCAGATCTCCCAGTACGACGAGCCGCTCTGCTTCGACGGCTACCTCGACGTCGAGGTCGACGGCCAGACGATCAGGATCGGCATCGAGCGGGTGCACCTGGAGGAGGACACCGGCAAGTCCACCCACGTGGGCGGTGCCACCGGGCGCATCCACGGGGCCGACTACTCGATCGTCGACTACAACCGCGCCGGCATCCCGCTGGTCGAGATCGTCACCAAGCCCATCCCCGGCACCGACCGGCTCGCGCCCGAGGTCGCCAAGGCGTACGTCACCGAGCTGCGCGAGATCATGCGCTCGCTGGGCGTCTCCGACGTGCGCATGGAGGAGGGCTCGCTGCGCTGCGACGTCAACGTCTCGCTGATGCCGCGCGGCTCGTCCGAGTGGGGCACCCGTACGGAGACCAAGAACGTCAACTCGCTGCGCAGCGTCGAGCGGGCCGTGCGGAGTGAGATCGAGCGTCAGGCGGCCGTGCTGGCCGACGGCGGGACGATCATTCAGGAGACCCGCCACTTCCACGAGGACACCGGCACCACCACGTCCGGCCGGTCCAAGGAAGAGGCGCAGGACTACCGCTACTTCCCCGAGCCCGACCTGGTGCCGATCGCGCCCGACACGGCGTGGGTGGCCGAGCTCAAGGCCGCGCTGCCCGAGCTGCCGTCGGTCAAGCGCAAGCGGTTGCAGACCGAGTGGGGCCTGTCCGACCTCGACATGCAGGCCATGCACAACGCCGACGCGATCGAGCTGGTCGAGGCCACGGTCGCGGCCGGCGCGCCGGCGGCCGACGCGCGCAAGTGGTGGATGGGCGAGCTGGCGCGGCGGGCCAACGAGAACGCCGTCGCGCTCGCCGACCTGCCGATCACGCCCGAGCAGATCGCCCGGGTGACCGAGCTGGTCGCCTCCGGGGCGCTCAACGACAAGCTGGCGCGTGAGGTGCTCGAAGGCGTCATGGCCGGCGAGGGCGCGCCCGACGAGGTCGTCGAGCGGCGCGGGCTGCGCATCGTCAACGACGAGGGCGAGCTGTCCGCGATCATCGACCAGGTGATCGCCGACAACGCCGACGCGGCCGACAAGGTCCGCTCCGGGAAGGTCGCCGCCGCCGGTGCGCTGGTCGGTGGCGTCATGAAGGCCAGCAGGGGCAAGGCCGACGCGGCCAGGGCCCGGCAGCTCATCCTGGAGAAGCTCGGCGTCCAGGAGTGACCCCTGACAGGAAGGCGCCGCGACGTCGGCGGCGCCTTCCTGTCGTTCACGGTTTCCCACCGTTTGTGGCTTGGCGCGCCTGGGTGGCGCGGGTGGCCGGGCCGGCATGGCCGCCGGCGGCGGCGCAGCCTTCCGTCAGGGGCGGTTGGTGCGGCGGGTGTACCAGGTTCTGAACAGTGGGGTCAGTAGGGCGAGTACGGATAGAAGCAGCAGGGCGACGGCGACCGGGCTGCGGATCAGGACGGTGACGTCACCGGCGCCGATGGCCAGGGCGCGGCGGAGCTGGATCTCGGCCATCGGGCCCAGGATCATCCCGATCACCGCGGGCGCGACCGGCAGGCCGAAGCGGCGCATGGCGTAGCCGAGCAGGCCCAGGACGTACAGGACGAAGAGGTCCACGATCGTGGCGTTCAGGGCGTAGACGCCCAGCGCGGCGAACAGCACGATCCCGGCGTACAGGTACGGCCGGGGGATTCGCAGGATGCGCGCCCACAGCGGCGCCAGTGGCAGGTTGAGCACCAGCAGCATCACGTTGCCGACGAACAGCGACGCGATCATGCCCCACACCAGCGCCGGGTTGTGGTCGAAGAGCTGCGGTCCGGGCTGGAGGCCGTACTGCTGGAAGGCGGCCAGCATGATCGCGGCCGTGGCGGACGTCGGCAGGCCCAGCGTGAGCAGCGGGACCAGGGTGCCGGCCGCGGAGGCGTTGTTGGCCGCCTCGGGCCCGGCGACCCCCTCGATCGCGCCCTTGCCGTACTCCTCCTTGGCGACGCCCTTGGCCAGGCGCTTCTCTGCCGCGTACGACAGGAAGGTCGGGATCTCGGCACCACCGCCGGGCAGCGCGCCGAACGGGAAGCCCAGCGCGGTGCCGCGCAGCCACGGCAGCCACGAGCGCCGCCAGTCGGAGCGTCCCATCCAGGCCCGGCCGACCGGCACCACCTCGGGAGGGGCGTGCCGCAGGCGGGAGGCGACGTACAGGGCCTCGCCCAGGGCGAACAGGCCGACCGCGACGATCACCACGTCGATGCCGTCGAGCAGCTGCGGGATGCCGAGCGTGAGCCGCGCCTGCCCGGTCTGCTGGTCGATGCCGATCAGCCCGATCACCAGGCCGAGGCCGAGCGAGGCGAGGCCGCGCACGATCGAGCGGGACAGTACGGAGGACACGGCCGTGAAGGCGAGGATCGCCAGCGCGAAGTAGTCCTCGGGCCCGAAGGAGATCGCGAAGGCCACCACCGCGGGCGCCGCCACGACGAGCAGCGCCGTGGCGATCGTCCCCGCCACGAAGGAGCCGATGGCCGCGGTGGCGAGGGCCTGCGCCGCCCGCCCGCGCCTGGCCATCTTGTTGCCCTCCAGCGCCGTGATCATCGAGGAGGACTCGCCCGGCGTGTTGAGCAGGATGGAAGTGGTCGAGCCGCCGTACATGCCGCCGTAGTAGATGCCGGCGAACATGATGAACGCGCTGGTCGGCGGCACCGTGAAGGTGATCGGAAGCAACAGCGCCACGGTCATCGCGGGCCCGATGCCGGGCAGCACGCCGACGAGGGTGCCGAGGGTGACGCCGATGAGCGCGTACAGGAGGTTGACGGGGGTGAGGGCGGCGGCGAAGCCGTCGAGCAGGAGCTGGAACGAGGTCACCTCAGATCAGCCCCTCCAGCGGCCCGCCCGGCAGCGACACGCCGAGCCCCTTGACGAACAGCAGGTACGTCGCCACCCCCAAGACCACCGCGATCCCGGCCGCGCGCGGCTTGTGCTCGGCGCCGAGCGCCACGGACAGACCGAAGAACAGCAGGCTCGCGCCGATGATCCAGCCGAGCACGTTCAGCAGTGCGGCGAAGGCCAGGAAGATGCCGCTGACCAGGCCGAGGCTGCGCCAGTCGGTGGGCGCGTCGGCGTCCACGTCCTCGCTCTCCTCGGGGTCGGCGCGGCCGCCGCGCAGCACGTCGGCCACGTAGAACAGGCCGATGAGCACCATCGCGCCGCCCACCAGCATGGGGAAGAAACGCGGCCCGATGCCGAGCTGGGAGGCCGCGGCCGACACGTCGAGCGTGCCGACCACGACGAGCACGCCCAGCACCAGCACCACGACCGCCAGCCCGAGCTCGGGCCGCCACCGGTGAGCCATCAGGAGACGAGCCCCATCTCGGCGATGATGGCCTTGACCCGGGTCTGCTCGGCGGCGAGGTAGTCGGCGAACTGCTGCCCGGTCTGGAAGGAGTCGATCCAGCCGTTCTTGGCCACCGCGTCCTTCCACGGTTGCGCGTCGTGCATCTTGGTGACCAGGTCGGTCAGGGCCTGCTTGTCGGCGTCGGAGAGCCCGGCGGGGGCCACGAAGCCGCGCCAGTTGGACAGCTCGACGTCGAGGCCGGCCTCCTTCAGCGTGGGGGCGTCCAGGTCGGGCAGCCGCTCGCCCGCGGTGACGCCCAGCGCCCGGAGCTTGCCGGACTTCACGTGCTCGGCGAACTCGCCCACGCCCGAGATGCCGGCGCTGACCTTGTTGCCGAGCAGCTCGTTCAGCGCCTCGCCGCCGCCGGAGTGCGCGATGTAGTTGACCTGCTTGGGATCGACGCCGGCGGCCTTGGCCATCAGGCCGGCCACGATGTGGTCGGTGCCGCCCGCCGAGCCGCCCGAGATCGACACCTTCGCCGGGTCGGCCTTCCAGGCCGCGACCATGTCGGCCAGCGACTTGAACGGGGACTCGGCCGGGACGACGACGATCTCGTACTCCTCGGTCAGCTTGGCGATGGGCGTGGTCTCGGCCAGCGAGACCTTCGACTTGTTCTGCTCGATGGCGCCCACCATGACCAGGCCCATCGTCATCAGCAGGTTGCCGTTGCCCTTCTCACCGGCGAGCTGGGCCAGGCCGATCGTGCCGCCGGCGCCCGGCACGTTGTACACCTCGACCTTGCGCTGCGGGTCGGCGGCCTTGAGCGCCTGCTCGGCCACGCGGGAGGTCTGGTCCCAGCCTCCGCCCGGCGCGGCGGGGGCCATGATGCGCAGCGTGGCGTTCGCGGACGTGCCGCCGCCCGTGTCGCCGCAGGCCGTCAGCGCGCCGAGGGAGAGTGCCGCGAGGGCGGCGAATACGCGCAAGCGCATGATCACTCCAAGGGGGATCTCACAGTCGTCAGGACTGGCATGGTGAGGTCCGTTCCCCGCCCCCGTCGAGCCTTTGCGTGGTTGCCGTCGTAGTGGTCGTATTGGTCGCGACCCGGACGTGACCTCCGTTTGTTTCCATGTGCAGGGTGAGACGGGTTCGTGACGCCTCCCTCGGGACCCAGCTGTTCGCGCTCCAGATGGTGATCGTGCTGCTCGCCGTCGGGGGCACGGCAGGCGTGTGGGCGGAGCACACCCGCGACCAGCTCGACGCGCTGCACGAGCAGCGCGCCCTGGCGATCGCGCAGTCGGTGGCCGCGCTGCCGCAGGTACGCGAGGCGTTCGAGCTGGAGCACCCCGAGAGCGTGCTGCAGCCGCTGGCGATGAGCGTGCAGCAGGAGACCGGCGCCGACTACGTGGTGATCGCCAACACCGCCCAGCGGCGCTACGCCCATCCCAACGCCTCGCTGATCGGCAAGCGGTTGTCGACCGACGGCAGCACGGTCCTGCGTACCGGCAGGAGCTGGGTCGGCACCGAGACGGGCACGATCGGCACCACGGTCAGGGGCAAGACACCCATCAGGGACGAGTACGGCGAGATCATCGGCCTGGTCTCCGTCGGCGTGCTGGAGACCACGGTCATCAGCCAGCTCTCCGACGCCCTGCCGCCGCTCATCTGGACCGCGCTGGCGGTGCTGCTCGCGGGGCTGGCGCTGGCGGCGTTCATCACGGCGCGGGTGCGCAGGCAGACGTTCGGGCTGGAGCCGCGCGAGATCGGCGCGCTGCTCGAGCAGCGCGAGGGCGTGCTGCACGGCGTCAAGGAGGGCGTGCTCGCCCTCGACATGGACGGGCGCGTCACGCTGGTCAACGACGCCGCCCGCGAGCTGCTCGGCGACGTCGGAGAGGACCTCACCAGGATGGCCGTCTCGGACCGCATGCGGGACGTGCTCGGCGGCGCCGACCCCGGCGCGGACCGTGTCGTGCTGCACGGCGAGCGGGTGCTCGTGCTCAACCGCACTCCCGTCTGGGTACGCGGCCGCCAGCTCGGCTGGGTGGTCACCCTGCGCGACCGTACGGAGCTGGTCCGCCTGGCCCGCGAGCTGGACGACACCAGCAGCGCCACGGACGCGCTGCGGGCGCAGGCGCACGAGTTCGCCAACCGCATGCACACCGTGGTCGGCCTCCTCGAACTCGGCGAGCACGAGGCCGCAGTCGGTTTCATCACCCGCAGCACTCACCACACCAACGCCATCGACCTGCGCGAACGCGTCCAGGACCCGACGCTCGCGGCCCTGCTCATGGCCAAGTCGGCCGAGGCGGCCGAGCGCGGGGCCAGGCTCGTGCTCTCCGACGACTCCTCGGTGCCCGAGGGCGTGCTCGGCGACCCGCGCGACGCGGTCCTGGTGGTCGGCAACCTGGTCGCCAACGCCATCGACGCGCTCGACGGCGCGGAGGGCACGATCGAGGTCTCGGTGCGGGCCGAGGCGGACGGCTTGCACGTGCGGGTCGGCGACTCGGGGCCGGGCATCGCCCCCGAGCTGGTGGGGGAGGTCTTCAGGGAGGGCTTCACCACCAAGGCCGCCCACTCGGGGCCGCGCGGGCTGGGGCTGGCGCTCACCAGGCAGGCCTGCCTGCGCAGGGGCGGATGGGTGCGGGTACGCAACAGCGGCGGCGCGGTCTTCACCGCCCTGCTCCCTGCGAGGGCCGCCTCGTGAGCGGCTGCACGGGCGAGGGCCGCCTCGTGAGCGGCTGCACGCTGGTCACGGCGAGGGCCGCCGCGCTGCTTCCTGAGAGGGCCGTCTCATGACCGGCCGGGACCTCCGCGTCCTCGTGGTGGACGACGACTTCATGGTGGCCCGCATCCACAGCGGCTACGTGCGCCGGGTGCCCGGCTTCGACGTGGTCTCGGTCGCCCACAGCGGCGCCGACGCGCTCGCCGCCGCGAAGGAGCTGCGGCCCGACCTGGTGCTGCTCGACATCTACCTGCCCGACATGTCGGGCCTGGAGGTGCTCAAGGCGCTGCACGACGTGGACGTCCTCATGATCAGCGCGGCCCGTGACGTGCCGACGGTCAGGGAGGCCATGCGGGGCGGGGCGGTCAACTACCTCATCAAGCCGTTCACCGCCGCCGCACTGACCGAGCGCCTGCGTCAGTACGCCGCCACCCGCGAACGCCTGACCGCCATCGGCCCCGAGGCCCGCCAGGACGACGTGGACCGGCTCTTCGGCGTCCTGCCGTCCGCCGCCCCCATGCCGAAGGGGCTGTCGCCGGCCACTTGCGCGCTGGTCGCCGACACGCTGCGGGAGGCCGGCGGTGATCTGTCCGCGGCCGAGGCCGCCGAGCTCACGGGCCTGTCGCGGGTCAGCGCCCGGCGCTATCTGGAGCACCTGTGCGGGGTCGGCCAGGCCGAGTTGCGGCCCCGTTACGGCACCGCTGGACGGCCCGAACATCGCTACCGGTGGCTAGGTTGACACACTTCCGTAGCCATTTCCCGTGACATATGCGGATCTGCGTGCCTTACTGTTGCCTGAGACTTGGCTGCGGACCGGGAGGAGATTGAGGCGTGCGAAACGCCGGACCGATCGAATCACCGACCGACCCGTTCGCCTCGGTGCCCTTAC
This sequence comes from Nonomuraea salmonea, assembly GCF_042428605.1. Taxonomy (NCBI): domain Bacteria; kingdom Bacillati; phylum Actinomycetota; class Actinomycetes; order Streptosporangiales; family Streptosporangiaceae; genus Nonomuraea; species Nonomuraea salmonea. Next base: position 25,253 of record NZ_JBHMCF010000034.1, read on the forward strand.
CCACGTCGGGCGTCTCCAGGAAGCCGCGGATCGAAGGGCTGCCCCCCGGGGTCTCCCGCGACATCTTCGGCCCGCAGGAGCGTCAGGAGTCCCGACCGGCCCAAGGCCCGAGCGCCGCGGGCGGTACGCCGGGCAAGGGCGGGCTGCCACCGGCCGCTCCGCCGGCCCAGCCCTGGCCCATGGCCTCCGAGAAGGAGCCCGCGCAGCCCGCGCCAGTCTTCGGGACGCCGCAGCGCCCGTCGTCGTACGAGCCCGAGCCGCCCCGCCGCCGCCGGCTGCTGCCCGCGATCATCTCGCTGGTCGTGATCCTGGCCGCGCTCGCTTATGTGGTGCCGGCCGTGCTCATGTCCGGCTCCGTGCTGCGCGGCACCCGGGTGGCCGGGGTCGACATCGGCGGGCTGACGGTGACCAAGGCCGCCGACAAGCTGCGTGCCGAGCTGGCCAGCAAGCTCAGCAAACCCGTCATCGCCGACATCGGCGGGCAGAAGGAGACGATCCAGCCCGACGAGGCAGGGCTCGAACTCGACGTCGTCGGCACCATCGGGCAGGCGCCCAGCGGGTTCCCCACGCCTGAGGAGGTCTGGCGGGGGCTCACCGGCACCACCGACCTCCCGCCGAAGATCACCCTGGACGCCGCCCAGCTCACGCGGACCGTCGAAGGGCTCGCCGGGTCCGTCGACAAGCCCGCTCGCGAGGGGCGCATCACGTACTCGGGGCTGGAGCCCCAGGCGCGGACGCCGGCGAACGGGGTGCTGCTCGACCGCGAGGACGCCGTACGCAGGATCGGCGCCGCCTTCCTCAGCGGCGGCGGGTCCGTCGTGCTCACCGTCCGGCCGGCCAAGCCCGTCACCAGCTCGGGGGCCGTCGAAGAGGCGCTGACCAAGGCCAGGGCCGCCGTCGCGGCGCCGCTGACGCTCACGCTCGGGCCCAAGCAGGTGCAGATCCCGCCGGCCATGATCGCCGCCAACCTCACGTACGGCGTGGACGGCGAAGGGCGGCTCGTGCCCCGGTTCAACGCCAAGGCCGTGCTCGAACAGGTCGAGGGCAACCTGGTGGACGCGGCGCAGCAGCCGCGTGACGCCACGTACGAGATCGTCAACGGCAGGCCCGTCCTCGTGCCGTCGCGGCCCGGGCGGGGCGTCAACGACAAGCTGCTCGCCAGGGACGCGGAGAAGGTCTTCGACCAGGGCGGCAGCCGGGTCGTCGCGGTCCGGCTCGGCACCGTCGCGCCGACCGTCGAGACCTCCCGCATCGAAGGGCTCGGCATCAAGGAGATCGCGGCGTCGTTCACCACGACGTTCGACTGCTGCCAGCCGCCCGTCACGAACATCCAGCGCATGGCGCAGAAGCTCGACGGGTACGTGGTCAGGCCGGGCGAGACGTTCTCGCTCAACGACGCGCTCGGGGAGCGGACCGTCGAGGACGGGTACGTCCAGGCCGGGCAGGTCGTCGGCGGGCGCACGGTCAACGTCGTCGGCGGGGGCGGGGCGCAGTTCGCCACCACCATGTACAACGCGGCGTACTTCGCCGGGTTCGACGACGTCGAGCACCAGCCCCTGGACTACTTCTCCTCGCGCTTCCCCGCCGGCCGCGACGCGACCCTGCTCTACCCGGAGCCCGACCTGAAGTGGCGCAACGACTCGGAGAACGGGGTCCTCATCAAGACCGCGTCCACGCCGACGTCGGTGACCATCACGCTGTGGGGCGTCAAGCGCTACGACAAGATCGAGGCCGTGGAGTCGGAACAGCGTGCCTTCACCCCGTTCCGCCGCGAGGTGAGCTCCGCCCCGGACTGCGTCCCGACGACCGGCGAACAGGGCTTCACCATCGACGTGACCCGCGTCTTCCACAAGGACGGCAAAATCCTCAAGAAGGACAAGAAGGTCACCACCAAGTACCGCCCCCGCCCTCAAACCGTCTGCACCCGCTGACGGCGTGCGGGAGGACCTCAGCTCTCAAGGGGCTGAGGTCCTTCCGGCATGCGGGTGGGCTGCGGCACCCCTCGGTTCGCCGGCCCGTGGCGCGGGCTGAGCTCCTCTTGGGGTGGGATGCGCAGCACCTGGGCCAGCGGGCCATGACAGGGACCTGGGGTTCTCCGCGCGGAATCGGCCCTGCGCGGAGGTGGTGTGCGGCCGCTTGGGTGGAGGATTGCAACCCGCCTCGCGCTTGAAGACCTGGTGCCACGCCCATCAAAGGGACCTCGGCCCGCACATTGGTCCACACCTGACCTGTGAAGGACCTCGGCCCTTGCGATGGGGAGACAAGGATGGTCCCCCAGTGCGTGAAATGGGGGGATTGGCGGGTTCAGGGGGTGTTTGTGGGGGAAGGGGCGGGGACCGGCCGTTCCAAGGGTGTGGAGGTTAGGGGTGCTCGGGTCAGGTGGGGGGCAGGGTCATGAGCCGGTCGTCGCCGGGGTTCGGGGAGCCGCGGCCGTCCTTGTTGCTGGTGCCTATCCACAGGGTGCCGTCCGGGGCGGACGCTACCGCGCGAAGGCGGCCATAACGGTCGGTGAAGTGGGCGGTCGGGGTGCCGGCGGAGCCGTCCTGGCTCAAGGGGATCTGCCACAGACGCGCGCCGCGCAGGGCGCCGACCCACAGCGAGCCGTTCGCGTAGGCCATGCCAGAGGGGGAGGCGTCCGAGGTGGGCCAGGTCAGGATCGGGTTGATGTAGCGCTGGTCGGAGCCCCGGCCCTCGACCTCGGGCCAGCCGTAGTTGCCGCCGGGCCTGATCAGATTGACCTCGTCCCACGTGTTCGCGCCGAACTCCGAGGCGTAGAGCCGCCCGGACGGGTCCCAGGCGAGGCCCTGGACGTTGCGGTGACCGTAGCTGTAGACGAGGGTGCCGAACGGGTTGCCGGGCGCGGGAGCCCCGTCCACGGTCATGCGCAGGATCTTGCCCCCGAGCGAGTCGCGCTGCTGCGCGAGGTCGTCGTCCCCGATCTCGCCGGTGGTGGCGTACAGGTGGCCGTCGGGTCCGAAGGCGAGCCGGCCGCCGTTGTGGATGCCGCCCTTCGGGATGTCGCGGACGAGCAGGTGCTCGTCGGTGAGCGCGTCGCCGGCGAGGCGGTAGCGCACGATGCGGTTGTCGGTCTCGGCGGTGTAGTACAGGAAGACCTGGTCGTCCTTGACGGCGACGCCCATCAGCCCGCCCTCGCCGTCGGGCCGCGCCTCCCGGACGGTGGCCAGCTCGGTGACCCGGCCGGCGGGCGTGACACGGAGCAGCCGGGCGGTGTCGCGCTCGGTGACGAGCGCGTCGCCACCCGGCAGGTACGCGATCCCCCACGGCACGGACAGCCCGGTCGCGACGTCCTTCGGCTCGCCGGGAGCGGCGGCGGCGGACACCGCGGCCGTGGGCAGCACCTCCCCGTCACCCGCGGAGCACGCGGTCAGGACGGCCAGCAGCATGATCGTCCAGAGCTTCCTCATGTGTTCCATCCTGCCCCCGGAGTCGTAAGGTTCTCGGCATGAAGACCTGGGTTCCGTCCGATTCGGTGGCAACTGCGCTTTCCGACCTCCCCGGCGTCGAATGCGCCGTTTATAACAGCAAAGTCCCGATGCCGGATGGCGTGGAGGACGTCGAGGTGTGGGTGCCGCCCCTGGTGACCGTGCCCGACGTGCCGGGGACGCTGGCGAGGATGACGTCGTTGCGGCTGGTGCAGACGGTGACGGCGGGCGTGGAGCCGTACCGTCCGCACATGCCGGAGGGCGCGGTGCTGTGCAACGCGCGCGGCGTGCACGACGCGGGCACCGCCGAGTGGGCGGTGGGCGCGATGATCGCGGTGCTCAGGGAGTTTCCCGGTTTCGTGGACGCGCAGCGCAGGGGCGAGTGGACTTATCACCACACCGGCGTGCTGGCCGACTCGCGCGTGCTGATCGTCGGCTACGGCTCGATCGGGTCGGCGCTGGAGCGGCGGCTGGAGGGGTTCGAGGTGGAGGTCGTCAGGGTGGCGAGGAGGGCGCGCGACGGCGTGCACGCCATGGACGAGCTGCCCGCCCTGCTGCCCGAGGCGGACGTGGTGGTGCTGCTGGTGCCGGCCACCCCCGACACCGCCGGCATGGTCGACTCCTCGTTCCTCGCACGCATGAAGGACGGCGCAGTGCTGGTCAACGCGGCCAGGGGCGGGATCGTCGACACCGACGCCCTCCTCGCGGAGCTGAAGACGGGCCGGCTGCGCGCCGCGCTCGACGTGACCGCGCCCGAGCCGCTGCCCGAGGGTCACCCCCTCTGGAGCGCGCCCGGCGTGTTGATCACGCCGCACGTCGCGGGCAGCACCCCCGCGTCCGAGCGGCGGACACTGCGTCTCATCCGGGCTCAGCTGGAGCGCTACCTCGCCGGCGAAGACCTGGTCAACGTCATAACCGACGCGTACTGAGAGGATCCCGGAACGTGGCTGGTCCGTGACCTTCGGTGCGTACGGTTACGTTTGCAGGGAGTTCCTGACTCACTGTCAAGGAACTCTTGGCGGCAATTGGTCTGTCTGGTTATCAGATCGGTGACGACATCGGCGTTGTCACCACCCGCGCACCTTCGACCGCACACACTGGCAAAGGTGATCGGCCGGGCTTCGGCGGTCGCGGGTGCAGAGTTCGAGACGGGATGGGCAACGACTGTGATCCGCTGGCGTGATCCACGGGTGCCGCCGGCCGCCGCGGCGGTGGCAGGCGCGGTGGCGTTCGCCGCCGTCCTCCTGGCGCAGACCCCTGCCACGATCACCGGCGCGATCGCCGGTGGGCTCGCGGCGCTGATCGCCGCCGCCTCCCTGCTGATCGCCTCGGTACGACAGGCCGCCACGCACCGCCCCTCGGCGGCGGGCGCCCGCTGGATGGGCGGCGGCGCGGTCATCTGGGCCGCGGGCGTCATCCTGCGGCCGTTCACCGACGGCTTCGTCGTCAACTTCGCGGACCTGTTCGTCCTGCTCGGCACCGTGATCACGGCCGGTGGCGCGCTGATCGCCGCCGACCGCAGGTTCCCGGCCAGGACGGCTTTACGGCAGCTCACGGACTCCTACCTGTGCGCCGTCGCGCTCTTCCTCATCGGCTGGGTGATGGCGCTGCGGCACGTCTACGCCGACTCCGCCGACCCCGTCGGGTTCACCCTGGCCCTGCTGCCGCCGATGATCGCGCTGCTGGTGACCTGCTCCATGATCCCGTCGGTGGTCACCAGCAAGTCGCCGTCCTGGCTGCTCGGCCTGGCGGGGCTGGGCGTGCTGGCCACCATGACGGTGGCGGGGGTGGGCTCCGCCGTGGGCCGGCTGCTCGAAGGCGAGCCGCAACTGTGGAGCGTCATGCTCGCGCCGGTCGCGTTCCTGCTGCTCGCCGCGGTGCCGTGGGGCCCGAAGGGCAGGGCGGCGACCCGGCCGGCCATCGGCCACGCGGTCAGCCTGGCGCCGCTCGCGCTGGTCGCGGTGGCGGTCTTCACGATGCTGATCCACCAGATGGGCAGCCGTCCGGAGCCGCCGGTCGCGGGCGTCGCGGCGCTTGAGGCGTCGGTCGTGCTGCTCCTGCTGGTCCGCCTGTTCGTGCTCGCGGCCACCAACGTACGCCTGCGCGGCCAGGTCAAGCTGGGCCGCCGCCAGCTCATGGACCTCGCGGAGAGCACCGGCGACGTGGTGTTCACCTGCGACTACGAGGGCGTCGTCCGCGAGATCGGCGCCGGCGTCGAGGTGACGTACGGCTACGCGCCCGCCGACGTCGTGGGCGGCTCGATCTTCGACTACATCCACCCGGAGGACGTGCCGGGCATCCAGGTCGCCATGCGCGCCCTGACCCTCGACGACGAGCCGGCGGCGCCGGGCGCCTGCCTGATCGCCTGCCGTGTCCGCGCGGCCGACGGCACCTGGCGGCCCACCGAGTCGGTGGCCACCCGTCAGGTCGGCGGCGACGACCTGCTGCTGGTCACCACGCGCGACGTGAGCGACGAGGAGGCGCTGCGCAACCAGGTGGCCCACCTGACCTTCCACGACGGCGTGACGGGGCTGCCCAACCGCGCCTACTTCGAGGAGCGCACCAGGGAGGTGCTGTCGGGGCGCACGTCGGGCAACGTCGCGGTGATCTTCCTCGATCTCGACGGGTTCACCTCGGTCAACGACTCGGTCGGGCACGCCAGCGGCGACTACCTGCTCGGCCAGGCGGCCAGGCGGCTGCGCGGCGCCGTACGCGCGGACGACACGCTGGCCCGGTGGGGCGGCGACGAGTTCGCGGTGCTGGTGGAGACCGGGGGAGACGCGCAGGTGGCGGTCGATCTGGCCGAGCGGCTGGTCGGGGCGGTCTCGCAGGAGCCGTTCCGCGTCGCCGACCGCGACGTGGCGCTGACGGCGAGCGTCGGGGTGGCCTTCACCGAGGACGGCATGCCGGCCGGCGACCTGATGCGCAACGCGGATGTGGCCATGGCGCGCTCCAAAGAGCTGGGCGGTCGCCGGGTCGAGGTGTTCGCCGCGCAGATGCACGCCGACGTCGTACGCCGCCTCGAGCTGGCGGCCGACCTGCAGCGGGCGCTGATCGAGCAGCAGTTCGCCATCGAGTACCAGCCGGTGGTCGATCTGGCCACGTCGCGGGTGACCGCGGTGGAGGCCCTGGTGCGGTGGTGGCGCGGCTCGGTGTTCGTGCCGCCGGAGCAGTTCCTGGGCCCGGCCGAGGACACCGGGCTGATCGTGCCGCTGAGCGAGTGGATCCTGCGCGAGTCGTGCAGGGAGGTGGCGGCCTGGCGGGCCTCGTCGTGGGACATCGGGCTGTCGCTGAACCTGTCGGCCCGGCAGATCATGGCGCCCAGGTTCGTCGAGACGGTGGAGGAGGCGCTGCGCGAGAGCGGGCTGCCCGCCTCGTCGCTCACGCTCGAAGTCATCGAGGAGATGCTGGTCGAGGACGCCGAGGAGACGATCAAGCGATTGTCGGAGCTGCGCTCGCTGGGCGTGCGGCTGGCCATCGACGACTTCGGCACCGGCTACGCCTCGCTGGCCTTCCTGCGCCAGCTCCCCGTCGACATGATCAAGATCGACCCGTCGTTCGTGTCGGGGCTCGGCAAGGACGACACGCTGACGCTGCTCACCCGCACGATCGTGCGGCTGGGGCACGACCTGGGGCTTATCGTGGTGGCCGAGGGGATCGAGCGTCCTGAGCAGCTCGAGCTGCTGAAGCAGATGGGCTGCACGCGGGGACAGGGCTTCCTGGTGGCCCGGCCGATGGCGGCGCGCGGGGTCGACTCGCTGATGCGGACGAGTCTCACGGTTTGAGACATGTGTCCACCAAGTTGACACTGGGGCGTTCGGAGCGGCTATGGTGTAAGCCATGCTTCGCAGTGAGATTCTCGTAGTACTTCGCCGGCGCGCAGGCCGATAGCGAAGCACGACGACCTGCGCGCCGCCCCAGACCCGCCGTTCCGGCGGAGAGGGGCATTTTTTATGTCCTTAAGCGAGTAGCCACGCAAGGAACGAGCCGATGACCGAACGGATGACAGGTGCACAGGCCCTGGTCAGGGCGCTGGAGCACGTCGGAGTCGACACAGTGTTCGGGATCCCGGGCGGTGCCATTCTTCCGGCCTACGATCCTCTCTACGACTCGACCAAGGTCCGGCACGTGCTCGTACGCCACGAGCAGGGTGCGGGTCATGCGGCCGAGGGCTACGCGCAGGCCACCGGCAGGGTCGGGGTGTGCATGGCGACCAGCGGTCCTGGCGCAACGAACCTGGTGACACCGATCGCCGACGCGTTCATGGACTCGGTGCCGATCGTGGCGATCACCGGACAGGTGGCCGCGCCGATGATCGGCACCGACGCCTTTCAGGAAGCCGACATCTCCGGCATCACCATGCCGATCACGAAGCACAACTTCCTGATCACCGATCCCGCGGACATCGCCCGTACGATCATGGAGGCCTTCCACATCGCCTCGACGGGGCGGCCCGGCCCGGTGCTGGTGGACATCTCGAAGGACGCGCTGCAGGCCGAGACCACGTTCAGCTGGCCGCCCACCATGCAGCTGCCCGGCTACCGCCCGGTCACCAGGCCCCACTCCAAGCAGATCCGCGAGGCCGCCAAGCTCATCGCGGAGGCCCGCAGGCCCGTCCTGTACGTCGGCGGCGGCGTCCACAAGGCCGGCGCGGCGGCCGAGCTGCGTCAGCTCGCCGAGCTGACGCACATCCCGGTCATCACCACCCTGATGGCCCGCGGCACGTTCCCCGACAGCCACCCGCAGCACATGGGCATGCCCGGCATGCACGGCAGCGTCGCGGCGGTCGGCGCGCTGCAGAAGTCCGACCTGATCATCGGCCTGGGCGTGCGGTTCGACGACCGGGTCACCGGCAACCTGTCGTCGTTCGCGCCGCACGCGAAGGTCGTGCACGCCGACATCGACCCGGCGGAGATCTCGAAGAACCGCCACGCCGACGTGCCGATCGTGGGCGACTGCAAGGAGGTCATCAGCGACCTCGTCTCGGTGATCCAGGCGTCCGGCCAGCAGGGCGACTACGACGAGTGGTGGACGCTGCTCAACGGCTACAAGGAGACCTACCCGCTGGGTTACGAGCAGTTCGAGGACGGCTCGCTGGCCCCGCAGTACGTCATGGAGCGCCTGAGCGCCATCGCGGGCCCCGACACCTACTACATCGCCGGCGTCGGCCAGCACCAGATGTGGGCCTCGCAGTTCATCCACTACGAGAACCCCGGCACGTTCATCAACTCCGGCGGCCTCGGCACGATGGGCTTCGCCGTCCCGGCGGCGATGGGCGCGAAGATGGGCCGCCCCGACGCCACGGTGTGGGCCATCGACGGCGACGGCTGCTTCCAGATGACGAACCAGGAGCTGGCCACCTGCGCCCTGGAGGGTGTGCCGATCAAGATCGCGGTCATCAACAACGGTAATCTCGGCATGGTTCGTCAGTGGCAGACCCTGTTCTACGACGAGCGCTACTCCAACACCGACCTGCAGACGGTCCGGCGGATCCCGGACTTCGTCAAGCTGGCCGAGGCCTATGGCTGTGTGGGCCTGCGATGCGAGCGTCCCGAAGACGTGGACGCCGTGATCAAGAAGGCCATGGAGATCAACGACGTGCCCGTCGTGGTCGACTTCGTCGTCCACCAGGACGCCATGGTCTGGCCCATGGTGGCCGCGGGCACGAGCAACGACGACATCAAGATCGCCCGTGACATGGCGCCGAAGTGGGAGAACGAGGATGACTAGGAGCGCGACGCGGTGCCCGCGCGGCGCACGAAGGAGAGGGAGCGAGCGATGAGCCGTCACACGCTGTCCGTGCTGGTCGAGAACCGGCCGGGTGTCCTCGCGCGCGTCTCCGCGCTGTTCAGCCGCAGGGGGTTCAACATCGACTCCCTCGCCGTCGGGCCGACCGAGCACGACGACATCTCCCGCATCACGATCGTGGTGAGCGTCGAGGAGCTGCCCCTTGAGCAGGTCACGAAGCAGCTCAACAAGCTGGTGAACGTGCTCAAGATCGTCGAGCTGGATCCGTCGCAGTCCGTGCAGCGCGAGCTGATGCTGATCAAGGTCAAGGCCGACGCGGAGAACCGCTCCCACGTGCTGGAGCTCGTCCAGCTCTTCAGGGCCCGCTGCGTGGACGTGGCGGCCGACGCCGTGACCATCGAGGTCACCGGCACCCCCGACAAGCTCGAGGCGTTCGTGAAGGTCCTCGAGCCGTTCGGGATCAAAGAACTCGTCCAATCGGGCATGGTGGCCATCGGCCGCGGCGCCCGCTCCATCACCGACCGGTCCCTCAGGGCACTGGACCGTACCGCCTGAAAGGTTTTAGCAAGTGACCGAGATCTACTACGACGACCAGGCCGACCTCTCGATCATCCAGGGACGTCACGTGGCCGTGCTGGGGTACGGCAGCCAGGGCCACGCCCACGCGCTCTCCCTGCGTGACTCGGGTGTCGACGTGCGCGTCGGCCTGCCCGAGGGCTCCAAGAGCCGCGAGAAGGCGGAGAACGACGGCCTGCGGGTGCTCACCCCGTCCGAGGCGGTCGAAGAGGCCAACCTCACGATGATCCTCGCGCCCGACCACATCCAGCGCGACCTCTACACCCAGCACGTCGCCCCCAACCTGGTGGAGGGCGACGCGCTGTTCTTCGGCCACGGCCTGAACATCCGCTACGGCCTCATCGAGGCGCCCGAGGGCGTCGACGTCTGCATGGTGGCCCCCAAGGGCCCCGGTCACCTCGTGCGCCGCCAGTTCGAGGCCGGGCGCGGTGTCCCGGTGCTCGTGGCCGTCGAGAAGGACGCCTCGGGCAAGGCGCTCGACCTCGCGCTGTCGTACGCCAAGGGCATCGGCGGCACCCGCGCCGGCGCGCTGCGCACGACGTTCAAGGAGGAGACCGAGACCGACCTGTTCGGCGAGCAGGCCGTGCTGTGCGGCGGCGTCTCCGAGCTGATCAAGGCCGGCTTCGACACCCTCATCGAGGCGGGCTACCAGCCCGAGGTCGCCTACTTCGAGTGCCTGCACGAGATGAAGCTGATCGTCGACCTCATGTACGAGGGCGGCATCTCCAAGATGTACTGGTCGGTCTCCGACACGGCCGAGTACGGCGGCTACACCCGCGGCCCGCGCGTGATCAACGACGAGACCCGGCAGGAGATGCGCCGCATCCTGGGCGAGATCCAGGACGGCACCTTCGCCCAGCAGCTCGTCAACGAGTTCGACAGCGGCCAGAAGGAGTTCAAGCGCTACCGCGAGGAGCTCTCCGAGGACGCCATCGAGAAGACCGGCGCCACGCTGCGCCCGATGATGAGCTGGCTCAAGGGCTGAGCCGGGCCGCGTCCGGCTGAGCGCGGCGGGCGAGGGGGAGCACCCCTCGCCCGCCGCGCTTTTTCGTGCCCGCCCACAGGAGGCCATGGAGAGGTAAAGTCGTCATGTGTCAGAAATTCCTTTCAGGTGTAAGAGAGGGCGCTATGACGATGCAAGCCATCCGTTACCGGGCTTACGGCCCGCCTGAGGTCGTCGAGCTGCACGAGGTGCCCGCGCCGGTGCCGGGCGAGGGCGAGGTGCTGGTCAGGGTGCGGGCCGCCGCGGTCAACCCGGGCGACTGGCACTTCATGCGCGGCAGCCCGTACGCCTTCCGCGCCGTCGCGGGGCTCACCCGGCCGAAGGCCCCCGAGCTGGGCAACGACTTCGCGGGGGACGTAGAGGCCGTGGGCAAGGGGGCCGGCGGGTTCCAGCCGGGCGACCGGGTCTACGGCTGCCGCAGGGGAGCGTTCGCCGAGTACGTCACCGTGCCCTCCGACGGGCCCCTGAGCGCCATGCCGGGCGGGCTGGCGTACGAGGAGGCGGCGGCCATCCCCACGTCGGGCCTGACGGCCTTACAGGCGCTGCGCGACAAGGGCGGCGTGCGGGAGGGGCACCGGGTGCTGGTCAACGGGGCGTCGGGCGGGATCGGCACGTTCGCCGTACGGCTGGCGAAGGCGTACGGGGCCGAGGTGACCGGGGTGTGCAGCACCCGCAACGTCGAGCTGGTCCGCTCGCTGGGCGCCGACCACGTCATCGACTACACCCGGCAGGACTTCACCACGTCAGGCCGGCGCTACGACCTCGTCCTCGACAACGTCGGCAACCACTCCCTGCGCGCATTGCGGCGCGTGCTGGCCCCGGGCGGGACGCTGGTCCCCAACAGCGGCGACGGCGACCGCTGGTTCGGCCCGATAGGCCGCCTGATCGTCGGACATCTCACGTCGCGGTTCGCGGGCCACCGCTTCGCCACGTTCCTCACCAGCGAGAACGCCGCCGACCTCGCCACCCTGCGCGAGCTGGCCGAGTCGGGCGCGCTCACCCCGGTCATCGGCCGCACGTACCCGCTGAGGGAGGCCGCCGCCGCGATCGCCCACCTGGAGGGCGGGCACGCGAGGGGCAAGATCGTCCTCCTCCTCTGAGACGGTATGCGCGCCGATATATCGTTCGATATAGCATCCGAGCCATGATGAACGCACGCCGCACCCCGGGCGGGCTCGGCCCGACAGGCCGTTTCTTCGGGCCGGGCGAGCTCCGCCTGGCCGTGCTCGCCCTGATCGCCGAGCAGCCCGGCCACGGCTACCAGCTCATGACCCGCCTCGCCGACCGTTTCAACGGCACCTACGAGCCCAGCGCCGGCTCCATCTACCCCACGCTCCAGCTCCTGGAGGACGAGGGCCTCGTCCGCGCCGAGCCCGCCGAGGGCGGGCGCAAGGTGCACCACGCCACCGAGGACGGCCTGCGGCTGGTCGAGGAGCAGTGGGAGGAGATCGAGCGGCTGTGGGGCCGCGCCGCCAGCAGGAGCCAGTGGGGGATGTTCGGCGAGCCTGAGGCCGCCGAGATCGTCGGCCCGGCCCTGCGCCTGGTCAAGGCGGCGGTGAAGACGCTCGCCCGCGCCCACGGCGACCCGCGCGTGGCCGAGGGCGTGCTGGAGGTCTTCGTGGACGCCCGCCGCCGCATCGAGCGGATCGACGCCGAGCGGAGGTCGTCGTGAGCAGGCCGTTGGCACGCAGGCTGATCGACCGGTGGCTGGTCACCGGGCAGGTGGCCGAGACCGAGCAGGTCACGCCGCGCATGCGGCGGATCAGGATCGCGGTCGCGGCCGAGCTGAGCTGGACGCCGGGCCAGCACGTACGGCTGCTCGTCGGCCAAGGGGGCCCGCTGGGCGGCGTGCTGCGGACGTACTCGATCTGGGCGCACGACCCCGACCAGCGGTCGATCGATCTGGTCGGCTACGACCACGGCGGTGACGCGCCGGGGACCGCCTGGATCAGGAACGCGGAGCCGGGGTGGGAGATCTCCTTCATGCGTCCCGAGGGGAGCTTCGTGCTGCGTCCCGAGGCGCCCTACCACCTGTTCGCGGGGGAGGAGACGGCCTCGGTGGCGTTCGGGGCGATGCTGCGGGCGCTGCCCGGGGAGGCCACGGCGTACGGCGTGGTGGAGGCCGAGAGCCCGGGCGACCATCTCCGGCTGCCCCGCGACCTGGCCGAGGTGTGCAGGAACGGCGCACCGGCGGCCTCGTCCCCGACCCTGCTGGAGGCGGTCAGCAAGCTGGACCTGCCGGACGAGCCCGGCGTCGCCTACCTCGCGGGGGAGGCCCGCACGATCCAGGCCGTCCGCGCCCACCTGGTGAACGAGCGCGGCTGGCAGCGCAGGGACGTGCGGACGAAACCCTTCTGGACGCCCGGCAGGAAGGGGCTGGACTGATCGGCACGTGACTTCTCCCCGGTGTCGCCATGCCCATGAGGCGTGATAATAATACCGGTATAGTTATCGCTTAGGAGGAGTCGTGATCGAGCTCAAGTCAGCCGGGGAGATCGCCGCCATGCGTGCGGCGGGCCGGGTCGTGGCCGCCGTGCACGCCGCCACGCGGGCGGAGGCCGGCATCGGGGTGACGCTGAAACACCTCGACGACGTGGCGCGGACCGTCATCGAGGAGGCGAAGGCGGGGGCGTCGTTCCTCGGCTACCACCCGTCCTTCGGCGCCACCCCCTACCCGGGCGTCATCTGCACCTCCGTCAACGGGGTGATGCTGCACGGGCTGCCGACGCAGTACCGGCTGCGCGACGGCGACCTCATCAGCGTGGACTGCGCGGCGTACGTGGACGGCTGGCACGCCGACGGCACGGTCAGCTTCACCGTCGGCACACCGCGCGCCGAGGACCTCAAGCTGATCAAGGTCGCCGAGGAGACGCTCGGCGCGGGCATCGAGGCGGCGCGGCCGGGCGGCAAGATGGGCGACATCGGCCACGCGATGTCCACGGTCGGCCGCGGCGCCGGCTACGGCATGCAGAACGACTTCGGCGGCCACGGCATCGGCCGGGCCATGCACGAGTCGCCGTGGGTGCCCAACGAGGCCCGTCCCGGGCGCGGCCTGCGGCTGCGGCCAGGGCTGGTGATCGCGATCGAGCCCAGCCTGATGGCCGGGGGTGGCAACGACTACTACATGGCGGACGACGGCTGGTCGGTCTGTTCGGGCGACGGCAGCAGGAGCGTGCACGTCGAGCACACGGTCGCCATCACCGAGGACGGGCCGGTCGTTCTGACATGTCCGTGAAAGCCCGCTTGTACGATCTCCGCGGCCCCCGCCGCGCGGTCACGAACCGGCAAGGGTGAAGGCCGCTCGGGTTCATCGGGGCACACCTGCTCGTCAAGTGAGGTGATCTCCGGTATTCGTTCGGCCAGACGCCGTATTCGTCCTGGTCAACAGCGAAAATATGGGTGTTTGTCGAACTTGGGCGAGGGGCAGATCTTCCTCCGATAGCTACGGAGAGTAGTCGAGAGGTATCAGGGGGAAACACTATGTATCGCAAGGGACTCGTCCTGGCCGGGCTCGTCGGCGGGATGGTCATGTTCGGAGGTACCGCGCTCGCCGCGTCGCCCGTCGTCACGGCCGAGTCTTCTCAGACTCGCATCCTTCCTGGCCCGAACCACGGCAAGGACGATGCCAAGTGGGACTTCGGCGAGTGGAACAACTTCGGTGAGGACAACGACATCCTCGACCTGGACCTCCTGAACCAGCTCCTCTCCCGCGTGCTGAGCGGCTGACGGGACACGTACGAGGGGGCTCGCCCACTGAGGGCGGGCCCCTTCGCCATGCTCAGCCCCATGCTCACCCTTCGTACACGAAGGAAGCCTCGAACGAGTTGCGGGCGATCCTGTCGAGTTGGTCGTCGCTCATCCCCAGCTCCCTGCTCAGCGCCGCGTAGTTGTCCTCCACATAGCCGCCGAAGTAGGCGGGGTCGTCGGAGTTGACGGTGACGAGCAGGCCCTCGTCCAGCATCGCGGGCAGGATGTGGTCACGCAGCGACGGCACCACCCGCAGCCGCACGTTCGACAGCGGGCACACCGTCAGCGGGATGCGCTCGGCCCGGAGCCTGGCCACGAGCTGCGGATCCTCCATCGCCCTGATGCCGTGGTCGACCCGCTCGACGCGCAGCACGTCCAGCGCCTCCCACACGTAGTCGGGCCCGCCCTCCTCGCCCGCGTGCGCCACCCGGTGCAGCCCCTCGGCGGCGGCGATCTCGAACACCTTGCGAAACAACGACGGCGGATGGCCCACCTCCGCCGAGTCCAGCCCCACCCCGATGAACCGCTCACGGAACGGCAGCGCCGCCCGCAGCACCCGCTCGGCCTCCTCCGGCCCCCGATCGCGGAGGAAGCACAGGATGAGCGCGGCCGGCACGCCGCCGTCCTTCAGCGCCGCCGACAGCCCGCCGAACACCACCTCAAACGGCACGCCCCTGCTCAGATGCGCCTGCGGGTCGAAGAAGATCTCCGCGTGCCGCACCCCCTGAGCCGCCGCCCTGCGCAGGTAGGCGGCGGCCAGGTCGTAGAAGTCCTGCTCCGTGCGGAGCACGGCCAGGTTCTCGTAGTACACGTCCAGGAACGACTGCAGGCTCGTGAAGGAGTACCGCGCGCGGATGGCCGCCACGTCGTACGTCGGCAGCTCGATCCGGTTACGCCTGGCCAGCTCGACGACGAGATCGGGTTCGAGGGTGCCCTCGATGTGCAGGTGGAGTTCCGCTTTGGGACGCATGACACGAGTAAACCGGACCCGTCGGAGCGGAGGTATCGTGCGAACCTCTGAACTCTCACCCCTTGAGCTGGCATAACATCAGATTTCATGAGGCTGAGGGATCTGCTGGCACGCGAGGACCTCAGGCTGACGCTGGTGACCGGTGCCGACGCCCTCGACAGAGAGATCCTGCGCGCCTACCCGACCGACCTGCCCGATCCCCGCCGCTACCTGCGTACCGGCGACCTCGTCCTGACCAGCGGCGTCTGGTACGCCGAGCCGTCCGACTGCGAGCGCTTCGCCGACGCGCTGTGGGCGAGCGACGCCGCCGGCCTGGTCGTCGGCCTGATCGTGCTGGGCGAGCTGCCTGCCGAGCTGGTCAAGGCGTGCGAGCTGCGCCGCCTGCCGCTCCTGCTGGCCGCGCCCGACCAGGCGTTCGGCGCGATCACGGAGGTGGTGACCGCCGAGGGGTTCGCCGCCGAGCAGCGCAGGGCCGAGCGGGTCAGGGCGCAGACCCTGCTCGACGTGCTCGGCCGCATCCCGCCCGGCGAGGTCTCCGCCCACCTGCGGCTGCTCGGCGCCGACCCGGGCCTGCCCACGGCGGCCATGGCGGTCACCCTGACCGGCGGGCCCGAGCTGGACCTGCCCGAGCTGCTGCACGAAGGGCTGGCCAGGAAGGGCCGTCACCTCGTCGTCGGCGGCACCCCGTACGAGGCGGTGGTGCTGGTCAACGGCCGGGCGTCACGCAAGAGCCTGGCCGACGAGCTGCGCGCCCTCATCGCCGCCCGTCCCGGCACCAGCATCGCGGCCGGCATCAGCGAGATGGCGGCCAGCGTCTCGCAGCTCGGCGAGGCGCTGGAGACGGCCAGGCGCGGCATGGAGTCGGCACGCAGCGGCCCAGGACCGGTCTCGATCATGTCGCTGGCCGACATCGACAGCTTCGACCTGCTGCTGGCCGCGCTGCCGGCGACCACCCGCCGCTCGTTCCGCGACCACCTGCTCGGCCCCGTCGAGGAGTACGACGCCCGGCACGGCTCGGAGCTGCTGCGCACGCTGGACACGTTCCTGGAGACGTGCGGCTCCTGGCAGCGCACCGCGGACGAGCTGTACGTGCACGTCAACACCCTGCGCTACCGGATGCAGCGCATCGAGGAGCTGACCGGGCGGCGCATGTCGTCGATGCGCGACCGTACGGACCTGTACCTGGCCCTGCGTTCAGGGCAGGGCTCAGGAGGGCAGGCGGCCCGCGACGACGCGGCCCCGTGACACGACGGCCACGATGTTCTCCGTGGCGAGGTCCTCGATGGTCTCCCAGGGCCGCCCGCGCAGCACGACCAGGTCGGCGCCCAGGCCCTCCTTGATCCGGCCCACCGGCATGCCGAGCGCGTCGGCCGCGTCGGAGGTGGCCGCGCGCAGCGCCGACTCCGCGTCCATGCCGAGGATGCGCGTCATGTGTACGACCTCGGCGAGCTGGTCGCCGAACTGCACGTGGTGGCCGTTGGCGTCGGTGCCGAGCACGAACCGCACGCCCAGCGCGGCGGCCTGGGCCAGCAGCACGTCGCGGGTGGCGACCAGCTCGGCGGCCTTGGCCCTGGCCTCCGGCGTCACCGGGACGCGGCCCTCGGCGATGGCCTCGTTGATCAGCAGCGTCGGCGCCACGGGAGTGCCCCTGGCGGCCAGCGTCTCGGCCAGGTCGCGGCTGAGCAGCGTGCCGTGCTCGATCGAGTCGACGCCCTCCTCGACCGCGACGCGGATGCCCTCCTCGGAGTGGGCGTGCGAGGCGACCGGCATGCCGAGCGCGTGGGCCTCGTCCACGACCGCCCTGATCTCGGCACGGGTGTAGTTGCGCCAGGCGTTCTTGTCGCCCATGGACAGCACGCCGCCGCTGGTCGTGAGCTTGATGCCGTCCATGCCCGCCCTGGCCCAGGTGCGGACGAGCTTGCGGCACTCGTCGGGGCCGTCGGCGACCGGCTTCCTCAGCGGCGACGGCACGGCCGGCGGCACGAACAGGTCGTTGTGCCCGGCGGTCATCCCCACCACGCCGTGCACCTGGATGCGCGGCCCCGGCAGCACCCCTGCGTCGAAGACCCGCCGCAGCGCGATCTGCGCCTCGTCGCCGGCCAGGTCGCGCAGCGTCGTGACGCCGTGGCGCATGGCCCGCTGGGCGTGCGCGACGCCGTGCAGCACCTGCTCGTCGCGGGTGGTGGTGAGCGGCCACGTCGCGAAGTCGGGCGGCGTGCCGTCGCCGGCGTAGCCGACGAGGTGGACGTGCGTGTCGACCAGGCCGGGCAGCACGCACAGGTCGGTATGCCCGCCCTGGGCGGGGCCGACGCCGGTGATCCGGTCGGGCTCCCACGTCAGGTCGACAGGGCCGCGGTATTCGGTACCGTCCCAAAGGGGGATTCCGTCGAGTCTCATCTCCCGCTCGACGCTACCGGAGCCGCCGGGCGGCTGGAGGGATCTACGGTCCTCACCGGGCGCTCTCGTAGGGACCTACAGGGGCCGCCAGCGGTTTTCCCACCTTGCGGGTACGCGGCCCGCGCTTCCGTCCGCTGTCCGAAATGACCGTCACACGATGGTAATAATCGATGGATACCGTCCTGACCTGCTGGTTCACCGCCGTTCAAGGAGAATTATGGCTACCCTCGACCGTCGCGCGTTCCTGCGGACGACAGGTCTGGCCGGTCTTGCGCTCGGTCTGGCCGCCTGCGGCGACAACGGCACCGCCACGTCCGGCTCCTCCTCCGGCGGCGACGGCTTCGGGGCGGTCAAGCTGCAGCTCTCCTGGAAGAAGAACGTCGAGTTCGCCGGCGAGTACTTCGCCGACACCAACGGCTACTACAAGGCGGCCGGGTTCACGCAGGTCGAGCTGCTGTCCGGCGGCGGCTCCGGCACCTCCGTCGAGTCGGGCCTGGCCACCGGCCGCTGCTGGGCGGGCCTGTCGGCGCCCACGATCACCGCACCCGCCATCCTCCAGGGCGCCCCGCTGAAGATCGTCGGCGCGACCTTCCAGAAGAACCCGTTCGCGATCATCTCGCTGAGCAAGAACCCGATCAAGGACGCCAAGGACCTCGCCGGCAAGCGGATCGGCGTCCAGGACTCCAACGAGCTGGTCTGGAACGCGCTGCTCAAGGCCAACGGCCTCGACGACTCCAGTGTCACCAGGGTGCCGTTCCAGTCGGACCCGTCGATGCTCACCTCGGGCCAGCTCGACGGCTACGTCGGCTTCGTCACCAGCGGCCCGGTGAACCTGCGCCTGCAGGGCCACGACCCCGAGTACCTGCTGCTCGCCGACGCGGGCCTGCCCCTGGTCGCCGAGACGTTCACGGTCACCCAGGAGACCATCGACAACGAGCGCGACAAGCTCAAGGCGTTCCTGACCGCCGAGATCAAGGGCTGGAAGGACGCCGTCGCCGACCCGGCCAAGTCCGCCGAGCTGGCCGCCACCGTCTACGGCAAGGACCAGAACCTCGACGTCAAGGAGCAGACGGAGGAGGCCAAGATGCAGAACGACCTGGTCGTGACCCCCGACGCCAGGAAGAACGGCCTGTTCACGATGACGCCTGAGCTGATCGAGGAGAACATCTCCTCACTGGCCAAGGCGGGCCTCACCATCAAGGCCGAGCAGCTCTTCGACCTGTCGATCCTCGACGAGGTCTACCAGGCGGACCCGAGCCTGAAGCTGTCATGAGCGGCATCAGCATCACCGGGCTGAGCAAGACGTTCGGCAAGGGGCTGACCGCCGTCCAGGACGTCGATCTCCAGACGCCGAAGGGCTCGTTCCTGTCGTTGCTCGGCCCGTCCGGCTGCGGCAAGTCCACGGTGCTGCGCATCCTCGCCGGCCTGGAGGAGCCCACCACGGGCGAGATCCTGGTGAACGGCGAGACACCGCAGCAGCTGCGCAAGGGCCACCACCTCGGCATCGCCTTCCAGGACTCCGCGCTGCTGGCCTGGCGCAGCGTCGCCGCCAACATCCGGTTGCCGCTCGAGGTCGCCGGCCTCAAGCCCGAGCCGGGCGTGATCGAGGACCTCATCAAGCTCGTCGGTCTGGAGGGCTTCGAGAAGGCGCGGCCGTCGGAGCTGTCCGGCGGCATGCGCCAGCGGGTCTCCATCGCCCGCGCGCTGGTGGTCAAGCCCAGCGTGCTGCTGCTCGACGAGCCGTTCGGCGCCTTGGACGACATGACCCGCCAGCGCCTCAACCTGGAGCTGCTGCGCATCTGGACGGAGAAGCCCGCCACCACGCTCATGGTCACCCACGGCATCGGCGAGGCCGTCTTCCTGTCGGACGTGGTCGCCGTCATGAGCCCGCGTCCCGGCCGGGTCATCGAGCTGGTGGAGATCGACCTGCCCCGCCCGCGCACGCCCGAGATGATGCGCACACCCGAGTTCCACGCCCTGCACGACCACCTCAGCGACCTGCTGTTCGGGCACGGCTCATGAGGCGGGTCCAGGGCCTGATCGGCGTCGTCCTCCTGGTGGCGCTGTGGTGGCTGCTGGCCGCCACCGTGTTCGCCGACGGCGGCGCGGTGCCCACCCCGCCCGCGGTGCTGGCCTCCATGGCCGGCGACGGCTGGTCCTTCTACGGCCCCAACGCCACCGCCACCCTCTCGGCCGCCTTCCAGGGCTTCCTGTGGGGCAACGGGCTGGCCATCGCCGTGGCCCTGCTGGTGCTGCTCGTGCCCCGGCTTGAGGCCGTCGCCACGCAGCTCGCGGTGATCAGCTACTGCATCCCGCTGCTCGCCATCGGGCCGATCGTGCTCGTCGTCTTCGGCGGCGACGCGACCGTGGTGTTCCTCGCCGCCATCTCCGTCTTCTTCACCACGCTCATCGGCGCGCTGCTCGGGCTGCGCTCGGCCGACCGGGCGAGCCTCGACCTCGTCACCGTGTACGGCGGCGGCCGGCTGGCCAGGCTGCGCTACGTCCAGATCATCGCGGCGCTGCCCAGCACGTTCGCCGGGCTGAAGATCTCGGCGCCGTCCGCGCTGCTCGGCGCCATCATCGGCGAGTACCTCGGCAGCAACGACCAGGGGCTCGGCGTCTCCCTGATGATCTCGCAGCAGCAGTTCCAGGTGCCGCGCACGTGGGGGCTCGCGCTGGTCGCCGGCCTCATCGCGGGCCTCGGCTACGCGATCGTCGCGCTGGTCGCCAGGGTCGTCACGCCGTGGTCGCGAGGGGAGGCCGCCCAGTGATCGGGCGTACCGTGCTGCGCATCGTGGGCCCGCTCGCGCCCTCGGTCGTCATCGTCGTGGCCGGGTGGTGGCTGGCGCTGGAGGCGTTCGGCATCAGCCCGCTGGTGGGCAAGCGGCCCCCGCAGGTCTGGGAGTACCTGACCTCCGCGCAGGAGCACCGGGACGCGGTGTTCGGCGCGCTGGGCATCACGGTCAGGGACGCCGCTGTCGGCTTCGTCTCCGGCATGGTCGCCGCGACCGTGGTGGCCGTGCTGTTCGTGCTGTTCAGGACCGTCGAGCAGACGTTCATGCCGGTCGCGATGCTGCTGCGCTCGGTGCCGCTGGTCGTGATGACGCCGCTGATCACGCTGATCTTCGGGCGCGAGCTGCTCGGGGTGGCGGTCATCGGCGGCATCGTGGTGTTCTTCCCCGCGCTGGTGAACATCGCCTTCGGCCTGCGCTCCGCCTCGCCGCAGGCGACCGACCTGATCATGGCGTACGGCGGCACGCGGATGACCGTGCTGCGCAAGGTGGCGGTGCCGACCGCGATGCCCTCGGTCTTCGCCTCGGCCCGGATCTCCGTGCCCGCCTCGATCATCGGCGCCCTCATCGCCGAGTGGCTGGCCACCGGCGAGGGCATCGGGGCCGAGATCCTGCGGGCGATCGGCGGGTTCCGCTACGACGAGGTGTGGGCGGACATCGTCGTGGTCACGGGGGTGTCGATCGTGGCGTACGCGGTGGTCGGCGTCGTCGAGTCGCTGGTCCTCGCCCGCTTCTCCGACCGTCCGCAAGGGTCATGAGCCTGGCTCGTGTTATGCGGACCCGGCCGCGGTCCTGTGTGCGGGGGGAGGCGCGGCCGGGTCCGCCCGAAGGGGAGCGCTTGGGCGTGCGGTGGGATACCGGCTCGGGGTGGGGCCGGTGAAAGCCCGTTCGCTCCCATGGTCTGCGTGAGCGTCGGCGGGCGGGCCAGAAGGACGCTCAATGTCGAATTCTGTCCTGGCTGGGTCGCGTTTGTAGGGAAATGGCCGACTAACCTGGAGCTCCAAGTAGCCGAATCGTGATGACAGCCGTCCTCACCTCGGTAAACCCCGGCGGCCTGCCGCGCGTCCGCGGTCGGCCGCCGGGGTTCTCTCCGGTCAGCAGGAGGCCGGCTTCATCCAGGAGCACTCGAGGTCGCCCGCCGGGGCGCCCTCCGCCGCACGGAGCCGCGTGGTGTCGGCGACCGCCGCCGTCCGCGAGAACTGGGCCAGCCGGACCGCGATCTTGTCCTCGATGTCCTTCGGCGAGCCCGACAGGTACTGGTTCAGCATGATCGAGAAGATCAGCGGCTCGCCGTCCGCGCTCGTCACGTAACCGGACAGCGCGGTGACCCCGGTCAGCGAGCCGGTCTTGGCGTGCACGTTGTTCGCCGCGGGCGTGCCCTGCATGCGGCTGCGCAGCGTGCCGCCGGTGAACCTGTCGCTGTTGCCGGCGATGGGCAGCGACTCGTACCAGGTGGAGAACCAGGGCTTGCCGCGTACGGACGACAGGAGCTGCACGATCGAGGCCGGCGAGAAGCCGTCACGCCGCGACAGCCCAGAGCCGTCCCGCATGTTGAGCAGCTCGACGCCGTTCGCCTTGGCGAAGTCGGTGGTGACCTTGAGGCCCGCCGACCACGTGCCCTGGTCCGACACCTCGCGGCCCATCGCCTTGGTGAGGATCTCGGCGTGGATGTTGTTGCTCAGCTTCATGAACGGCACCAGCAGCTCGCCCAGCGGCATCGACTCGTGCTCGGCCAGCTTCTTCGCGCTCGCCGGCGCCGCGCCCGCCTCGGTCGGGCCGAGCACCTTGACGCCGTGCTTGCTCAGGCCCTTGCGAAAGAGCGAGGCGGCGTAGGCGGTGGGGTCGTCGACCGCCACCCACTCCTGGTACGAGCCCGCGACCGTGCCGGTGATGACCACCGTACGGGTGCCGTGCTGCCGCTCGATGAGCACGTTCGTCTGGTCGCCGACCGTGGCCTTGTTGACGATCTTCAGGTAGTCGGTCTCCGGCGTGGTGGTCACCTTCACCTTGCCGCCGCTCGCCGAGACCGACACGACCACCGAGCCCGCGTCGTAGTCGCGGTCGGGGGAGGCGGTCAGCGCCGAGATCGGGGCGGCGTAGTAGGCGGTCTCGTCGTCCCACGCCCAGTCGTTGCCGAGCCGCTGACCGTCGAACCACGTGTCGTCGGCCACCAGCTTGCCGGTGACGACCTTGACGCCCGCCTTCGCGACCTGGGCGGCCAGCGCCTCGTAGTCCTCGGCCAGCATGGTCGGGTCGCCGGTGCCGCGCAGCACCAGGTCACCGGTCAGCACGGCGCCCGCCTTGCGGCCGGTGCTCAGCACGGTGGTGGGGAAGCGGTAGTCGAGTCCGAGCGTCTCCGCGGCGGCGGCCGAGGTGAACAGCTTGGTGTTGGACGCGGGGATGAGGAGCTTGCCCGCGTCGGTGGCGTACAGCTCCTCGCCGGTCTCGGCGCTCTTGACCACGACGCCCGCGCGGGCGATCGTCAGCCGGGAGTCGCTGAGGATCTGGTTGATGTCCTGGGTGAGGTCCGCCACGCCCACGGAGGGGTCGAGCGCGACGGCGGGGGATGAGGGGCCTGACGCCCACGCGAGGGCCGCGACGAGCGCGCCCGCGACGAGGGATGCTGAGGTGCGCCGCATGGGGTCTCCAAGTGACTGGGGGATCGCAGAAGAGCATGATTCAGCGCAGGCGGCCTGTAATCCGCAAATATCCGTATTTATCCGCAACCCCACCGTTGTGAGACCCGCCGACCCCCACCCGCCCGGCCCGCCCACTCGCCCGACGCGCCCATTCGCCCGGCCCGCCCATTCGCCCGGCCTGCCTCCCCAGCCGGCTTGCGGCCGAACGGTGTGCGCCGGGGTGGTGAGACCCGGTGTCCCTCGCCCGGCCCGTGCCCGGTCGGCCGGCGGGCGGCTGCGTGGCGCGTCAGGTGGGTTGCTGGGCGGTGATGAGGAAGCCGCAGTCGCCGAAGGCGACCTCGTCGCCTGACTTCACGCGTGCGGGCCCCACGAGGCGCCAGCCGTTGAGCCGGGTGCCGTTGAGCGAGCCGAGGTCGACCAGCATCCACTCGCCGTCCTCCTCGCGCCGCAGCTCGGCGTGTACGCGGGAGACGGTCAGATCGGAAAGGACGAGGTCGCACGCGGACCCGCGCCCGACCACGTACCGCAGCCGGTCGTCGTCGGGCAGCGCGAGCCGGGGCAGCCTGGGCCGCCGCCAGGCGGCCTGGAGGCGGGTGGTGAACTCCGAAACGGACGCGACGGCGTCGGTCAGCCGCTGCCGGAGGGTGGGCCGCCGGGGCAGGTCGGCCACGAGCTCGTCGAGCTCGTGCCTGCTGCGCGCCCGCAGCGCCTGGTCGACCCGGCCCACGAAGGTGTCATGGGAGATGCGGCCCTCGACGGCGCGGTCTCTGAGCTCATCGATCGCACGGTCACGTTCCCCATCTGAGGCGCGAGAGGGCGGATGAGTGGAGCTCATAGAGCGAGTATCGGCCTGAACCTCGGTCGCTGTCCAGAATACGGGGATCAGTTGCGATAAGCATACTCAGTATGCATAGTCAGTATCCATGTCGATCAGGCACGGACTGCTCGCCCTGCTCAGTGGCGGCCCCCGCTACGGCTACCAGCTCAGGGTGGAGTTCGAGGCGTCCACAGGAGGCACGTGGCCGCTCAACATCGGCCAGGTCTACACGACGCTGGCCCGGCTGGAGCGCGACGGGCTGGTCGCCCCCGGCGGCTCCGACGAGCAGGGCCGCGCGATCTACACGATCACCGAGCCGGGCCGGCGCGAGCTGGAGCACTGGTACGGCACCCCGGTCGCCCCGACCGACCGCCCCAGGGACGAGCTGACCATCAAGATCGCCATGGCGGTGGCAGGCGGCGTGGACGTCGCCGCCGTCCTCCAGACCCAGCGGGAGGCCACCATGCGCGCCCTGCAGGAGCACACGAGGGCCAAGCACAGGGCGGGCGAGGGCCTCGCGCAGCGCCTGGTCCTCGACTCGCTGATCTTCAAGGCCGAGGCGGAGCTGCGCTGGCTCGACCACTGCGAGGCCATGGCGAAGGGGAGGACCTGACGGCGGTCACTCGGCGCCGGCAGGGGCCGGCGCGGCGGGCGCCTTGAGCCGGTACTTCATGACCATCAGCACCGAGGAGAAGATGATCAGCGCGGGGATCACGGTCTGCCCGATGAGGACGGCGGTCACCGCGCTCTCCGGCTGCTCGACCGGCCGGCTCGGCTCCGACTCGATGAACCCGCCGATCGACAGCACCACGCCGAAGATCAGCGCGCCGAACGCGCTCACCCCGCTCTCGATGGCCGTCCACAACCCGGTCAGCACACCGGCCCGCCGCTTGCCGGTCTCCGCCGCGTCGGCCGCGATGACGTCCGCCAGCATCGAGAACTGCAGGAGCTGCACACCGGCGTAGCCGACGCCGACCAGCAGGATCCACAGGTGCGCCCACACCGAGCCGAACAGCGGCGTGGCGATCGCGGCCGTGGTGCCACCGCCGAACATCACCGTGGCCAGCACCATCGCGCCGCGCTTGTCGAGGCGCCTGGCCAGCCGCACCCACAGCGGCATGGTCAGCAGGATCGGCCCGACGAGGGCGGCGAAGAGCGTCTGGGTGGCCCCCGCCGAGCCGAGCGTGTACGTCGCGAAGTAGGGCGCGGCGGCCAGCATCATGCTGACGGCCAGCATCTGCGTGCAGGCCAGCACGGTCAGCCAGATGAACGCCGGGTTTCCCTTGATCGCCGCGAACTGCTCGCGCCACCCGCCGCGGTCCGGCTCCGGCGCTCCCGTCATGGGGGCGCGGGCGGTGCCGAGGAACGAGGCGAGCATGGCGACGAGCAGGATGACGGCGATCGTCAGGCCCATCGTCCGGTAGCTGCTCAGCGTGCCGTGCGCGCCGTCGCCGGTGGCGATGGCCGGCGCCAGCACGCCGCTGATCGCGGTGGCCGCGCCGATGAAGACCATCCGCCACTGCAGCAGCGCCGTGCGCTCGTGGTAGTCGTGCGTCATCTCACTGGGCATCGCCTTGTACGGCACCTCGAACAGCGCGTACGCGGTCGCCGTGGCCATGAAGCAGGCGCCGACGTACAGCGCGGCGGGCACCCCGGTCAGCGGCGGCCCGGCGAACACCAGGAAGAAGGCGACCGGCAGCGTGCACGCCCCGGCGAGCAGCCAGGGCCGGCGCGGCCCCCAGCGCGAGACCGTCCGGTCAGACCAGCGCCCGACCAGCGGGTTGATGATCAGGTCCCAGATCTTGGGCGCGGTCACCACCACACCGGCCAGCCACGCGGGCACGGCGAGGAAGTTCGTCATGTAGAACAGCAGCAGCAGGCCGGGCACCGCGTTGACGGTCGAGGTGCAGAACGACCCGATCCCATAGCCGAACCGCACGCCTTTCGGGACGGTGGCCGTGCCCACCCCCGGTGTGATCATTACCTCATTGAAACCGAGTGAGGGCTCGTTGGGGAGGGCCCACTTTCGCGGGCCCTCCGCCGGTCAGTCGTTCACGCTGGCGCAGACCACGTGCGCGCCGATCTCGATCATCCGGCGCTCGCTGCGCGCGTCGGCGACCCTGGCCATCAGGATCGGCGCCCCTGAGGCGGCGAACTGCGGCAGCCGGGCGCGTACGAGGCGGTGCAGGTCGCGTACGACGTCCTCGGCCGCGGACATGTGCACCTTGACGTGCAGCATGATCCCGGGGGCACCGGACGCCGTGCGCGCCTCGCTGATCCAGACGTGGTGCACGAGCGGGAAGTCCATCAGCAGGTACGCGATGGCCTGCCGCAGCGCGGGCAGGATCGGATGCGTGCACCGCCGGTAGCCGGGGTCCACCTGCTGCATCGGCCCCGACAGGTGCGGCCGCGGCGCGGGCACCCACGGCAGCGCGGGGGCCTCGGGCGACGGGGGAGCCACCTGCGCGAGCGCGGCGCCGCGTGACACGGTGGCCATCGCGCCCGTGGCGTAGGCGGCGGGCGCCGCCCCCGACAGCACGGGTGTGGGCCCCGTGCGCGTCGTGGTGAGGAAGCGTTGGAGATCGTCGATGGGCACGGCCGCGGCGGCCGGGCCTGCCGCGTCGATCACGATCTCGCGTACTCCGGTGACGCGCTGGATGTCCAGGATGGTGTCGGCGTCGCAGGCCGACAGCGAATGGCTTCCGCGGTGCCGGGCGTAGGTGGCGGCGCTGGTGTAGCCCAGCAGCACCCGGTCACCTACTTGAGTGGTCCCGAGGACCACGGAACGATCTGGTCGCACTGCCACCAGGACTCCACCGTCGGCAAGAGCGCCCAGCAGGCGGTGCGGAGTGCCATGCTGGGCGAGCACGTCGGCAAGCGCAGGATTCCCGATGCTCATATGACGAACCATAGGTAGTCGGCCACGGCTTATCAGGCTAATGGCGAATAAATCTCCCGATCAAGACAAAGATGGGAGCGGCGTGGATGACTTTCCACTCTGCTGGGTACAGGGCCTCCCGTCTCACATCGTGAGTCCCTCGTGAACGCGTTCACAAGCGCCCGATAGACTCTGTGGGACCGCCGGGGGGATCCGTGGACGTGTCCCTCCCAAGCCCGCCCTGCCTTAAGGATCCACACCAGTGAACAAGCCCGTCGTTCTGGTCGCAGAGGAGCTGTCCGAGGCCGGTCTCGCCGTACTCGGCGCTGATTTCGAGGTCCGCCACACCGACGGCGCCGACCGTTCCCAGCTGCTGCCCGCCCTCGCCGACGTTGACGCGCTCATCGTCCGCTCCGCCACGCAGGTCGACGCCGAGGCCATCGCCGCCGCGCCCAAGCTGCGGGTGGTCGCCCGCGCGGGGGTCGGCCTCGACAACGTCGACGTCGAGGCGGCCACCAAGGCCGGCGTCATGGTCGTCAACGCTCCGACCTCCAACATCACCAGCGCCGCCGAGCAGACCATCGCGCTCATCCTGGCCAGCGCGCGCAACACGGCCCAGGCCCACGCCGCGCTGAAGAACGGTGAGTGGAAGCGCTCGAAGTACACCGGTGTCGAGCTCGACGAGAAGGTCGTCGGCATCCTCGGCCTCGGCAAGATCGGCCAGCTCGTGGCCCAGCGGCTGGCGCCGTTCGGGGTCGAGCTGATCGCCTACGACCCCTACCTGCCGCCGGCCCGCGCCGCGCAGATGGGCGTCCGGCTGGTCAGCCTCGACGAGGTGCTCAAGCAGGCCGACTTCATCACCGTCCACCTGCCCAAGTCCAAGGAGACGGTCGGGCTCATCGGCGACCGCGAGCTGCACCAGGTCAAGCCCAACGTGCGGATCGTCAACGTCGCGCGCGGCGGCATCGTCGACGAGGGCGCCCTCTACGCGGCGATCAAGGAGGGCCGGGTCGCGGGAGCCGGCCTGGACGTCTTCGCCAAGGAGCCGTGCACCGACAGCCCGCTGTTCGAGCTCGACCAGGTCGTCGTCACGCCCCACCTCGGCGCCTCCACCCACGAGGCCCAGGAGAAGGCCGGCACCCAGGTCGCGCGCAGCGTGAAGCTGGCCCTCGCGGGCGAGTTCGTGCCCGACGCGGTCAACGTCCAGGGCGGCGCCGTGGCCGAGGACGTCAAGCCGGGCCTGCCGCTGGCCGAGAAGCTGGGCCGGGTCTTCACCGCGCTGGCCGGCGAGGTGGCCACCAAGCTCGACGTCGAGGTGCGCGGCGAGATCGCCGCCCAGGACGTGCGGGTGATCGAGCTGGCCGCGCTCAAGGGCGTCTTCGCCGACGTGGTCGAGGAGCAGGTCACCTACGTCAACGCGCCGCTGCTGGCCAAGGACCGCGGCATCGCGGTCGAGCTGGTCACCAGCTCCGAGAGCCCCGACTGGCGCAACCTGGTGACCGTGCGCGGCGTGCTGGCCGACGGCCGCACGGTCTCGGTGTCGGGCACGCTGTCCGGGCCGCGCCAGATCACCAAGATCGTCGAGGTCAACGGCTTCGAGATGGAGATCGAGCCGACGGCCCACCTGTGCTTCTACACCTACACCGACCGCCCCGGCGTCGTCGGCGTGGTCGGCCGGCTGCTCGGCGAGCACGGCATCAACATCGCCTCGATGCAGGTGGCCCGTGACGTCAAGGGCGGCAAGGCGCTCATCGCGCTGACCGTCGACTCGGCGATCCCGGCCGAGGTGGTCGAGCAGATCGGCGCCGAGATCGGCGCCGAGAGCGGCCGCTCGGTCGACCTGGAGGACTGACCCTCTGACCTGCGCAGGGCCGTCACCCGTTTCGGGTGGCGGCCCTTTTGCGTCTCAGGATGCGAGATAGTAGGACATCCAAGCACTGTCCTCGGGTACTGTAGCCGGTGATGCGCCAGGTTCTCGTACTCATTACCTGCCGCGGCGGGGCCTGTTAGGGCAGGTCGACGACCCGCCGCGGTGCGCGGCGTATGCGTCGGCCGTCAAGTCCCTTCGTCCGGTCCGTGACCCGGACCACGAGATTCAGGCCCGGTCGGGCTCGCGACCGGAGTCCGGCTTCCCCCCTTTCTCAGGAACACGTCCGCGAAGCGAGATGAGCCACATGTACGAGATGTATGCCTACAACCGTGCCGAGGACCAAGAGGACGAGGCGGCCGAGGCCGTCCAGATGGCCCTCGACCGGCGTGACAACGGCGGAGCCCCCCAAAGCAGGTGAGCCCAGAACGGCCCCGCGCTCGTTCGCACGGGGCCGCTCGTCCGGGTGGTGCAAGGTCAGAGGGTCGCGGTCAGCATCGACGGGGCGGGGTCATCGCGCCGTTTCTGCAGCTCGCGCCACTGACGGACGCCCTCGCGGTCGGGCCTGACCGCTCCGACGAACGCCTGCCGGCGCCAGTCGGAGAGCTTCTCCTCCTTCACCACGTCGCCCGAGTGCGGCGCGTGCACCATGTAGCCGGGCTTGGAGATCATGCCCACGTGACCGAGTCCGCTGAAGAAGACCAGGTCACCGGGCTTGAGATGGTTCCAGCTGATTTTCCGGGAGAACGCGTTGTACTGCTCGGCGGCGGTGCGCGGCAGGTGGATCCCCGCCTTCTGGTACGCCCTGAGCATGAGCCCGGAGCAGTCGTACCCGCTGCGGCTCGTGCCGCCCCACACGTACGGGATGCCGCGCTGGTGCATCGCGAACCTGAGGGCGGTCTTCCAGGCCGGCTTGGGCGCGCGCTGCTGCTGGATGCGCTTGACCTCGGGGCCGGTCAGAGTGATCGAGCCGGCCGCGTTCGTACCGGAGCCGGATTTCGTGCCGGGGCCGGATTTCGTGTCGGGGTCGGAGTTCGTGTCGGGGGAGTGACGGCTTTCACCGGGGCCGGCGGGCGTCGGCGCGGCGGAGGCCGGAGGGGGGCACACGATGAGCCCGGCGGCGACACCCGCCAGGGCGATGGCAATGCGAGACAGGGGTCTGTCCTTCCATGCGGCCGGCCGGGTTAGCTGACGGGCTCGGGCCTGGAAGACAGCCCTACGGCGAAGCCGATTCGCCCCTGGGGGAGAGGTGGGTCCCCGGCTCCACGCACCTGCTGCGTGGATTAGGCCTGACGGACTCTAACGAATCGGTCAAAAGGTCGCAATACATGCAAAATCGGACGTCCGGAAAATGAGATGATGTGTTCGTCAGTCGAGACGAGCCGGTAAGGTACCGCCCATGGAGTCGCGTAACATCCGCCTGGCTGTCATCCCCGGTGACGGCATCGGCACCGAGGTCGTCGCAGAAGGGCTCAAGGTCCTGGATGCCGTGGGCACCAAGATCGAGCCCACCCACTACGACCTGGGCGCCGCGCGCTATCACCGCACCGGCGAGACGTTGCCCGACTCGGTGCTCCACGAGCTGCGCGGCTACGACGCCATCCTGCTCGGCGCCGTCGGAGACCCCAGCGTGCCGCCCGGCGTCCTGGAGCGCGACCTGCTGCTGCGGCTGCGGTTCGAGTTCGACCACTACGTCAACCTGCGCCCGGTCAAGCTGTTCCCCGGCGTGCGCACCCCGCTGGCCGACACCCCGCCCGAGAAGATCGACATGATCGTCGTCCGCGAGGGCACCGAGGGCCTCTACGCCGGCACCGGCGGCGCCATGCGGCGCGGCACCCCGCACGAGATCGCCACGCAGGAGTCGCTCAACACCGCACACGGCGTCGAGCGCGTGGTCCGCTACGCCTTCGAGAAAGCTCAGTCGCGCCCGCGCAAGAAGCTCACGCTCGTCCACAAGACGAACGTCCTCACCTTCGCGGGCGACCTGTGGCAGCGCACCGTCAACCGGGTCGCCGCCGACTACCCCGAGATCGCCGTCGACTACTCCCACATCGACGCGGCCTCGATGTTCTTCGTCACCCAGCCCGAGCGCTTCGACGTGGTGGTCACCGACAACCTCTTCGGCGACATCATCACCGACCTCGGCGCCGCCATCGCGGGCGGCATCGGCCTGGCCGCCAGCGGCAACATCAACCCCGACGGCGCCGCGCCCAGCATGTTCGAGCCGGTCCACGGCAGCGCGCCCGACATCGCGGGCCAGGGCAAGGCCGACCCGACCGCGACCATCCTCTCCGTCGCCATGCTTCTCGACCACCTCGGCCTGAGCGCCGAGGCGGCCAGGGTGGAGCAGGCCGTCGCCGACGACATCGCGGCGCGCGTCGCGGGCTCCGCCCCGCGCGGCACGCAGCAGATCGGCGACGACATCACCGCGCGAGTATCCGGCTAGGACCGCCTAGCCCGATCACGAGCGCCCGGCGGCCCTGAGGGGACTGCCGGGCGCTTTTTCGTGTCCCTGTACGGAGAAATGGGGGCTATATCCCCCATTGACCCCTTGCCATCCCATATAGCGAGACAATAGGAAGTACGGACTGCCTCCCGGCGCGGCCGCCTCTCGCGGCCGTCGCAGAAACCGCAGACAGCGGGCAGCTTCCGGTAGGTTTCGGTAGATCGCAGAGAGAAGGACCGACGTCATGACCATCGCTCAGAAGCTCAGCTTCGACGTGCAGCTCTCCGACCATGCTCGCACCGCGGCCGAGCGGGAGCAGGTACTGGCGAACCCGGGGTGGGGGCAGGTCTTCACCGACCACATGGTCTCGATCGACTTCACCGAGGGTAAGGGCTGGCACGACGCGCGCCTCGAGGCGTACGGGCCGCTCGTCCTCGACCCGGCCACCGCGGTCTTCCACTACGCCCAGGAGCTGTTCGAGGGGCTGAAGGCGTACCGGCAGGCCAACGGCTCGATCGTGATGTTCCGCCCGTACGCCAACGCCACCCGCTTCAACCGCTCGGCCCAGCGCATGGCGATGCCCGAGCTGCCCGAGGAGACGTTCGTCGAGTCGCTGGACCTGCTCGTCAACACCGACAAGGAGTGGGTGCCCACCGCCGAGGGGCACAGCCTCTACCTGCGGCCCTTCATGATCGCCACGCAGCCGGCGCTCGGGGTCAACTACCCGTCGAAGACGTACCGGTACATGGTGATCGCCTCCCCGGCGGCCTCCTACTTCACCGGCGGCATCAAGCCCGTCTCCGTCTGGCTGTCCACCGAGTACACGCGGGCCGCGCCCGGCGGCACCGGGTTCGCCAAGTGCGGCGGCAACTACGCCGCGGCCTTCGTCGCGCAGCGGCAGGCCGTCGAGAACGGCTGCGACCAGGTCGTCTGGCTCGACGCGCACGAGCACCGCTACGTCGAGGAGATGGGCGGGATGAACCTGTTCTTCGTCATCGGCGGCAAGCTCGTCACCCCCGCGCTCACCGGCACGCTGCTGCCCGGCATCACCCGCGACTCGATCCTGGAGCTGGCCGGCGACCTCGGCCTGGAGACCGAGGAGCGGCTGGTCAGCGTGGAGGAGTGGCAGGCCGGCTGCGAGAGCGGCGAGCTGACCGAGGTGTTCGCGTGCGGCACCGCGGCCGTGGTGACGCCGGTCGGCACGGTCAAGGGCGCCGACCGCTCATGGACGATCGGCGACGGCACGCCCGGCCCGATCACCATGCGGGTGCGCGAGGAACTGGTCGGCATCCAGTACGGCGCCCGCCCCGACACCCACAACTGGGTCCACAAGATCGCCTGACGCCCGCATCCCAGGGGGCGCGGGGCCGCCTGAGCCCGCCCCGGCCCCCGTGCCCGCTCAGGTGTCGAGGTTGGCCAGGTAGGCGGCGTTGCCGCGCTCGCCGGCCACCGCGCCGGGCGGCACCAGCGCCTCGAGCCGCCGTACCGTCTCCTCGTCGAGGGTGACGTCGGCGGCCGCGGCGTTGGCCCGCGCGTTCTCGGCCCGGCGCGTCCCCGGGATCGGCACGGCGCCGCGGTGCACGAGCCAGGCCAGCGCGAGCTGCGCCACCGGCAGCCCCACCTCGCCGGCCAGGCCCGCCACGGCGTCGGCCAGCTCCACGTTGCGGTCCAGGTTGCCCTCCTGAAAGCGCGGGTTGCCCCGGCGCCAGTCGCCCTCCTCCAGCGACCCCCTGCCCCTGATCGTGCCGCCGAGCAGGCCGCGCCCGAGCGGGCTGTAGGCCACGAACCCGACGCCCAGCTCGTCGCAGGCCGGGCGCACGTCCTGCTCGGGGTAGCGGTGGAACAGCGAGTACTCGGTCTGCAGGGCGGTCACCGGGTGGACCGCGCAGGCCCGCCGCAGCGTCGCCGCCGACACCTCCGACAGGCCGACATACCGGATGTCCCCGGCCTGGACCAGCTCGGCCAGCGCGCCCATCGTCTCCTCGACGGGCGTCGTGGGGTCGAGCCTGTGCAGGTAGTAGAGGTCCACCCGGTCCGTACGCAGGCGGTCGAGGCTGGCCTCCAGAGCCCTGCGGACGTACTCGGGCCGGCCCATGCCCGGCACCAGCCTGCCCTGATCGTCGGAGTTCCCGCCGAACTTCGTGGCCAGCACCACCTCGTCCCTGTGGCCCCGCAGCACCCGCCCGATCAGGGTCTCGCTGTGCCCGGCGCCGTAGATGTCGGCGGTGTCGACGAACGTGACGCCCGCGTCCAGCGCCGCCAGGAGCGCCTGCGTCGCCTCCGGTTCGCTCACGTCGCCGTACACCCTGGGCGCCAGCGTCATCGCGCCGAACCCCAGGGCCGAGACCGTCGGGCCCTCGCGACCCAGTGTCACGTATCGCATGGCTGATCCCCCTTCATCCCCCGCAGACGAACCTGCCCGGCGCGCCGGGGCCGTACGCGCGTGATGGCCGTTGTCCGCGCTTCCGATAGGGTCTGCGCGATCGACAAAGGTGAGAGTGGGCTCATGAAGAAGCGGTTGATGGCGGTCGTGGCGGCCTTCGCGGCGATCACCGTACTCGGGGTGCTGGCGTTCTCCCAGCCCGGCGCGTCGTCCGACGGGGTGCAGCTGAGCAGGCAGGCGGACGGGTCGATGATCCTGGCCGACCTGGGCAGCGACGCTCCGGTGCTCGACGTGTTCGAGGACTTCGACTGTCCGGTGTGCAAGGACATGCACACCAAGGTCGATGCGACGATCCAGCGCCTGGCCAAGGAGGGCAAGGTGAAGGTCGTCTTCCACACCGTCACGATCTTCCGGGACGAGCCCATGCGCTCCAACTCCGTCCGCGCCGCCGCGGCCGCGCGCTGCGTACCGGAGGAGAACTGGCTGGCCTTCAGGGACGCCGTGTACGCCATGCAGCCCGCCCCGCACGGCGTGGCCTCGGGCTTCACGGTCGAGGAGCTGTCGGCGGCGGCCAGGAAGGCCGGCGCGTCGGTGGACGACTGCGTGAAGTCGCAGACGTACGCGGAGGCGCACCTGGCGCAGACGGCCAGGGTCCCGCTGGAGGGCACGCCGACCGTGCTGCTCGACGGCCAGATGCTGGGCGGCGAGGTGTTCGACGCCGCCGCGATCGAGCGCCTGATCACCGGAGGCATCGGCGTCCAGGTGTGACCGCCCCCACCGTGCCGTGTCCCAGGGAGTGAGACCGGTGTGCCAGATGGTGAATCCGTGTGGCAGACTGGGCGGCACCATGTTCTACGGTCTGCTCATTATCGGCAGGCGCGCTGGCTGATACCGGGACACCGCCAGCGCGCAGACCTCTCACGTCCGTGAGGGGTCTTTTTGTTTTCCCGGGTTTTCCCGAGAACGTCCTTCGCAGAGAAGCTTCCGCAGAGAAGAGAGACTCATGGCCGACGACCGCTTCCACGTCTACGACACGACGCTACGCGACGGCGCGCAACAGGAGGGGCTCAACCTCACCGTCGCCGACAAGCTCGCCGTCGCTCGTCACCTGGACGGCCTGGGCGTCGGCTTCATCGAGGGGGGCTGGCCCGGCGCCAACCCCAAGGACACCGAGTTCTTCAGGCTGGCCCGAACAGAGCTCGACCTGAAGCACGCGCAACTCGCCGCGTTCGGCGCGACCCGCCGGGCAGGTGTGCAGGCCGCCGACGACCCCCTGGTGGCCGCCTTGCGCGAATCCGGCGCGCCGGTCGTGACCCTTGTCGCCAAGAGTCACGACCGGCACGTGGAGCTGGCTCTCCGCACGACGCTCCAGGAGAACCTCGCGATGATCCGCGACACGGTCTCCCACCTGCGTGCGGAGGGCCAGCGCGTCTTCCTCGACGCCGAGCACTTCTTCGACGGCTACCGGTCCAACCCGGCGTACGCGCTGGAGGTCGTCAGGACCGCCGCCGAGGCGGGGGCCGACGTCATCGCCCTGTGCGACACCAACGGCGGCATGCTGCCCGACGAGCTGGCCGAGATCGTCCAGGAGGCCGTCCGTACGAGCGCCCGCGTCGGCATCCACTGCCACGACGACACCGGCTGCGCCGTCGCCAACACCCTGGCCGCGGTCAAGGCCGGCGCCACCCATGTGCAGGGCTGCGCCAACGGCTACGGCGAGCGCTCGGGCAACGCCAACCTCTTCACCGTCGTCGCCAACCTCCAGCTCAAGCGCGGCTTCGACCTCGTGCCCGAGCAGTCGCTGGCCGACATGACGCGCATCGCGCACGCGATCACCGAGGTCACCAACGTCACCCCCAACTCCCACGCCCCCTACGTCGGCGCCTCCGCCTTCGCCCACAAGGCCGGCCTGCACGCCAGCGCCATCAAGGTCGACCCCAACCTCTACCAGCACATCGACCCCGCCCAGGTCGGCAACGACATGCGCATGCTCGTCTCCGACATGGCCGGCCGCGCCTCCGTCGAGCTCAAGGGCCGCGAGCTGGGCTACGAGCTGACCCCCGAGCACACCAAGGCGCTCGTCGAGCGGGTCAAGGACCTCGAGTCGCAGGGCTTCACCTTCGAGGCCGCCGACGCCTCCTTCGAGCTGCTGCTGCGCGACACCGTCGAAGGCGAGCGCAAGCGCCACTTCGAGGTCGAGTCGTGGCGGGTCATCGTCGAACGCACCAAGGGCGGCGAGCTGGTCAGCGAGGCCACCGTCAAGCTGCACGCCAAGGGCGAGCGCATCGTCGCCACCGGCGAGGGCAACGGCCCCGTCAACGCCCTCGACAAGGCCGTCCGGCTCGCGCTGGAGCGGCTCTACCCCGAGCTGGCCAAGCTCGCCCTGGTCGACTACAAGGTCCGCATCCTGGAGGGCGCCCACGGCACCGACGCCGTCACCCGCGTGCTCATCACCTCCAGCGACGACACCGCCGACTGGGCCACGGTCGGGGTGGCGGAGAACATCATCGACGCCTCCTGGCAGGCGCTTGAGCAGGCGGTCACGTACGGCCTGCTGCGGGCCGGCCACGACTGCTGACGGAGGCCCGGGCCCCTGCGGAAGGGGCCCGACGCTCAGAGCACCTTGGCCGCGAACGACACCCCGTTCACCTTGACCTTGCCGCCCGAGCACGACACCTTCGGCGAGTCGGTGCCCGGCACGATCACCGTCAGCAGCGACTTCGCGGCCGGCGAGACGACGACGTTGGTCCGCTGCTTCGACAGGTACGCCGGCGACACCCAGCCGAGCTTGCCGCCCCGCTCGACCTTCTGCCCCCCGACCCGGGAGCACGACGAGTCGAGCTGCAGCAGCGTCACCCTGAACTTGCCGTCACCCAGCACCACCTTGCCGCCGCCCTTCGAGATGAGCTTGAGCGAGGGCGCGAAGCGCCAGATGTTGCGCACCTTCTTGCCGCCCGAAGCCGCGTCGTACACCGCCATCAGGTCGTCCCCGTGGTCGACCAGCACCGACCTGGTACGGCTCACCCCGTACGCCTTGTCGGTCAGCCGGAACGCCTGGCGGTCCTTGCCGTACGACGTCTTGGCGAGTTTGCTGGCCGTGCGCGGCCGGAAGCGGGCGCCCACCACCGTCGGGACGTTGTGCGCCTCGGGGGAGAGCGTCCAATAGCGGTAGGAGCTCTTCTCGTAGGAGTGGAAGCCGCCGTCCATGAGGATGTCGCGGCCCTGCGCGTAATAGGTGACGCCCAGGTGGTCCTCGTGGCCGTGGAACTTCATGCCGGGGCCGAACCTGATCGAGTAGTACGCCGACTCGGGGTCGTCCCACTTCGTGCGGCCGAAGACGTACCCGGCCCTGTAGGTCTTGACCTCCTGCTTCGGCGTGCCCGTCTCCATCTTGGGCTCGGTCTCCGCGCTGCCGTCGCCGAGCGGGGCCATGTAGCCGTTGGGCATCGTGGCGTGGGCGATGAAGTCCTTCAGCGCCTCGGTCCGCCGGGAGATCTCGCCCGGCACCTTGCGCTTGCACGCCTTCATGTTCGTCATCGCGACCTGGAGGCGGCCGTAGACGTAGACGGCGTAGCGCGGCGCCTGCTCCATCAGCGCGCCCTGCGCGTCCACGTCGAGCTTCACGGTGCCGGTCAGGCGCTTGGCGGCCAGGTTCGCCCAGTCCTTGCGGCCGAAGCGGCAGCCGATGCCCATGAGCGCGATGTCCTGGTCGATGCCGTGGTTGTGGCCCTTCTTGTACAGCCGCGGGTTCGCCAGGAGCTTGGCGTGCACGGCCAGGCTGTCCTTGAGCCACTTCTCGTTCACGTGCCGGCTCAGGCAGAGCAGCGGCTGGGTGCGCAGCGAGACCGGGTGGTCCTTCCACACGTACGAGGGGGTGCCGCGGGCGCCGTACTTGTTGTGTGCCACCCAGTCCTTGGTGATCTCGACGGCGCGGTCGAGGTAGCGCTGCTCGCCGGTGTTCTCGTACTGGACGACGAGGGAACCCATCCAGCGCAGCGACTGGAAGACGTACTCCCATGAGCGGTTGCGGTACGGGCTCGCCGTCCACTTGATCTTCTTGCCCAGCTGGTACGCCGGCAGGCCGACCAGCGAGATCTCGCCCTTCATGACGTCCTCGGCGGTCGGCGTGGCGGGCAGCCAGTCGCCCTGGCACTCGGCCGTCCGAGTCACCTTGTCCTTCACGGTGTCCTTCACCGTGTCCTTCACCGTCTCGGCGGCTTGGGCAGGGCCCGCCGAGGCTCCTAATGCGAGCGTGAGGGCAAGGGGTATCGCGAGCCGGCGCACGCCAGTTCCTTCCGGACAAAACGATGAGGGCGGGACATGCTTTCGAACCCACGATCATAGGGTCAAGCCGAATGCCCCATTTGTTAGCCGCCCGATGCTCCACCGGCATCGCCCGGCACGGCATGCTGGTGCATGTGAAACTCGACGACCTGGTGATACCCGACACGCCCGCCTGCCGGGGCGCGCTCGAAGTGGCCACCCGCTACCACTCGCCCTCCCTGCTCAACCACTCCATCCGGGCCTACCTGTGGGCGGCGGCGTACGCGCAGGACAACGGCATCGCCTTCGACGCGGAGCTGCTGTACGTGGCCGCCATGCTGCACGACATCGGCCTGGTCGCCGAGTACGACAGCCACACCGTCCCGTACGAGGAGGCCGGCGGCCACGTGGCCTGGGCGTTCTGCGCGGGGGCCGGCTGGTCGCCCGAGCGGCGCGACCGGGCCGCCGAGGTGATCGTCCGGCACATGTGGGACGAGGTACCCGTGGAGGAGGACCCTGAGGGGCACCTGCTCGAACTGTCCACCGGCATGGACATCTCGGGTCGCAACACCTCCGACATCCCCGCCCTCGTGCGGCAGGAGGTGCTGGAGCGCTATCCGCGGCTGGAGATCGCCAAGGAGTTCAGCGTGTGCGTCGCCGACCAGGGCGCCCGCAAGCCGTCCAGCTTCGCGGCCCGCTTCGTCCGCAACGGCATCGTCGACCGCATCATCCACAACCCGTTGGACGGCTGACCGCCCAGGCCCGCGCCACACGGAGCGGGCCTTCCCGCGGGGGTCTTCGTGAGGTGGCGCGGGCGCTAAGCCTTGGGGCCGGCGCTTTCGGCCACCTCGAAGGTCCACACCTCGGAGCCGGTCGCGGCCGGGCCGCCGTGGCCGTGCCCATGACCGTGGCCCTGTGCCTGGGCGGACGCCTGGGCGGACGCCTGGGCGGCGGGGCCGGTGGGGCGTTCGCCGGCGGCCTGGGCGTGGCCGCGCTGGAACGCCTCACCCTGCTGCCACTTCTCGAAGTCCTCCTCGCTGCGCCAGCGGGTGTAGACCAGGTAGCGCTCGGT
Source organism: Nonomuraea salmonea (assembly GCF_042428605.1). NCBI lineage: Bacteria > Bacillati > Actinomycetota > Actinomycetes > Streptosporangiales > Streptosporangiaceae > Nonomuraea > Nonomuraea salmonea. Next base: position 64,294 of record NZ_JBHMCF010000034.1, read on the forward strand.
CCCGTCCACAGGACGCAGCAGCTCGAACCACTCGAACCCGTCGGCAGCCTCCACCATCCCGGCGCGGCCGGCGAAGCGGCGTTCGAGCTCCTCGCGCATCTCGGCCGGCACGGTCAGCACGTTGATCTTCACGATGGACATCGCAGGACCCCTCTCGTCAGCGCACGTCACGGTGTGGCGCGGGTGAGGGCTCCAGGCTAACGCGGGCCACCGCCGGCACCCGGTCTCGGTCCAGCGCGTCGCGCATGTGCGGCAGCGCCACGGCCGACAGGTGCCGGCTCAGCTCGGCGATCGGCACCGACTCGTCGGCGACGACCCGCAGGCGTACCTCGGGCCTGGCGGGCGGGCCCACCAGGTTCGCGTCGGCGCTCAGCACGGCGGGGCTGGACGCCACGTCCGCCGCCACCGCCTGCGCCATCCCGCCCGCCGAGATCTCGGTGACGCCGCTGGGGCCGTCCTCGATGCGCAGCGTACGGTGGGTCTGCCTGCGACCCTGTACGAGCAGCCAGCGCACCGCCAGCACCGCCACGACCAGCGACGCCAGCGCGGCCAGCCACCACAGCGCCGGGCCGCCACGGGCGAAGAACCCCGTCACGTAGCCGTCCACGATCGGGGTCCGCGCCGGGGCCCAGTCCTGCGGGAACATGCCCAGCCCACGGGCCAGCGCCGCGCCGCCGAGCAGCGTCAGCACCAGCCCCACCAGGCCGAGGCCGAGCCGGTTGCCGCGCCGGGTCCGCGCGTTCATCGTCGCCCCCTGACCGCGACCCGGTAGGGATGAACCAGGTCGTATCCGGCGAGCCTGCTCAGCACGGCGCCGCGTACGTCCTGATCGACGTTCCCGCCGTACGTGGTGGGCGTGACCGCGAACGTCTGCCCGCGCAGCTTCCCCCGCGCCGACCGCACCCCAGGCACCTGCTCAGCCGCATGCGCCAGAGCCCGGGCCACGCTCCTGGGCCGCAGCCCGATGATCAGATCAGGGTCACCGCTGCGCACCGGCACCATCCGAGGCCGCCCCGGCACCAGCGCCAACAGCAGCAGCGCGACGCCGATCAACGTCACGACCGCCGCACCGAGCAGAGCCAGCGGATCCGACCAAGAGGTGGTGGACGCCCAGGCCAGCATCCTGTCGTACGGAATCCACCGCAACGGCCTGCCGACCAGCCCAGAGACGATCTCCAGCAACGCGAGCAGGCTGAGCACCGCGAGCAGCACCGCCACCACAATGGCGGGAACCCTCCGAGCCGGCCGGAACGCCCGCACCGCCGCCCGATCAGCGGCCTTCGACGGCGGCACCTCGACCCCCGCCCGATGCGCCCCCGCCGGCACGGCGCTTGACTCCCCATCGCCAAGGTGTCCCTGCTCGCTGGGCTGTCCGGAAATGTTGCCCTTTCCGGGTGGGTCGGGTGGGATGGCGCAGATCTCCGGGTCTGAGCCGCTCATGGCAGGTCACCGCCCAGGTCGGTCATCGTGATGTCGAGGCGGGTGACGTTCAGGCCGGTCTGGGCGGCGACGCGGCGGGTCACGTGCTCCCTGAGCCGGGCCGCCACCGCGTGCAGCGGCGCCGGGTAGGCGACGCTGACCGAGAGCCGCAGCGTGGTCTGTCCCTTGTGCACCTCGCCGCCGGACGGGCGCGCCCACGGCAGGGTACGGAGCTGCACGTCACGCACCTCGGGCACCTCCCTAGCCGCCAGGCAGGCGATCTTGGTGACCACCCGGTCGGAGATCTCCGTGCGCCCGCGCAGCTCGGGAGCCGGCGGGGGAGCGGGACGCTGCGCGGGAACGGTGGACAGTACGGTCATTTCCGCTTCACCGTCAGACCCGACAGGTTGATCTCGCCGGTCTCGATGATCCGGCCGACCAGGAACCCGATCGCGCCGAGCACCAGGACGAGCAGGAACGCGCCCAGCCCCCCGAACGCCCCCGCGAACCCGAGCGCGATGCCGACCGCCATGCCGACGAGCGGCGTCAACTGACTGTTGTTCATGTTCCCTCCACGACGATGTCGTCCACCCGCACGTGCACGGGACGGTCACCGGCCAGGTCCGCGACGGCCCGCCGCACCTCGTCGGCGGTCTCGGGCAGCGGTCTGCCGAGCGTGGCGACGATGGCGACCTCGACCGCCCGATCCCGCACCGACACGCCGACGAGCCGCTCGCCCGGCAGATACGTCGCCACCGTCCCGAACAACCCCCCGGACAACCGGACCACCCCGTCACAGGCACGAACCCGCTCCGCGAGGTCCCGCGCGACCTCCTCCTCACCGGCCCCAGGCGCCGCCCCCGCAGCCGCAGCCCCAGACGGGGAGGGAGGGTTCGTCCCGCCACTCCCCGCCGTCCCCACGGCACCGGAGGCCCCGGCCGGGTCCGGCGTGGAGCCGGCCGCGCCCGTAGGACCGGCCGTTCCCGCCGAGCCGGACGCGGGGTCGGCCGCGCCCGTGGAACCGGCCGTCCCGGCCGAGCCGGACGCGGGGTCGGCCGCGGGGTCGGCCGCGCCTGTGGGATCGGCCGTCCCTGGCGGGTCCGATGCCGAGCCGGGTGGGGACGGGGTCATCGGACGCGGGGTTCCTGGTCCGCGTCGCTGCCACGGTCCTGGGAGCGGTCGGTGTCTCTGCCTCGGTCCTGGTCGGGAAGGTGGACGTCGTCCACCCTGATGTTCACCTCCGTCACCTCGAGGCCGCACATCCGCTCGACGGCCCCGATCACGTTCTTGCGGACGGCCGCCGCCAGCTCGGGGATCGCGGTCCCGTACTCGGCGACCAGATCGAGGTCGACGGCCGCCTGGCGCTCGCCCACCTCGACCGACACGCCCTGGGAGACGTTCGGGTCCCCGCCGACCATCCCCCGTACGCTGCCGAACGCCCGTGCCGCGCCCGCACCCATGGCGTGCACGCCCGACACCTCCCGGGCGGCGAGCCCGGCGATCTTGGCGACGACCCCGTCGTCGATGCTCGTGGTGCCCTTCTCCGTGACCAGCGAGGTCGCGCCGCCCGGCACGCTCTCCTGCGTCCTGGCCCGCGGAACCGTCGCCGCGCCGCCGGCCGTACCCGGCCGGCCGGACATCGTGTCAGACACGATCCGTCACCCCCCACACAAGGTGTTATCTCTCATAAGGCGACATAACCCCCTCTGTACGACCGAAGCCTGATAAGACGGACTTGGGGCCTATAAATGGACAGTTCGTGACCCGTCGTGGGCAGCCGATCCCGAGGTGGGCGGACCCCGCCGGCGGCGGCGATAGCCTTGACGGGTGCGTATAGCGAGGTTCTCCACAGGCGAAGGCGTCTCGTTCGGCGTGGTCGAGGGCGGTCCCGGCGAGGAGTTCGTCTCCGCGATCTCCGGTCACCCGTTCGGTCAGGTGCAGTTCACCGGCGAGCGGTTCCCGCTGTCCCAGGTGAAACTGCTGGCCCCGATGCTGCCGAGCAAGGTGGTCGCCATCGGCAGAAACTACGCCGAGCACGCGGCCGAGCTGGGCAACGAGGTGCCGGAAGAGCCGCTCATCTTCATCAAGCCGTCCACCACGGTCATCGGCCACGGCGAGAACATCGCCTACCCCACGTCGCTGTCCGACCGCGTCGACTACGAAGGCGAGCTGGCCGTCGTCATCGGCCGCCTCTGCCGCGAGGTCCCGGTCGAGCGGGTCAAGGACGTCATCTTCGGCTACACCTGCGCCAACGACGTCACCGCCCGCGACCTGCAGAAGAAGGACGTGCAGTTCACCCGGGCCAAGGGGTTCGACACGTTCTGCCCGCTCGGGCCGTGGATCCAGACCGATCTCGACGCGAGCGACCTGGCGCTGACCACCACGGTCAACGGCGAGATCCGGCAGAGCGGCCGTACGAGCCAGCTCATCAACGACATCCCGGCGCTGGTCGCCTACGTCAGCGCGGTCATGACGCTGATCCCCGGCGACGTCATCCTGACCGGCACCCCGGCGGGCGTCGGCCCCCTCGAGATCGGCGACGAGGTCAGCGTCGGCATCGAAGGCATCGGCACACTCACGAACAAGGTGGTCTCCCGTGACTGAAGTACGGGTGCGGTTCGCCCCGTCCCCAACCGGCATGTTTCACGTGGGCGGCGCCCGCACCGCGCTGTTCAACTGGGCGCTGGCCGTGCAGTCGGGCGGCCGTTTCGTGCTGCGCATCGAGGACACCGACGCGTCGAGGAACCGCCCCGAGTGGACCGAGGGCATCATCTCCGCCCTCGACTGGATCGGCATCAACGGCACCAACCCCGTCTTCGAAGGCCCCTACTTCCAGTCGGCCTACGAGCCGCAGCACCGCGAGGCGGTGGCCAAGCTGCTGGCCGACGGCCGGGCCTACTACTGCGACTGCACCCGCGAGACGCTGGTCGCCCGCACCGGCTCCGAGCACCGCGGCTACGACGGCTTCTGCCGTGAGCGCGGCCTGACGCAGGGCGCCGTCCGCTTCCGCACGCCCGACGAGGGTGTCACGGTGGTGGCCGACCGCATCCGCGGCAACGTCGAGTTCCCCAACGAGGCGCAGGAAGACTTCGTCATCGCCCGCACCGACGGCTCGCCCCTCTACGTGCTGGCCAACGCGGTCGACGACATCACCCAGAACATCACCCACGTCGTACGCGGCGAGGAGCACCTCGGCAACGCCGCCAAGCAGATGCTGCTCTGGCCCGCCCTGGGCGCCAACCCGCCGGTCTGGGCCCACCTGCCGGTCATCGTCAACGAGCAGCGGAAAAAACTGTCCAAGCGCCGCGACAAGGTCGCCCTGGAGAGCTACCGCGACGAGGGCTACCTCGCCGAGGCGATGGTCAACTACCTCATGCTGCTCGGCTGGGGCCCCGGCGAAGACCGCGAGATCATGCCGTGGTCGGAGATGGCCCCGCTGTTCCGGCTGGAGGACGTCAACTCCGCCAGCGCGTTCTTCGACGAGAAGAAGCTGCGCGCGTTCAACGGCGAGTACATCCGGGCGCTGCCGATGGAGACGTTCGAGGAGCGCTGCGCCCCCTACCTCGACCCCTCGTGGGACCGCGAGCTGTTCAGCAAGGTCGCCGGGCTGGCCCAGACCCGCATCGCGGTGCTGTCGGAGATCCGGCAGAACGTCGACTTCCTCTTCCTCGACGAGCCCGTCTTCGACCAGGCGTCGTGGGACAAGGCGATGAAGAACTCCCCTGAAGAGATCCTCACCGGCTACCTCGACCGCCTCGAGAGCGTGAGCTGGGACCCCGAGTCGCTCAAGCAGGCGCTCGAAGAGGTCGGCACGGCCCACGGGCTCAAGCTGGGCAAGGCGCAGGCCCCGGTCCGGGTGGCCGTCACCGGCCGTACGGTCGGACTTCCGCTGTTCGAGTCGATCGAGGTGCTGGGCCGCGAGCGCACGCAGGAGCGCCTGCGCGCCGCCCTGGCCCGCCTGCGCGGCTGAGGGCTTTGAGCGCAGGCCGCTCACGCGGCTGAACGTCACCGCCGCCCGGGCCACTTCGACCCGGGCGGCGGTTTCGCATGCGCGACGTCAGACGAGGCCGTGTCGAACGAGGCCGTGTCAGACGAGGCCGTGTCAGACTAGGCCGCGGCGGGCCAGCAGCGGCCCGATGCCGGCCTCGCGCCCCCTGAAGTTCCTGAACGCCGTCAGCGGGTCGATGCTGCCGCCCCGCGACAGCAGCTCACGGCGGAAGTGGTCACCGTTCGCCCTGGTGAGCCCGCCGTTCTCCTTGAACCACTCCACGCTCTCCGCGTCCAGCACCTCGCTCCAGATGTAGGAGTAATAGCCGGCCGCGTAGCCGCCCGAGAAGATGTGCGCGAAGTAGTTGGTCCGGTAACGCGGCCGGACCAGCGGGAACGCGATCCCCGCCGCCTCCAGCGCGGCGGCCTCGAACGCCTCAGGGTCGTCCACGGTCTCGCCGGGCGCCAGCTTGTGCCAGGCCCAGTCGAGCAGCGTGGCGGCCAGATATTCGACGGTCTGGAAGCCCTGGTTGAACTTCTCGGCCGCCTCCAGCTTCGCCACCAGCTCCGCCGGCATCGGCTCGCCCGTCTCGTAGTGCTTGGCGTAGTTGGCCAGCACCTCGGGCCAGGTCACCCACATCTCGTTGACCTGCGACGGATACTCCACGAAGTCACGCGGCACACTCGTGCCCGACACGCGGGGAAAGCGCACCTGCGAGAACAACCCGTGCAGCGCGTGGCCGAACTCGTGGAAGGCGGTGCTGACCTCGTCGTACGTCAGCAGCGTCGGCCCAGAGGCCGGCTTGGTGACGTTGAGGTTGTTGATGACGACCGGCTTCAGCCCGAACAGGAACGACTGGTCGACCAGGTTGTTCATCCACGCGCCGCCACGCTTGTTCGGCCGCGCGTACGGGTCGAGCACGAACAGCCCGAGCGGGCCGCCGTCCTCGTCCGACACCTCGAACACGCTCACGTCCTCGTGGTAGCCGCCCAGGTCGGGCCGCTCGGCGAAGGTGATGCCGTACAGCTTGGTCGCCGCGAAGAACACGCCGTCGCGGTAGACCCTGTTGAGCTCGAAGTACGGCCGCATGGCCGCGCCGTCGAACTCGTAGCGCGCCTGGCGCACCTTCTCGGAGTAGTAGGGCCAGTCCCACGGCTCGATCGGGAACCCGGCCTGCTCCGCCAGCGCCTCGGCCTCCTTCTTCGCGTTGCGCACGGCGGGGCCGACGAGCTGGCCGAGCATCTCCTCGACCGCCTCGACGGTCTTGGCGGTCTGGTCGGCCACCGTGTACGCGGCGTGCGTCGGGAACCCGAGCAGCTGCGCCCGCTCCGCCCGCAGCGCCGCCATCCTGGCCGCCAGCTTGAAGTTTCCGGGGGCGCGGCCGACGCTCAGCTCGTACAGGCGGCGGCGCACGTCACGGTCGGTCAGCTGGGACAGGCTCGGCTGGGCGGTGAAGTTCAGCAGCGGCAGGACGTACGTGCCGTCGTCCTGGCGCAGCGACGCGATCTTGGCCTCGTCGAACCCGTCGAGCTCCTTCGGGTCCGTCACGACCAGCGCCGACTCCGTGGTCGCCTTGAGCAGGCTCTGCGCGAACTCGGTGGACAGCCGCGACAGCTCCTCGTTGAGCGCGCGCAGGCGCTCCTGCTCGGGCTCGGACAGGTCGGCGCCGGCCCTGATGAAGTCTTGGCGGTATTTCTCCAGCAGCCACGACTCCTCGGGGTCCTCCGTGGCGACCTGCTTGATGCGGGCCCACAGCGGCCGGTTCAGCCGGATGGCGTCACTGTGCCGGGTCAGTTGCGGGGAGATCTGCTTCTCGATCTCCATGATGCCGTCCGTGGTGTTGGACGCGGCGACGCTGAAGAAGACCGTGGCCGAACGGTCGAGGATCCTGCCCGACCGTTCGAGAGCGGCGATCGTGTTGTCGAACGTCGGCGGCTCGCTGCTGCCGGCGATGGCTTCGACCTCCGCGAGCTGCTCGGCCATGCCGCGCTCGAACGCGGGCAGGTAGTGCTCTTCCCGGATCGCGGCGAAGGGCGGCAGCTCGTACGGCAGATCGCTAGGGGCGAAGAACGGATTCTCGGCCAACGCTTGGGCTCCTCCACGTGGTGTTTTGTCCCCTTCAGCTTGGCACGGACGGGGACCCGGTGGGAGCAGTGGAGGAGGGCCGGGACATTCGTTTTGGTCTTAGCCCCGGAGCTGGGCTATTCTTTCGGACGTCGCCAAAGCGCGCTCCGCGAGGAGATCGCAGCGGTGGGGTATGGTGTAATTGGCAGCACGACTGATTCTGGTTCAGTTAGTCTAGGTTCGAGTCCTGGTACCCCAGCATATGAACGGATGTCTCCCTGGTGAGGCGTCCGTTTTTTCATTTCGCCAGCCGATGCAGAATTTCCGAGATCTCCTTGTACGCCCGAGCCGTCGGCGCGTGCGCGGCGGCCACCGAGAAAACCTCGAACCGGTTGCCCGGCGTGGCCGCGTCCGCCTCCCTGATCATCCGGTCCTGCAGCGCGAGCGGGATCATCCGGTCCTTCGTGTGCCTGATGTACACCCGGCGCACCCTGCCCCACCGCTCCTTGCGGCCCCGGGCGTCGGCGGACGACACCTGCATGCTCTCGTCCGGCAGCAGGGCGTTCAGCAGGGCCAGGAACTCGCCCTCGGTGCCGTCCGCCATGAACGTCTTCCTGGCCGCGGCCAGGAACTCCGGGTCGTTGGTGCGCCAGTTGACGCGCAGCGCCCCGATCACCGCGGGGTCGGCCACGATGCCGCTCACCAGGCTGCCCGCCAGGCTGGTCTTCCCCTCAGGGGTGGCGACGTAGTCGTTGGGGGAGCGCAGGCGGGTGCAGCAGTACGCGGCGTCGTACACGAGGGTGTCGATCAGGTGCGGCACCGCGTCGGCCACCTTCGTGATCGTCGCGCCGCCGAGGCTGCCGCCCACCAGGATCACCCGCCCGTGCTCCGCCACCTGGCGCACCACCTTGACCGTCGCCTCCACGTAGTCGTCGAGCGTCACCCCGGCGACCGGCGACTTGAGCGTGGCCAGCGCCGCCAGGTCCTGCGGCGCCTGGTAGGCGCGGACGAACTGCTCCTCGGGGCCGTGCCCCGGCAGCCCCACCCCGATGGAGCGGTGCCCGCGCAACGTCAGCTCGGGGTCGGCCGTGGCCACCCCGTTCGAGCCGGAGACGAAGACGTACGTGGTGACGTCCTTCCTGGGTTTGACCACCGCCGTGGAGGCGAGGGCGCCGGCACCGGCGGCGGCGAGCTGAAGAGCGGTTCTGCGGGTCGTGTTCATGCCTTCGATGCTCGCGCCGGCGCCGGTGTCCCCACATCGCCCACCCGGCCCGAGAACCGGTGGACGCCGGCCATCAACCGATCGGTCGATGCCATGCCAAGCTCAACCCCTTGACCTCCTCCCCCTCGTGAACGAGGGAGATTCCCACGGTCGCCCGTGAGGCTTCCTGCTTCACCGCCGGTCGCCCGCCCGAGAAAGGAACTCTCGTTGAGGTCTTACACCAGCTCCACAGGCGTTTCACCTCTCCGCCGGCCCGGCGGCGAGGATGTTTTCGATCGTTCGTCCGGTGGCTTGGTCATCGCCACCGTCGAACACACTACCGAACCCTGCGGTGCCGCACGGCGTTTTGACGCCGGTTCGCCTGACGGCGAACCGGCTGCCCCTGTCCTGCTCCGCAGGGGTCCGATTCCTCTCCCGCCTGAAGGCGGGAGTTTCCTCGGAGGTATCTGATGACCGGCCCCGACACCCCCGCCCCACGAACTGCCGCCGGCGACCGCGACCCGCGAACCCCGCCCATCGGTGAGGGCGCCAGGTCGCCTGCGCCACCCGCTGGGGGCGGCGCCGGGTCGCGGAGGCTGCCCGCCGGTGGGCAGGGGCGTGAGCGGTGGGTGTTCGCCGTGCTGGCCTATGCGCTGCTCGCCGTCAGCTCACTGGTGACCGCCCTCGCCGAACCAGGGGGAACTCCCGACGCCGACGCTGGCACCCTCGGCCTTCCTTCCTGGCTGGCCGGTCCCCTCGCGGCCGGGACGGCTCAGGGGCCGCTGAGCGTGGAGGCGGTGTGGGGGAGTGTGCCGTGGCCGTTCCTGGCAGTGGTGGCGGCGGTGTGGCTGGTGCCGGTCGCGTGGCTCCATCCCGTACGGGAGCGGCAGCGGGCGCTCGTCGTCGGCCACACCCTCGTCCTCCTGGCGATCGCCGCCGGTCTGACGCTCAAGGCACCGGCGTTCATCGTGTTCGCCTCGATCGGCTACCCGCTGGCGATCGCCATGTTCCCGGCCCGGCTGGTCATGGCGGGCGTCACGCTGACGGCCCTGGTCAACGTCGCCGTACAGGCCGGGCCAGGCGCGCGCGACACCCTGCTCGCGGTGCTCGCCGGCGTGGCCCTGCCGCTGGTGGCCGCCGGCTGGTACGTCTCCGCCGAGCACGACAAGCGCCGCCGTCTCGTCCAGCGCCTGCGCGCCGCCATGGAGGAGAACGCCGAGCTGAACGCTCGCCTCCTCGACCAGGCCAGGCGGGCGGGCGTCCTGAACGAGCGGCACCGCGTGGCAGGTGAGATCCACGACACGCTCGCCCAGGACCTAGTAGCCCTCATCGGTCAGCTCGACGCCGCCGGTCACGCCGCCGGTCACGCCGCCGGTCACGCCGCCGGTCACGCTGCCGGTCTCGCTGCCGACGGGCCGGCCCGCGAGCACCTCGACAGGGCCGCCGCGCTGGCCCGGCGCGGCCTGGCCGAGACCCGCCGCTCGATCAGCGCCCTGCGCCCCGAGCCGCTCGAACACACCGACCTGCCCCAGGCCCTGCACCACATGGCCAGGTCGTGGGCCGAGACGGCGGGCGTCGACCTGCGCTTCGAGGTCACCGGCACGCCGGTCGCCCTGGCCGCCGACGTGGAGTCCGCCCTGTTCCGCATCGCCCAGGAGGCCCTGGCCAACGTCGCCAAGCACGCGAACGCCACCAGGACGGGCCTCACCCTGACGTACACCGACGAACTCATCCTCCTGGACATACGAGACGACGGCCTCGGTTTCCCGCCGCAGCGGCCGACTGACGGCTTCGGCCTGGACAGCATGCGCCAGCGCGCCGGCGCCCTGGGCGGCACCCTGACCGTCGAATCCGAGCCGGGCCACGGCACCGCCGTCGCCGCCGCCGTCCCCGCCATCCCACCCACGACGTCAGACGGGCGCCGATGAGACGCTGTACCGCGACAGAGGGAGCGGCCATGCCCGAGCGAGTGCCGGCAGCCGACGAGAGGGAGCGGCCATGTCCGTACGGGTGCTGATAGCCGACGAGGGGGAGCGGCCATGTCCGTGCGGGTGCTGATAGCCGACGATCACCCGATCGTGCGCGACGGCCTGCGCGCCGCCCTCACTCGTGACCCCGAGAGCGGGATCGTGGTGGTGGGGGAGGCGGGCGACGGCGAGGAGGCCGTACGCCTGGCCGGGGAGCTGACGCCGGACGTCATCCTGATGGACCTGCGCATGCCCGGCATGGACGGCATGGCCGCCATCCGCCGCCTGGCCGGGACGGGCCCCCGGGTGCTGGTGCTGACCACGTTCGACACCGACGTCCTGCCCGCGCTGGAAGCGGGCGCCACCGGCTACCTCCTGAAAGACGCCCCGCCCGCCGACCTGGCCCGCGCCGTCCTCGCCACCAGCCGCGGCGAGACCGTCCTGGCCCCCGCCGTGGCCGGCCGCCTCGCCGACCAGGTCCGCCGCCCCGCACGGGGGCAACTGAGCCCGCGAGAGCTGGAGGTCTTGCGCCTGGTGGCCGCAGGCGCCACGAACAAGGAAGCAGCGGCGAGCCTGTTCATCAGCGAGGCCAGCATCAAAACGCACCTGCTGCACATCTACGCCAAACTCGACGTCCGCGACCGCGCCGCCGCAGTCGGCGAAGCCTACCGCCGCGGCCTCCTGCCCCACTGACACCGCCGCAGGGGAACGGCCGGTGAACCACGCCCACCGATGCCCAAGCTCCAACCTCTCGCCGGGCGGTCGCCTGCCCGCTTCGGATGGGGTGCGGTCCGTGATCCACGTCCGCCGACGGCCTTGCGCCGGGCGGTCGCCTGCCCGCTTCGGATGGGGTGCGGTCCGTGATCCACGCCCGCTGGCGGCCTTGCGCCGGGCGGTCGTCCACCCCCCTCTCGGAGGGACGGTTGGTGAACTACGGCGGGGTCGCCGGATGGGGGTTGGTTGCAGGTTGTGATCATGCGGTGGCGGTTCGGTAGGGTCGGGCGTCTTATGGTTGAGTTTCGACCCCGCGCGGGGGGTTTCCCGCGTTTCCTCGCTCCGTTCATCGCCCCGCTCATCCTCTTCTTCTTCGTCCTGCTCCTCCTGGGCGCGATCCTCACCAGCAGCACCCCGCTGGGCGTCCTGATCGGCGCAATCGCGACCGGCGTGCTGGTGGGCGTCCTGGCCGTCAAGCATCGCCGTCTCACCCAGGGCACCGTGGCCCGCTTCTCGCCCGAGGGCGTCGAGCTGGTCGACCGGATGGGGTTCAGGGTGTGGCTGCGCTGGCGCGACGTCACCCGCATCGACGTCGTGGACACCCAGCTCGCCAACCCCCGCAGGATGGGACGGCCGGGGGGAGCGAGGGCCAGGGTGCAGGCGCTGCGCTCGGTCGGGCTCATCGGCTGGGGCGAGCGCGCGGTGCCGCCGCGCATCCCCGCCTGGATGCGGGACCGCCTGGCGCGCGTCCCGGTGGACCCGGCGACGGGCAGGCCGGAGGTGACGATCCCGCTGGGCGAGTTCGACCCGGTGTGGCAGCGCGGCCCGATGGGGGACTGGGTCCGGCGCTACAGGCCCGATCTGATGGGCCCTTAAGCGGTTTGGTGTGGTCTTCCAGGTGCGGTAGAGTTACCTGCGTCGCCGGGGAAGCCCCCGGCACAGCAGCTTGTGGACAGGGTCCCGTCGTCTAGTGGCCCAGGACGCCGCCCTCTCAAGGCGGTAGCGCCGGTTCGAATCCGGTCGGGACTACCACTTGTCACAAGCCCGCGAAGGTCCCGTCGTCTAGTGGCCCAGGACGCCGCCCTCTCAAGGCGGTAGCGCCGGTTCGAATCCGGTCGGGACTACGTCTGCAACATCAGCTCCGGTGCTCAAAGCCCGGAGCTTTTGTGTTTTCCGTACGCGAGAAGAAGAACCGGGTGCCGCCTCGCGGCGGCACCCGGTCCGGAACCTACTTCGAGCGGGCCTTGAAGAGCGCGCGCCGCGCGGCCTTGGCCACCTGTTTGTCGGGGTGCACCTGGGAGATCAGGTCGAGCAGCTCCTCCACGTGCGCGTGCGGGATCTTCCAGATCACCTCGAGCAGGTCGTTGACCATGTCGGGCCCGATGTCGCGCAGGCTGCTGACGAACTCGGAGCGGCCGAGACCGGCCGAGATCGTCCACATGTCGAGGATGAGCCAGTGGGTGTCGTCGGGCGTCGGCTCCGGCGCGTCCTCGACCTCCAGCTGGCTGAGGTGGGTGGCCGCGTAGGGGCGCAGCGAGGGGTGGTCGAGCGCCGCCTGCCAGGCCGGCACGGCGGCCTCGCCCAGCGTGCCGACCACGCTCGCGGCCTGCACCCTGATGAGCGCGTCGCTGTCGTCCTCGGCCGCGGCGGCCAGCAGCTCCTCGGCGGCCTTGGCGGGCTCGCGCAGCCGCATCCAGGCCGCGAACTCGGCGTCGGCCTCCTCCTCGGGCAGCTCGGCGCTGAGCGCGAGCAGCTCGTGGGCGCTCATGGAGTCGATGGCCGGGCGGGCGTCGACCTCGATGTCGGCGTCGTCGATGAGGTGGACGACGCCTTCGGTGCCGAGCGGGGTGAGACGCAGCACGTCGCCGTCGCGCTCGACCATGCCGTAGCCGGTCAGCCACTCGATGGAGGACGCCAGCGGGTCGTCGCCGGCCGCCTCCCAGGCGTCGCCGCCCAGCTCGTCGAGGTCGGCGGCGGCCTCGCCCAGCTCGCGGGCGAGCCCGTCGACCTCGCGCGAGCCGCCGGCCAGCAGCAGCCGGACGAGCACGCCCCTGGTCAGGCCGGCCAGCGCCATGGTGAGGTCGTCGTCGTCGAGCTCCGGGTCGCCGTAGTCGACGGAGTGGAGGCCGAGCATCCACGCGTCGAGCACGTCCTCGTCGTCGTCGAAGGGCCACTCGGCGGTGTCGTCCTGGACGGTGACGGTGCCGCCCTCGCCCGGCTCGAGGAACTCGAGGTCGACGGCGAGGTTCCAGACGTTCCACAGCTGGGGCACGGCCTCGGAGACGGGCCCTTCGGTCTCGGGCCTGGGCAGCCCGACGGCCTCCAGCGCCTCCTCGACCTCCGCGTCCGTGAGCAAGGTCTCCTCGCCCACCTTGCGCCCTGTGCCCACCCACACGGCCAGATCGCGGGCCTTGGCGACCAGGGGCGCCTGGCGGGCGGCGGCGGCCAGCTCGGAGTCGGGACGCAGCCTGACCGTGTCGAGCTCGGACAACTCATCGGCGAACGGCTCGAAGTCGCCGAGGTCGCCGGCGTCGTCGTCGTCCTCCTCGCCCTCGCTCTCGTCGAGCAGCTCTTCCATCAGGTCGACGAACTCGTCCTCGACGTCGTCGAGCTCGGCCTGCAGATCGGCGAGGGAGTCGGAGCCCTTGCCCAGCCGGCCGGTGCTGTCGAGGAAGGTCAGGTAGGCGTCGACGGCCGGGAGCATCCCGTCGGCGGCGGCGTCGGGATCCTCCACGACCTTCGGCATGCGGTCGAGCAGCAGGTTACGCAGGTCGGCGCGCTTCCACGTGCCGAGGTCCTGCGAGAAGGCGAGACGGTGCCACAGCGCGGCGGGCCCCACGAGCTCGGGGTCGCTCCCGGGGGCGTTCGCACGCGCCCACATGATGAACTCTTCGAGCAGGGGTCGCAGCTCAGTGGCGGCTACCTCGATGCGATCTGTCACGCACTCAGGCTAGTGTGCCCGCGAGGCTGTCGGCTCCCGAAATAACGCCTTTCGCTGATCATGATGTCCGGCGCATGGCCTCGGTGATCCGCTCGGCGGCGGCCATGACCGGCACCGCGTGGAGCCGTCCAGGCGCTCTCGTGAGGCGCTCGATGGGGCCGGAGACCGACACCGCCGCGATCACCTTGCCGCCGCTGCCCCTTATGGGAGCCGAGACGCTGGCCACCCCCTGCTCGCGCTCGCCGACGCTGTGGGCCCACCCACGGCGGCGTACGGAGGCCAGCGTGGCGGCGGTGAACTTGGCCCCGCGCAGCCCCCTGTGCAGCCGGTCGGGCTCCTCCCAGGCCAGCAGAATCTGCGCTGCGGAGCCTGCCGTCATGGGCAGCGCGGACCCCACGGGCACGGTGTCGCGCAGGCCGCTGGCGCGCTCGGCGGCGGCCACGCACACGCGTTCGTCGCCCTGGCGGCGATAAAGCTGCGCGCTCTCCCCTGTCAGGTCACGAAGGTGCATCAAAACGGGCGCGGCGACCGCCAGCAGCCGGTCCTCGCCGGCGGCGGTGGACAACTCCGACAGCCTGGGGCCGAGGACGAAACGGCCCTGTGTGTCGCGGCTCACGATGCGGTGGTGCTCAAGGGCGACCGCCAGCCGGTGGGCGGTGGGGCGGGCCAGGCCGGTGGCCTGGACGAGCTGGGCCAGGGAAGCGGGTCCCGCTTCGAGGGCATTGAGTACAAGAACCGCCTTGTCGAGTACTCCGACTCCGCTAGAGTTGTCCATACACCGATACTGCAGTCTCGACATATGAGAAAGCAAGTCGGATGATTCTCAAGGAGGAGATCATGGGCCGCACACTGGCCGAGAAGGTCTGGGAGCAACACGTAGTCCGTCGCGCGGAGGGCGAACCGGACCTGCTCTATATCGACCTGCACCTCATCCACGAGGTGACCAGCCCGCAGGCGTTCGACGGGCTCAGGCTCGCCGGCCGCAAGGTGCGGCGGCCCGATCTCACCATCGCCACCGAGGACCACAACGTGCCGACCGTGCTCGGCCCCATCGCCGACCCGGTCTCCAAGACCCAGGTCGAGACGCTGCGCAAGAACGCCGCCGAGTTCGGCATCCGCCTGCATCCGATGGGCGACGCCGGGCAGGGCGTGGTGCACATCATCGGCCCGCAGTTCGGTCTCACCCAGCCCGGCATGACCATCGTGTGTGGCGACTCCCACACCTCCACGCACGGCGCGTTCGGCGGCATCGCGTTCGGCATCGGCACCTCCGAGGTCGAGCACGTGCTGGCCACGCAGACGCTGCCCGCCTACCGCCCGAAGACGATGGCCATCGAGGTCAGCGGCGAGCTGCCGGCCGGCGTCACCGCCAAGGACCTGATCCTGGCCATCATCGCCAAGATCGGCACCGGCGGCGGCCAGGGCTACATCGTCGAATACCGCGGCGAGGCCGTGCGCAAGCTCTCCATGGAGGGCCGCATGACGATCTGCAACATGTCGATCGAGGCGGGCGCGCGGGCCGGCATGATCGCCCCCGACGAGACCACGTTCGCGTACCTGAAAGGCCGCCCCCACGCGCCGAAGGGCGAGGCGTGGGACCAGGCGGTCGCATACTGGAAGTCGCTGCGCACCGACGACGACGCCGTCTTCGACAAGGTCGTGGAGATCGACGCCGCCACGCTGACCCCCTACGTCACGTGGGGCACCAACCCGGGCCAGGGCCTGCCGCTGGGCGAGTCCGTGCCCGCGCCGGAGAGCTTCGACGACCCGGTGGCGCGCTCGGCCGCCGAGCGGGCGCTGGAGTACATGGGGCTGACCGCCGGCACGCCGCTGCGCGAGATCGAGGTCGACACCGTGTTCGTCGGCTCGTGCACCAACGGCCGCATCGAGGACCTCCGCTCGGCCGCCGAGATCCTGCGCGGCCGCCAGGTCAAGACCCGCACGCTCATCGTGCCCGGCTCGATGATGGTCAAGAAGCAGGCCGAGGAGGAGGGCCTGCACGAGGTGTTCAAGGCCGCGGGCGCCGAGTGGCGCGAGGCCGGCTGCTCGATGTGCCTCGGCATGAACCCCGACACGCTCAAGCCGGGCGAGCGCAGCGCCTCCACCTCCAACCGCAACTTCGAGGGCCGCCAGGGCAAGGGTGGCCGCACCCACCTGGTGTCGCCGCAGGTCGCCGCCGCGACCGCCGTCACCGGCCGCCTCACCGCCCCCGCCGACCTGTAAGGGAGACACGTTCGATGGAAGCCTTCACCACCCACACCGGTACGGCGGTGCCGCTGCGCCGCAGCAACGTCGACACCGACCAGATCATCCCGGCCGTCTGGCTCAAGCAGGTCAGCCGCACCGGCTTCGAGAAGGGCCTGTTCGCCGCCTGGCGCGAGGACCCGACGTTCGTGCTCAACGACCCCTCCTACGAGGGCGGCTCGATCCTGGTCTCCGGCCCCGACTTCGGCACCGGCTCCTCCCGCGAGCACGCCGTCTGGGCGCTGCAGCAGTACGGGTTCCGCGCCGTGATCGCCGCCCGCTTCGGCGACATCTTCCGCAACAACTCCACCAAGATGGGCCTGCTCCCCGTCGTCCTGCCGGGCGAGAAGGTCGAGGAGCTGCAGGCCGCCGTCGAGGCGGAGCCCACGCTCGAAGTGACCGTCGACCTGGTCGAACGCCAGGTCCGCTGGGCCGGCGAGGCCGTCCCGTTCGAGATCGACGACTACACCCGCTGGCGGCTGATGGAGGGGCTCGACGACATCGGGCTGACCCTGCGTCACGAGGGCGAAGTGGCGGCGTACGAGAATGGTCGGCAGCCATGGCTGCCGACGACCGTCTAGAAGACGACGAACTGGCGCGGCGGTTGCGCGAGGCGCACCGCCGCGTCCGCATGCTGCCCGCCGACCGCAGGGAACGCCTCGGGCGCCGCTATCTCGCGATCTGCGACCTGGCGAAGCACGACAGGGAAAGAGCGGCGCTGCGCCTCGGGGCGTTTCTCCGGGCCCTTGACGAGGCTTTCGACACGCCACGTAGTGAAGAAAACCCGCTAGGTGATTGAGTTCATCGGCGATCCCGCCTACTTTCAGAGCCCGTAAGGGGTTTCTACGTCGAACTCGTGAGCTGGAGCCCCGAGCCGTAACTGGGGGAGCAGGACTTTCATGAACAAGCGAGAACTCGTCGAGGCCATCGCGGATCGGGTGGGCGACAGGAAGACGGCCACGGAGGCCGTCAACGCGGTCATCGACGCCATTCAGAAGGCCGTGGCCGGCGGCGACAAGGTCTCGATCACGGGCTTCGGCGCGTTCGAGATGGTGAACAAGCCCGCCCGCACGGCGCGCAATCCGTCCACCGGCGCGGAAATCAACGTGGCCGAGAGCTGGGCGCCCAAGTTCCGTCCCGGTTCTGATTTCAAAGAACTGGTGAACGAGGGCGGCAAGAAAATCGGCAAGAAGAAGTAAACACAGCGGACCGCCGAACGCCCGGGCCATCTCGGCCCGGGCGTCCGCGTGTCCGGATCAGGGCTTGTAGGCGTCGGGCACCGGGAACGTGGACAGCGTGATGTAGCCGATCTCGCCGCCGCTCATGCCGAGATTGACCCGCTGGCCTGAGCGGAGCAGCCGCAGCGGGCCCGCGTCGAAGGCGGCGGCGCCGAAGGGGAGCACGGCACCGTCGTCGAGGAAGACCGTGCCGGAACGGGTGGCCTCGTCGAAACTGCGTACGGTCGCCTGCACGCCACCAGCTTAAGCGTTCACCCTTCCCGATCAACCGGCCACAGCTCGGCCACCACCGCCGCCGTGTGCCTGCCCAGGCCGAGCTCGATCGCCGCGCGCAGGTCGTCGGGGGTGTCCACGTCGCGTCTGACCGAGTCGATGCCGGGCACGCACAGCTCCTTGGCGCCGCCGGCCAGGTGCTTGGCCCGCGACTCGCCGCCGAACCGCGGCGTGAAGGGCCGGCCTGGGCGCACCCCGTAGAAGGTGGTGCCGACGTCGAGCGCGTCGGGCACGAACGCCTGGTCGAACTCGGCCGCCGCCCCCAGCGCCACCGCCAGCTCGGCGGGACGCAGCGCGGGCAGGTCGGCCTGCAGGGCGCCCACCGCGTCATCGGGCGCGACGCGTACGGCGTGGGCGGCGCCCGTGCGCAGCGCCGTGTTCAGCCCCCGATCGGGGTCGTGCACCACGTCGGCGCCCAGCGCGGCGAGCGGCCCGGCGGCGGCGGGATCGGCCGTCACCACGATGACCCGGGCGACGGGCGGGCAGGACAGCGCGGCGGCCACGGTGTCGCAGGCCACGGCCACGGCCAGCCGCGTACGGTGCGGCCCCGTCGCGGCCGCCAGCCGGGTCTTCGCCGCGACCAGCGTCTTCACCGGAATGACCAGGGACCAGCGGATGCTCATAGGGTAAGCATCGCGCCTCGACATCCCACGCGGCCAACCGGGAGACTTGGGGCGCATCCCGTACGTCTTGGAGGAGACCATGAGCCGCCCCACGAGACCATCGCGTTTCTGGGAAACCCTGGCAGTCGTCGTGGTGAAACCGCTGTCCTGGCTTTTGGTCAAGAAAGACTGGCGTAACGGCGATCGCATGCCGAGGACGGGCGGCGTGATCATCGCGGCAAATCACCTGTCGTGGGCCGACCCGGTGCTGCTGTCGCACTTCCTGTACAACCACGGCCGCTGGCCGGTCATCCTGGCCAAGTCGGGATTGTTCAAGGTGCCGTTCCTGGGTCACGCCGTCGCCGCGCTGCGGGCCATCCCGGTCGAGCGGGGCAGCAGCGAGGCCGCGAGGTCGCTGCGCATCTCGGAGGAGCGGCTGGCCGACGGCTGCGCGATCCTGTTCTACCCCGAGGGCACCTGCACCCGCGACCCTGGTTTGTGGCCGATGACCGGCAAGACGGGCGCGGCCCGGCTGGCGCTGGAGAGCGGCGCCCCCGTGATCCCCGTGGCCCACTGGGGGGCGCACGAGCTGCTGCCGTACGGCGCTAAGAAGCCCAGGCTGTTCCCCCGCAAGACGTTCCGCGTGACGGTGGGCCCGCCGGTCGACCTGTCGAAGTACGCGGGCGGGCCGATGCACGCCGACGTGCTGCGCGAGGCCACGGCCGACATCATGGCCGCGGTCACCGCCCAGCTCGCCGAGCTGCGCGGCGAGCAGGCACCGGAGACCCCCTACGATCCGACCAGGCGGTGAGCGCATGACGAAGGCAGCCGTGTTCGGCACGGGTTCGTGGGGCACCACGTTCGCGATGCTCCTCGCCGAGGCGGGCAACGAGGTGATGCTCTGGGGCCGCAGGCAGGAGCTGGTCGACGCGATCGACCGCGACCACGTCAACCCCGACTACCTGCCGGGCGTGCCGCTCCCGCCCTCGCTGCGGGCCACCACCGACCCCGGGCGGGCGCTCGCGGGGGCCGACTTCGTGGTGCTCGCGGTGCCGTCCCAGCGGCTGCGGGCCAACCTGGCGGCCTGGAAGCCGTCCATCCCGCCGCACGCCGTGCTGGTGAGCCTGATGAAGGGCGTCGAGCTGGGCACCACCAAGCGGATGAGCGAGGTGATCCGCGAGGTCGCCGAGGTGCCCGACGAGCGGGTGGCGGTCGTCTCAGGGCCCAACCTGGCCATGGAGATCGCCCACCGCCAGCCCGCCGCGACCGTGGTGGCCTGCACCGACGAGAGCGTGGCCGAGCGGCTGCAGGCGATCTGCCACCTGCCGCCGTGGTTCCGCCCCTACACCAACCCCGACGTCGTGGGCGTCGAGCTGGGCGGCGCGGTGAAGAACGTCATCGCCCTCGCCGTCGGCGTCTCCGCCGGCATGGGCATGGGCGACAACGTCAGCGCCATGCTCATCACGCGCGGCCTGGCCGAGATCTCCCGGCTCGGGGCCGCGCTCGGCGCCGACCCGCACACCTTCGCCGGGCTCGCCGGCATGGGCGACCTGGTCGCCACCTGCACCTCGCCGCTGTCGCGCAACCGCACGTTCGGCGAGAACCTCGGCCGCGGCATGACGCTGGATGAGGTCGTCGCCGCCACCAGGCAGACCGCCGAGGGCGTCAAGTCGTGCGAGTCCGTGCTGGAGCTGGCGAGGAAGCACGACGTGGAGATGCCGATCACCGAGGTCGTCGTCGGCGTCGTGCACGACGGCATGTCGCCGGCCGAGGCTGGAATGCTGCTGATGTCCCGCTCGCCGAAACCTGAACGGTACGGGTTGTGAGATTGACATCCTCCCCCTCGTCAATGCTCTCCGCCAGCCCGGCGGCGAACACGTTCCTGGCCGCGTTGACGTCCCGGTCGTGGACCGTGCCGCAGGCACAAGTCCACTCCCGGACGTTCAGCGGCATCTTCTTCTGCAGGGTCCCGCACTGCGAGCACAGTTTGGAGGAGGGGAACCAGCGGTCGACCGCCACCACGGTTCGCCCGTACCATGCGGCCTTGTACTCCGGCATGCCGCCTTCGAGTGCCTTGTTGTAGACGAGGCGGACGCAGCCGAACGTCCGGGCAAGCTCACCGGCCTGCTCGAGGGTCGGGTGGAAGCGGTACTTGTAGGCCCGCTTCACGATCTGCGCCGCGCCTCACATGCTACCGAACGATCAGCCAAAGCTCGCTCATGTGTTCGATACGCCGGTTCGCCTGACGGCGAACCGGCTGTCCCTGTCCTGCTCCGCAGGGGTCCGATTCCTTCCCCGCCTGAAGGCGGGGGTTGCCACGGAGGTATCTGATGACCTGAATACGGCGTGCTCGGCTCGCTGTGACCGGGACACCCCGGTAGATTCGGACACCATGAGCAAGCCACGCGTCGCCGTCGTTTTCGGAGGTCGCAATTCCGAGCACGCCGTTTCCCTGATGGGGGCGGGCAGTGTGCTGGAGGCGATCGACAGGACCAAATACGAGGTGATCCCGATCGGGATCGCCCAGGACGGCAGGTGGGTGCTGGCCGCTTCCGACCAGCGGTTCGCCATCGAATCCGGCGAGCTGCCGGTCGTCGACACCTCGGGCGCGGCGCTCGCGCTGCCCTCAGGGAGCGGCGGCCTCGTGGCGTACGACCCCGGCGCGATCCCCGTCGAGCTCGGCACCGTCGACGTGGTCTTCCCCGTGATGCACGGCCCGTTCGCCGAGGACGGCACCATCCAGGGCCTGCTGGAGATGGCCGGCGTCCGCTACGTCGGCTCCGGCGTGCTGGCCAGCGCGGTCGGCATGGACAAGGCCCACATGAAGACCGTCATGGCCGCGGCCGGGCTGCCGATCGGCCGCTACGTCGTCGTACGCGAGCGCGACTGGCGGCTCGACCGCGAGACCGTGCTCAAGGAGGCCGAGGAGCTCGGCTACCCGGTCTTCGTCAAGCCGGCGAGGGCGGGCTCGTCCCAGGGCATCTCCAAGGCGGACGACCGCGCGGAGCTGGCCGCGGCCATCGAGCTGGCCAGGGAGCACGACCCCAAGGTCCTCATCGAGGCGGCCATCGTCGGCCGCGAGATCGAGTGCGCGGTGCTGCAGTCGCCCGGCGACGAGCGGGCCGCCGCGTCGATGCCGGGCGAGGTGAAGGTCGAGGGCGGGCAGGAGTTCTTCGACTTCGCGGCGAAGTACTACCCCGACCAGATGTCGCTCACGGTGCCCGCCGACATCCCGCAGGAGACGGCCGAGGAGCTGCGCGAGATGGCGGTGCGGGCGTTCGAGGCGCTCGACTGCGAGGGGCTCGCGAGGGTCGACTTCTTCTACACCCCCGACGGCAAGCTGATCTTCAACGAGATCAACACCATGCCCGGGTTCACCTCGCTGTCGGTGGCGCCGCAGCTCTGGGCCGCCTCGGGGCTGTCCTATCCTGAGCTGGTCGAGCGGCTCGTCCAGCTCGCCCTGCAGCGCAGGCCAGGACTGCGCTGATCAGGCCCTGGGCGTGGTGGCCTGGGCGATCGGCCCCGACAGGTCGGCGAGCACCTCGGCCGCCACGTGCTCGCCGCCGACCGTGACCTCGACGTACGCGGTGCCGGTCACGGCGGTGAACAACGCCGGCTTCTCGGGGTCGGCGAACCAGCCCACGCCCTCGATCTCCTGCAGCTGGTCGGTCGGCGCCATCCTGACCGGCCGCGGCACGCCGCAGCGCAGCGCGATGACGCCCGAGCCCCAGACGGCGACGTAGGGGGACGCGGGCTCGGACGTGCCGCGCTCCTCGCCGTCGAGCGTCTTGGGCAGCAGCGGGGCCAGCCGGTCGCAGGCCGTCGCCGCCTCGCCCTCAGGACGCGGCGGCTCGACCTGAACGGCGCCGCCGCAGCCGGCGAGTGTCAGGAGAACGAGCAGGACGGCGGCGACACGCATCTAGGGACCTCAGATATGGACGATCGGACACGTCAGCGTACGCGTGATGCCCTCCACCGCCTGAATCTGGGCGACGACGAGCTTGCCCAGCTCATCGACGTTGTTGGCCTCCGCGCGCACGATCACGTCGTAGGGGCCCGTCACGTCCTCGGCCCGGGTGACCCCCGGGATCCCGGAGATCTCGCGAGCCACGGCGGCGGCCTTGCCGACTTCGGTCTGGATAAGGATGTAGGCCTGCACCATCACGTCCTCCCGGGCGATTGGATCACGCCGAAGGGCCACCGTACCCTGTGTGCGTCAGGAGGTGCGTCATCACAGTCGGAGATCTCGGCGAATTCGGTGTGGTAAATCGCATTACCGCACAACTGCCCCAGGGTGACGCGGTGATGCTCGGCCCGGGTGACGACGCCGCCGTCATCGGCGCCCCCGACGGGCGTGTCGCGGTCTCGACGGACCTGCTGATCGAGGGCCGCCACTTCAGGCGCGACTGGTCGCGCGGCTACGACGTGGGCCGTAAGGCCGCCGCCCAGAACCTCGCCGACGTGGCCGCCATGGGCGCCCGTCCCACCGCGCTCGTGGTCGGCCTGGGCCTGCCCGCCGACCTGCCGGTGAGCTGGCTCGACGAGCTGACCGCCGGGTTCGCCGACGAGTGCGGGGTCGTGGGGGCGAGCGTGGCGGGCGGCGACGTGACCCGCTGCGACCTGGTCGTCCTCGGGGTGACCGCGCTGGGCGACCTCGGCGGGCGCGCTCCCGTCCTGCGGTCGGGGGCCAGGCCAGGGCACGTGGTGGCGGTGGCCGGGCGGCTCGGCCACGCCGCCGCCGGGTGGGCGCTGCTGGAGGCGGGCGTCTCCGTGGACACCCCCGGGTTGCGGGCGGCCGTGGCGGGGCATCGGCGGCCGTGCCCGCCGTACGCGAGCGGGGCCGAGGCGGCCGAGCTGGGCGCGAGCGCCATGCTGGACGTCAGCGACGGGCTGCTGCAGGATCTGGGGCACGTCGCCAGGGCCAGTGGCGTACGGATCGAGCTCGATCCGGCGGCCTTCACCGTGTTCACCACGGCGGAGCCGGTGGCGGCGGCGGCCAAGGAGCTGGGGGCCGATCCGCTGGAGTGGGTGCTGTCGGGTGGCGAGGATCACGCGCTGGCGGCGGTGTTCCCCGCCGAGGTGTCGTTGCCGGAGTCGTGGCAGGTCGTGGGCCGGGTGGCCGAGGGTTCTGACGTGGTGGTGCGCGGGCGGGAGATCGGGCATCGCGGGTGGGATCACTTTCGGTGATGAGATGTCCCGATTTACGTGAAATTTTCCTGTTTTGGGGTATGACTAGCGGGATTGCTGTGACAACGGTGTAGCAAAGGTGTTATGAAGATTGGCGGCCACTGTAACCGGGAAGAAAGGGCAGCCATGGGCCGCCACGGCACAGGTGGATCCGAAGACGGGGACGAACGGGGGCACAGCGCTTTTTGGGGTCCTGACGAGCAGGCCGAGCCGCCGGGCTGGCCGTCGCTCCCGGACCAGCCCGAGGTGACGGGGCAGTGGGCCCCGATGCCGAGGCGCGCCGACGGGCCGCCTCCGCGCGCGCCGCAGTCGGAGCCGTTCGAGACCACCGGGGCCTTCGCCGTGCCCACCAACGACCCCGCGGGCGCCTACCCGCAGCAGCCTAGGCGTGACCCCAGGATGGACCCGGGCCTGGACCCGGGCATGGATGACGCAGGGCCGTTCGAGACGACGGGGGCGTTCGCCCGCCCGCAGGAGTGGAACCAGCCCCCCGACCAGACGGCCGTCTTCGGCGGTCCCGGGGGCACGCAGCAGTTCCCAGGGCAGGGTGACGCGCTGTTCGACCCGCCCGCTGAGCAGCGCGGGCTCTTCGACCCGCCGGCGGGCCGGAGAGGGTCCTTCGACGACCACCCGGGCGCCTTCGACGATCAGCGTGAGCCCTTCGACGGCCGGCGGATGCAGTTCGAGGATGAGCGGGATCGGTTCGACGCTCCCGCAGGCCCTCAGGGGCCTTTCAACGGGCCCGAGCAGCGTGGCCCGTTCGACGGGCCAGGGGACCAGCGTGGGCCGTTCAACGATCAGCCCGGTCCCTTCGACGGGCCGGCCGATCCCCACGACCCCTTCGGCTCTTCGCCCTTCGACGACGCCCCCGACAGCCGTACCGCGCGGTTCGACCCGCCCCCCGGCTCCGGTGTCCCGCCCGAGCCGGGCGACGTCAAGGTGGCCGGCGAGCCGACCGCCATGCTGGCCCCCGCGTGGGCGAACGCCGAGACCGGCTTCCTCGGCCCCGACAACGGCTCGGGCTGGCCGGACGACGCCGACGAGCCGCGCACCCGCCGCGGACGCCGCAAGGGCCGCGGTGGCGGTGGCGGCGGTGACGACGACGTGCTCGCCGCGGCTCCGTCCGGCGCCGGCAAGGGCCGCGTGGCGCTGCTGTCGGTGGCGGCCGTGGCCGTCGTGCTCGGCGGCACGGTGGCGGGCGTCAAGTTCATGAGCTCCAGCGGCGACCCGGCCAAGTGCGAGGGTACGTCCTGCGCCGCCGTACAGGCTCCGAGCCAGAAGCCCGCGCCCGCCGGGTCGGGACCCGTGGACGAGGAGAGCGAGCCCGAGCCCGAGGACGAGCCGGTGGAGGAGGAGACGGCGGCCGACGAGGAGCCGTCGAGCAGGCCGACGCCGACGGCCACCTCCAACGTGGGAGCGCCGCGCCGCACCGCCACTCCCACGCCGACGCCCACCAAGACGAGGGTGAAGAAGCAGGAGAAGCCGGTGGACGAGCCGGCCGCCGACCCCTCGGCCGAGGCCGAGGAGACCGTCTCCGAGGCGCCGAGCGAGCAGCCGTCCACGCTGGACGACGCCGACACCGGCACCGGGGTCGTCCCCGACGAGTCCACCCCGCCGGCGAACGACTCGGGGATCGACTCGCCGCTGACGAACACCGGCGCGCTCAACGTCCGGCAGACGATCAAGCAGCGGCTGACCACGTACCAGGCGAACCTGACCCTCTCCAACGACTCCGTGCAGCCCCTCAGGAGCCCGACGGTCTCCGTCCCGGTGGACGGCAAGGTCGTGAAGGTGGAGGGCGCCACGTGGACGCAGGACGGCGACCTGCTGATCCTCGACGTCTCCACGACGCTCGCCTCCGGCGACTCGGTCGAGGTCTCCTTCACCGCCACCGGCCGCGGCAGCAAGGCCAAGAACTGCGGCGTGGTCGCCGGCCAGTGCGCCATCAGCTGACCCCTGCCTAGCCACCCGCCCCCGGGCGGGCCCCGGCGTCCTGGAGCCACCGATCTCACCACCTGGTGGGCCGGTGGCTCCATCGCTGTGATGACCTCTCCGCGGGGGCAGGACCTGTCCGCGCGTCCCTGAGCGGCGTTCTCCTCGGCGCGTGCGGGCGACGAGGGTTCCTGAACCGACGACGCCGCCTCCAGCTCTTGGAGGCGGCGCTGAGGGCTCTTCCGGTGGCACGCCGGGAAAAGGGGCCGGACATGACGAAGGCCCGCGGCTCCCTGAACGGGAGGCGGGCCCTTCGAAAGATGAACTAGCGGGTGACCTTGCCCGCCTTGATGCACGAGGTGCACACGTTCAGCTTCTTCGGCGTGCCGCCGACGACCGCGCGGACCGTCTGGATGTTGGGGTTCCAGCGACGGCGGGTGCGGCGGTGGGAGTGGGAAACGTTGTTGCCGAAGGTCGGGCCCTTGCGGCAGACATCGCAGACGGAAGCCACGGTATCGCTCCTTAAAACAGTCGATGTAGCCCTGTCCGCTGATGCTTTCCGGGCGGAGGGCATGCCGGGACGACCGGCCAGCCAGAAGAGAATATCCGATCCACGCCGATGGGCGCGAACCAGAGCATCTGGGCCGGATCCCGGGCGGCGATATTCTCCTCGCACAACCGTAGCGCATCCAGGCGGTTCGCTCGGCCGGTGCCGGACCATCGGTGCCGGTCATCGGTGCCGGACCATCGGTGCCGGTCATCGGGGCCGAGCCGTCGGGGCAGTAGGTCGGGGGACGTAGCCGGAGGCACCAGATGAAGATCCTCGACCCGCCCGCCGTACGCCGCTGGGCCCGCCTGGCCGCCGACGCGCTGGGCCAGGCCAGGACGGAGATCGACGCGCTCAACGTCTTCCCGGTGGCCGACGGCGACACCGGCACCAACCTCCACCTCACCATGCTGTCGGCGGCCGAGGCCGTCGAGTCGCTGCCCGAGGACGTGGACGCCGCCGTCGTGTGGCAGACCCTCTCCTACGGCGCGCTGATGGGGGCGCGCGGCAACTCGGGGGTGATCGTCAGCCAGGCGCTGCGCGGCCTCGCCGAGGTGCTGAAGGACGGCTCCGACCTGCGGGCGGGGCTGCTCAGAGCGGCCGTGCTCGCCAGGGAGGCGGTGGCCAGGCCGGTCGAGGGCACGGTGCTCAGCGTGCTGGAGTCGGCGGCGCGGGCCGTCCAGGAGGTGGAGGGCGACCTGCCCGAAGTGGCGCGGCAGGCGGCGGGCGAGGCGCGGGCGGCGCTCGGCCGTACGCCTGAGCAGCTCGACGTGCTGGCGCGCAGCGGCGTGGTGGACGCGGGCGGCGCGGGGGCGGCGATCGTGCTGGAGACGCTGGCCACGGTGGTCACGGGTGGCGCCGCCGAGCACTACGAGGTGCCCGCGCCGACCTCCCGGGTGACGCCGATGACGGAGGCGGGCGCGGGTTACGAGGTCATGTACCTGCTGGACGCCGGCGACCGGGCGGTGGCCGCGCTGCGGGGAGAACTCGACGCCATGGGCGACTCGCTGGTCGTGGTGGGCGGCGACGGGCTGTGGAACGTGCACGTCCACGTCCCAGAAGCCGGTCCCGCGGTGGAGGCGGGGATCAGGGCGGGACGGCCGTACCGGATCAGGATCACGTACCTGGCCGAACGCACTCACAAGGGCGGCAGCGGCAGCGGCGTGGTGGCGGTCGCGGCGGGCGACGGCATCGCGGCGCTGTTCGAGGAGTGCGGCGCGATCGTCGTACGCCGTGCGCCCGGCACCTGCCCTGCCCTGCCCGCGCTGCTGGCCGCGATCCGGCAGGCCGGTGACGAGGTCGCCGTGCTGCCGAACGACGACGGCGTACGCGCGGTCGCCGCCGCTGCCGCCGAGATCGCCCGCGAGGAGGGCGTGACGGTCAGCGTGCTGCCCACGGAGGCGACCGTGCAGGGGCTGGCCGCGCTGGCCGTGCACGATCCGCTGCGGCGCTTCGACGACGACGTGGTGGCGATGACCGACGCCGCGGGGCACACCCGCAGCGGGCACGTGACGGTGGCGGACAAGGAGGCGTTCACGAGCGCCGGGGTGTGCCGGCCCGGCGACGTCCTGGGCCTGATCGGCGGCGACGTGGCGGTGATCGGCGAGTCGGTCGCCGGCGTGGCGGTCACGGTGGTGGACCGCATGCTGGCGGGCGGCGGCGAACTGGTCACGCTGGTCACCGGCGAGGGCGCGGGGGAGGCGGCGTCCGAGGTGGAGCGGCACGTCGCGGGCACACGGCCCGACGTGGACCTCGTCGTGTACGACGGCGAGCAGGGCGGCTACCCGCTCCTCATCGGCGTGGAGTGACCCCCGGCCCCCGCCACGACGGTATGGAGTGATCGCGTGCCCTTCGCGCGGTCCCCGCCGTGACGGCGTGGGGTGATACCCGGCGTCGCTGGGGATTCCTGTCGGCCGCAAGCGGTAGAACTTATTGCCGTGAGCCGTTTCGACGAGCCTCTGACGAAGGCGCTCGACCCGAAGACCGCCAAGCTGCTGCACAGCGTGCTCGACCTGGAGACGGTCGGCGACCTGCTGCGCCACTATCCGCGACGCTACGCCGAGCGCGGCGAGCTGACCTCGCTCGACGCGCTGGAGGTCGACGAGCACGTCACCGTGGTGGGCGAGGTGACCAGGCTCATGCGCAAGCCGATGCGCAACCGCGGCGGCACCTGGCTGGAGGTCGAGGTCGTCGACGGCAACGGCAACAGGATCTATCTGTCGTTCTTCGGCAAGGGCTCCCACGTGGCCGAGTCGCGGCTCAAGCCGGGCAGGCGCGGCATGTTCGCCGGCAAGGTGGGATTGTTCGGCGCGCGGTCGAAGCCGCGCTGGCAGCTCGCGCACCCGGAGTTCGAGCTGTTCGAGGAGGGCGAGGCGAGCGCCGAGGAGTTCGCGGCGGCGCCGGTGCCGATCTATCCGGCGGGCAAGGACCTCACGCCGTGGGCGATCAGGCGGGCCGTCGGCGTCGTGCTCGACACGCTGGGCCCGCTCGACGACCCGCTGCCCGCCGCGCTGCGGGCCCGCCACGGCCTGCAGGACCTCGGCGACGCGCTGGTGGCGATCCACCGGCCGAAGGACTTCGCGGAGGTCGGGCGGGCGCGTAACAGGCTGAAGTTCGACGAGGCGTTCGTACTGCAGGCCGTGCTGCTCCAGCGGCGCCAGGCGGCGACCGCGTGGCCGGCCAAGCCGCGGCCCCGGCGCTCCGACGGCATGCTCGCCGACTTCGACGGGCGGCTGCCGTTCGCGCTGACCGAGGGGCAGGCCCAGGTGGGCGAGGAGATCGCCGCCGACCTGGCGACCGCGCACCCGATGCACCGGCTGCTGCAGGGCGAGGTCGGCGCGGGCAAGACGGTGGTGGCGCTGCGGGCGATGCTGCAGGTGGTCGACGCGGGCGGGCAGGCGGCGCTGCTGGCGCCCACCGAGGTGCTGGCCCAGCAGCACCACCGCTCGATCACCACGATGCTGGGCGATCTGGCGCAGGGCGGCATGTTCGGCGGCACCGCGGTCACGCTGCTGACCGGGTCCATGGGGGCCGCGGCGCGGCGCTCCGCGCTGCTCGACGCGGCCTCGGGCACGGCCGGCATCGTCGTCGGCACCCACGCGCTGCTGCAGGAGCACGTGCAGTTCGCCGACCTGGGGCTGGTCGTGGTGGACGAGCAGCATCGGTTCGGGGTGGAGCAGCGTGACGCGCTGCGCGAGAAGGCGGGTGACGCCAGGCCGCACGTGCTGGTCATGACCGCCACCCCGATCCCGCGTACGGTCGCCATGACCGTCTTCGGCGACCTGGAGGTCTCGACGCTGTCGCAGCTCCCGTCCGGTCGCGCGCCGATCACCACCCACGTCGTGCCGGCCGCCGAGAAGCCCCACTACCTCGAGCGCACCTGGCAGCGGGTCAAGGAGGAGGTGGGGCTGGGGCGGCAGGCGTACATCGTGTGCCCGCGCATCGGCGACCTCGAAGGCGACGAGGGCGACATGGCGGCGTCCGACGACGAGCGGCGGCCGCCGCTGGCGGTCCTCGACGTGGCCGAGATGCTCACCGAGGGTCCCTTCCACGACCTGCGGGTGGGCACGCTGCACGGCAAGCTCCCGCCCGAGGAGAAGGACGCGATCATGCGCGCCTTCACGCGGGGCGAGCTCGACGTGCTGGTGGCGACGACGGTCATCGAGGTCGGCGTCGACGTGCCCAACTCGTCCGTCATGATCATCATGGACGCCGACCGCTTCGGCGTCTCGCAGCTCCACCAGCTCAGAGGCCGGGTCGGCCGGGGCGGGCTGCCCGGGCTCTGCCTGCTGGTCACCGACTTCCCCGAGGGCACTCCGGCCCGCGCCCGCCTCGACGCGGTGGCGGCCACGCTCGACGGGTTCGAGTTGTCGCGGGTCGACCTGGAGCAGCGGCGTGAGGGCGACGTGCTGGGCGCGGCGCAGTCGGGCAAGCGGACGTCGCTGAAGCTGCTGCAGTTGCTCCGCGACGAGGACGTCATCGCCACCGCCCGCGACGAGGCCGCCGCCCTGCTGGCCGACGACCCCGATCTGACCAGGCACGCCGGCCTGCGCGCGGAGATCGAGCGGCTGCTGGCCGATGAGAAGGCCGAATACCTGGAGAAGACCTGACGGCCCGATGAACCCGTCCGACTGTTGAGGTGCGCCACCAAGGGCCTGGTGGTGGGCGGGTGCGGGGCCAGGCGGTTGGCGGAGGCGCCCGTTGGGGGCCTGCCCGTGGGCGGCGGCCGTGAAGACCGGTCGGTCGGAGGGCACGTGAGCTTGGCAGCCGGCGGCCGTGAAGGCCGGTCGGTCGGAGGGCACGTGAGCTTGGCAGCCGGCGGTTGTGGAGGGCGGGCGGCCGAGTCGTGGGAGCGGCCGGTGTGCCGGGGGTGCAGAGGGGCCGGCGGCCGGGTGCTGGTGAGGCGAGTTCTGGCCCAGCCGCCGGGGACGGCCTCCCCCCGAATGCCGTCCCCGGCTGGGCCCACCCTCGGGTCAGGTGCCGAGGGAACCGGCGTGCGGAAGGGCTCACGATCACGCCGGTCGGCCTTCATGTGGGTCACCTTGAAGGCCGCAGAATCATCATGCGGGCCGCCCGGCCCGATGTGAATCACCCTTGCGCAGTCGAGGCCGACACTTGTCCACTCTTGACCTGCGTGAACATGCGGGACAATGGGTGACATGACGCGGATCATCGCAGGCACGGCGGGTGGGCGGCGGCTGGCGGTGCCGCCGGGGCGCGGCACGCGACCGACCAGCGACAGGGCCAGAGAAGGCATCCTCTTGACGCTCGACTCCCTCTACGGCCTGCGCGACGCCCGCGTACTCGATCTCTACGCCGGCTCGGGCGCGGTCGGGCTGGAGGCGCTGTCGCGGGGGGCGGCCGAGGCGGTGCTGGTGGAGTCCGACCCCAAGGCGGTGCGCACGATCAAGGCCAACGTCGCCTCGCTGGGCCTCGCCGGGGCGCGGGTGGTGGCCGACAAGGTGCAGCGGGTGCTCGGCAGGCAAGCCGACACGCCGTACGACATCGTCTTCGCCGATCCCCCCTACGCGGTGCCGGACGACGAGGTGCGGACGGTGCTTGAGCTGCTGCGGGACAACGGCTGGCTGGTCGAAGAGGGATTGGTGGCTTTCGAGAGGGAAAGCCGGGGAGGGCCGCTGATGTGGCCAAAGGGGTACGTTGAGGAGAGGGTCCGTAGATATGGCGAAGCGTCCGTTTGGTACGGTCGCGCCGCCGGGAACCCGTAGACCTGGGAGGCGTCTTGCGCCGCGTAGTCTGCCCGGGGTCGTTCGACCCCATCACCAATGGCCACCTCGACATCATCGGCCGCTCCGCGCGGTTGTACGACGAGGTGACCGTGGCAGTCCTCATCAACGTCGAGAAATCCAGCCTGTTCACGGTGGACGAACGCATCGAGATCCTGCAGACCGTCACCAAGGAATATCCGAACGTCAAGGTGCGCAAGTTCCACGGCCTGCTCGTCGACTTCTGCAAGCAGAACGACATCCCCGCCATCGTCAAGGGCATCAGGGTGGTCAGCGACTTCGACTACGAGCTGCAGATGGCTCAGCTCAACTACCGGCTGTCCGGGGTCGAGACGCTGTTCATGCCCACCAACCCCGAGTACTCGTTCCTGTCATCGTCCCGGGTGAAGGAGATCGCCCGGTATGGTGGTGACGTCTCGGGTCTCGTGCCCGACCTGGTCCACCAGCTGCTCATTGAGCGGCTCAGAGGCTAGTCGCAAGCTGCTATCCTTACTTTTCGGCCTTGTACGACGGCGATGCCTTTCGCCATGCCTAGCGAGAGCAGGATGACTCAGCACCTCGACCCCCGCTCCCCGTGGGTGATCTCCACACATGACCTGGGGAAGCGGCCGGGCACGATGCGGCAGATGACCCTGACCCTCCCGGCACCGGTGGATCTCGGCGTCGACATGATCGGCGTTCCCAAGGACGCCGAAGTCGAGCTGGATCTCCGGCTCGAAGCAGTGATGGAAGGCGTGCTCGTGTCAGGCACGGCGCAGGCCCCGCTCGCCGGGGAGTGCGCGCGGTGTCTCGACCCGGTCTCCTCGGAGATCCAGGTCGATCTGCAGGAGCTGTTCTTCTACTCCGACGAGGACGCCTCGGAGGAGGACTCACTGCTCGACGGTGAGCTGCTCGACCTCGAGCCGACGTTCCGCGACGCGGTGGTGCTCGCACTGCCGCTGAGCCCGGTGTGCCGCGAGGACTGCGCGGGGCTCTGTGCGGAGTGCGGGGTCAAGCTGGCCGAGGCCGGCGATGACCACGGGCACGAGAAGATCGACGCCCGCTGGGCGTCGTTGCAGGGTCTGATTACCGACAAAGATAACGATCAGGAGAAGTGACGTGGCCGTCCCGAAGCGAAAGATGTCGCGGAGCAACACCCGCGCCCGTCGCTCCCAGTGGAAGACGACTGCTGTCGCCCTGGTGAGCTGCCCGCAGTGCCGTTCGCCGAAGCAGCCGCACATCGCGTGCCCCACCTGCGGCACCTACAACCGCCGTCAGGTCGTCGAGCCGTCCGCCTGATCCGCCAGCAGTTGACGTGATGCCGACCGAGTGCCATTGTGCCTCGGTCGGCGTTACCGTCTCAGATGCGTGCGGCGGCGGTTCGCCCGCGGCCGTGGTGGACGCCGGGGCTAACGCGTTACCCCGACGCCCACCACGTTTTCGGGCATCTTCCGCAGTCGGCGCGCCATGTGAAGATGTCCGAGGAGGAAGCACGTGGGCGCAGGTCCTAAGCCGGTGGCCGTGGAGGTCGCCAGAGACGAGCTGGAGCGGGTCCTTTTCGTCGCGCTGGACACCGGCATTCTCGAGCGGGCGCTGACGCACCGCTCCTACGCTTACGAGAACGGTGGCCTGCCCACCAACGAGCGCCTGGAGTTCCTGGGCGACTCCGTGCTGGGCCTGGTCGTCACCGACACGCTCTACCGCAACCACCCCGATCTGCCCGAGGGCCAGCTGGCCAAGCTGCGGGCCGCTGTGGTCAACATGCGCGCGCTGGCCGACGTCGCGAGGGGGCTCGGCCTCGGCCGGTTCCTGCGGCTCGGCAGGGGCGAGGAGGGCACCGGCGGGCGCGACAAGTCCTCGATCCTGGCCGACACCCTTGAGGCGCTGATCGGCGCCATCTACGTCGACAAGGGCCTCGACGAGGCGTTCCGGGTGGTCCACCTGCTGTTCGACCCGCTGATCGTGCGCTCTGCCTCGCTCGGAGCCGGGCTCGACTGGAAGACCTCCCTGCAGGAGCTGACCGCCTCCGAGGCGCTCGGCGTGCCCGAATACCACGTCGAGGAGAGCGGGCCCGACCACGCCAAGTCGTTCACGGCCATGGTGCGGGTCGGCGGCGAGTCCTACGGCTCGGGCACCGGCCGCAGCAAGAAGGAGGCCGAGCAGCAGGCCGCCGAGGCGGCCTGGACCCGCATCCGCGCCCGCCGCGAACAACGCGAAAGCCAGCCCACCGGCTGACCCCGCCTCTCGCGATCTGCTGCTACCCCGCTCGACCGGCCCCAGGCGGGCGGCGCGGAGGTCGCGCAGAGCCGGGGCTTGGGTCGGCGAGCAGCGCGAAAGCCAGCCCGCCGGCTGATCCCGTCCCGCTTGTCGGGTTAGGGCGCCTTCAAGTACAGGGTGGTCGTTTCGCTGGGGTTTCGGCGACTGCCGTGGAGGGTTCTGGGTGGCTGGAAAGCGGGATTCGGGTCGTGGCTGGGGTTTCGGTCGGAGGCTTCGGGGCTGGAGGGCTTTCGGCGGAGAGCCGGTGTGGCGGACGACGGCGGGTCCGGTGCGGGTGGCCGGGAGCAGGGCGCCGGGAAGGGCCGGGGAGGCGTCCGATGTTGTCCGGAAGGTGAGACTTACGTTCCCCCTGATGTCGAAGGACGAGGTTCGAGGTGCCTGAGCTGCCGGAGGTCGAGGTCGTCAGGCGCGGCCTCGCGCAATGGGTGATCGGGCGCGAGATCGCCGCCGCTGAGGTGCTGCATCCGCGCGCGATCAGGCGGCACGTGCCGGGCGCCGACGAGTTCGCCCCCCGGCTCAAGGGCCGCACGCTGCTGTCGGCCGAGCGCCGTGGCAAATACCTGTGGCTGCCGCTGTCGGGAGCCGGGGAGGCGCTGCTCGCTCACCTGGGGATGAGCGGCCAGCTCCTCGTCGTCGATCCCGAGTCGCCGCCTGAGAAGCACCTGCGGGTCCGCCTGCGCTTCGAGGACGGCGGGCCCGACCTGCGCTTCGTCGACCAGCGCACGTTCGGCCACGTGATGCTGACGCCGCTGGTGGACGGGGTGCCCGCGCCGATCGCGCACATCGCCCCCGACCCGTTCGAGCCGGCGTTCGACGAGGCCGAGTTCGCGCGCAGGCTGCGGGCCAGGCGCACCGAGATCAAGCGGGCCCTGCTCGACCAGTCGCTGATCAGCGGCGTCGGCAACATCTACGCCGACGAGGCCCTGTGGATCGCCAGGCTGCACTGGGCCAGGCCCACCGAGACGCTCACCCGGCCCAAGATCGCCGAGCTGGTGTCCGCCGTACGCACCGTGATGGGCGCGGCGCTGGAGCAGGGCGGCACCTCGTTCGACAGCCTGTACGTCAACGTCAACGGCGAGAGCGGCTACTTCGAGCGCTCGCTGGAGGTGTACGGCCGCCGCGACCTGCCCTGCTCCCGCTGCGGCACGGCCATCAGGCGCGAGGCGTTCATGAACCGGTCGTCCTATTCCTGCCCCAGATGCCAGCGACGACCACGCTGACCACGGTGAGCGCGGCGCCCGCCCCCATCACGGCGGGCACTGACGCCGCGTCCGTGATCCGGCCGCCGGCCAGGGCGCCGAGGGCGATGGAGACGTTGAACGAGCTGACGAAAAGGGCCGTGCCGAGCTCGCCGCCGCCCTCGCGCATGAGCCAGAGCTGCAGGGCGACGCCGACGCCGCCGTAGCCGAGCCCCCAGACGACCAGCGCGGCCAGCGGCGGCACGCCGGTCAGCAGGAGCGCCGGCATGGCCACGGCCATCAGGACGACCAGCACGATGAAGGTGGACCTGGGGTTCCTGGCCGCGCGGGCGCCCGAGGCGAAGTTGCCCGCCACGCCGGCGGCGCCGTACAGGAGGAGCGCGGTGCCGACGAGGGCGGGGCCGGCGCCTGAGACCTGCTCCAGGAACGGGCGTACGTAGGTGTAGGCCGCGAAGTGCCCCGAGATGGTCAGCGCGGTGAGCACCAGGACGAGGATGAGCGGCCCTGAGAGCCACGAGGAGCGCTTTTCCCGCGTCGCGGGCCCCGATTCCTCGGCCGGGGGACGCAACGGCGGCAGCGTCGCGGCGAGGACCGCGAGCAACCCGAGCGCGAGCACGCCGGCGGCGACGAACGCGCTGCGCCACCCCGCGAACGACGACACGAACGTCGCCGCCGGAACTCCCAGCACCGACGCCACCGACACCCCGCCCAGGATGATCGAGGTGGCCCGCCCGACCGAGCGTTCGGGCACCAGCCGCGATCCCAGAGCGGCGGCGAACGCCCAGAACCCGCCGATGCTCACTCCCGTCAGCACCCTGGCGGCCAGCATGACGGCGTTGTCGGGTGCGGCGGCGGCCATCAGGTTCGCCACCCCGAGCAGCGCCATCAGCCCGATGAGGAGCAGCCGCCGGTCCATGCGGCGCGTGGTGAACGCCAGCGCGGGCGCGGCGACGGCGGCCACCAGCCCGGGAGCCGTCATCGCCAGGCCCGCCGTGCCCGCCGAGACCCCGAGGTCGGCGGCGATCGAGGTCAGCAGCCCGACGGGCAGCATCTCGCTGGTCACCACGGTGAAGGTGCCCACCGCGACCGAGGTCACGGCGAGCCAGTGCGCGCGTACGGCGCTCGGAACATCGGTCATCGTCATGCCGCTCAGCCTCGTGCGGCCCGGGAGCGGGAACAATGACGAAGCTCGAAGGCTTGGTTTAGGCAGGCTAAGCGATCCGGGCGCGGAGGTGCCGATGGAGTTCAGGGAGCTGGAGTGCTTCGTCGTCCTCAGCGAGGAGTTGCACTTCGCGCGTACGGCCGAGCGGCTCTACCTGTCGCCGGGCCGGGTGAGCCAGCTCGTGCGCTCGCTGGAGACCAGGATCGGCGGCCGGCTGTTCGAGCGGACGAGCCGGCGCGTCCGCCTGACACCGCTCGGCGAGCGGTTCCTGGCCGACCTGCGGCCCTCCTACGACGGCCTCTCCCAGGCCGTGCGGCGGGCGAGGGCGGCGGCCAGGGGCGTGACGGGGGTGCTCAGGGTGGGGTTCCTGGCCACGCCGACCGACGTGGTGACGGGCAGCGTGCGCGCGTTCGAGCGGGGCAACCCGGGCAGCGAGGTCGAGCTGATCGAGATCCCGCTGTCCGACCCCTTCGGCAGGCTGCGGGCCGGCGAGGTGGACATCGCGTTCACGCTGCTGCCCGTGGACGAGCCCGACCTGGTCACCGGCGAGCCGCTCAACCGGGTCTCCTACCGGCTCGGCCTGTCCGTACGCCACCCGATGGCGGGCAGGACGGTCATCGAGGCGGAGGAGCTGGCCTCGGTGCCGCTGATCGGGGTGGACGGCCCCGCCCCGCGCTCCTGGCGGGAGCGGATCGCGCCGCCGAGGACCCCTTCAGGCCGGACGATTTCGCAGGCCGGTAAGGTGGCGACCACGCAGGAGGGCCTGACCCAGGTGGCGCTCAACCGGGGCGGCATGCTCTTCTGCACGCCCACGGCTGCCCAGCACGCCAGGCCCGACATCGCTTTCGTGCCGGTCACCGGGCTGCCCGCCTCGGTGCTCGGCCTGGCCTGGCCGAAGTCGGGTGAGACGGCGGCCGTCAGGGCGTTCAACGAGTCCGCGGTCGCGAACGCGAACGCGGCGCCCGCCCTGGTGGCCTGATCCACGAAGGAGTCCGGATGCCTGACAGCGGTGCCGATGCCCGGCTGACCGCCTGGGTGCGCGGCCGGGTGCAGGGTGTGGGCTTTCGCTGGTGGACGCGTTCGCGTGCGCTGGAGCTCGGTCTGACCGGCTGGGCGCGCAACACCGACGACGGCCGCGTGGAGGTGGTCGCGGAGGGGCCGCGCGAGGCGTGCGTCAAGCTCTTGGAGCTGCTCAGAGGTTGCGACACGCCGGGCAGAGTGGATGGAGTAGTGGAACGCTGGAGCGAACCCCGAGGTAGTTTGGGGGGGTTTGTGGAAAGGTAGCTCGTTTCGCTAAACCGCCCAAATAGGGTATAGTTGTATGTCGGGAGTGCCCATCAGTAGGGCTCAGCGGTTCGATCGACTTGACCGCCCACACTGCCGGTGCGACTCTTGTTAGGTACCACGCGCACCCCTCCCGCGGAATAGAAGTGCGCGAACCAGTCTGGTCACTCAGCGTGGAGGACCCTTTACCATGGCGAAGGCTCTACTCGGCCACGTCGGCGGTCCTGACCCTCGAATGGTCTCGGAGATGCGCCGCCTGCAGCAGCGTATCCGGGATCTGGAGGCAGAACTCATCCGACTTCAGGCCACGAATGACGCTCTTGCGGCGCAAACCCGCGACGAGGCACTCAGCCGCATGCAGGAGCGCGAGCCGGCACTCACCTGAGAGTGATCGGAGCGCAAGACCCAGGGACGTCTCGAAGAGGCGTCCCTTGTTATTTGCCCTGAACCCACGGCTGCGAGGTCAAGCGCGGTCCCTGCGGCAGATGCCCACTCGCGGCGGCCGGGACCAGTAGGCTTTTCCGAAGTCCGTTCCGGGGAGAGGGGGTCGCGCTCGTGTACCTGAAGACCCTCACCCTGCGCGGCTTCAAGTCCTTCGCCTCGGCGACCGCCCTGCGCTTCGAGCCGGGCATCACCTGCGTGGTCGGCCCCAACGGCTCGGGCAAGTCCAACGTCGTCGACGCCCTGGCCTGGGTCATGGGCGAGCACAGCGCCAAGTCGCTGCGCGGCGGCAAGATGGAGGACGTCATCTTCGCCGGCACGGCCAACCGGCCGCCGCTCGGCCGCGCCGAGGTCACGCTGACCATCGACAACAGCGACGGCGCCCTGCCGATCGACTACACCGAGGTCACGATCAGCCGGCTGATGTTCAGGTCGGGGCAGAGCGAATACGCGATCAACGGCGACACCTGCCGCCTGCTCGACATCCAGGAGCTGCTGTCCGACTCCGGCATCGGCCGCGAGATGCACGTCATCGTCGGCCAGGGCCAGCTCGACGCCGTGCTGCACGCGGGTCCCGAAGACCGCCGGGCGTTCATCGAAGAGGCCGCGGGGGTGCTCAAGCACCGCAAGCGCAAAGAGAAGGCGCTGCGCAAGCTCGACGCGATGCAGGCCAACCTGACGCGCGTCCAAGACCTCGCCACCGAGCTGCGCCGCCAGCTCAAGCCGCTGGGCCGGCAGGCCGAGATCGCCCGCAAGGCCGCCGTCATCCAGGCCGACCTGCGCGACGCCAGGCTCCGGCTGCTGGCCGACGACGTCTGCATCCTGCGCGCCACGCTTGAGCGCGAGGCCGCCGACGAGGCCGCGATCACGGCCAGGCGGCGGCAGGTCGAGACCGAGCTGGCCGAGGCGCAGCAGCGCGAGGCGGCGCTGGAGGCGGCCGAGGCCGAGACCCAGCCGCGGCTGTCCGCCGCCCAGGAGACCTACTTCAGGCTCTCCTCGCTGCGCGAGCGCACCACCGGCCTTGAGCAGCTGGCCGCCGAGCGCCACCGCCACGCGCTCGACGCCGCCGCCATCGAGCGGCGCGGGCGCGACCCCGAAGACCTGGAGCGCGAGGCCGCCGAGGTGCGCGAGCGCGAGCAGCTGCTGCGGGCCGAGCTGGAGCAGGCCCAGGAGCTGCTCGACGACGCCGTCCAGCGGCGGGCCGCGGCCGAGGCCGAGCTGGGCGCCGAGGAGCAGCGGCTCGCGCTGGCCGCCAGGGCCGCCGCCGACCGCCGCGAGGGCCTGGCCAAGCTGCGCGGCCAGGTCGACTCCGTACGCAGCCGCGCGCGGGCCGCCGAGGAGGAGATCGGCCGCCTGCGCCAGGCCGTGGCCGACGCCGCCGAGCGCGAGCGCCGCGCCAGGGAGGACCTGGAGGCGCAGCGGCTGGAGGAGCCCGCCGTCGATCCCGGGCTGGCCGACGAGCTGGCCGCGGCGCAGGCCGCCGTCGAGGAGGCCAAGGCGGTGGCCGACGAGGCCCGCGCGGCGGCCGACGAGGCGCGCTCCGGTCTCGACGCGCCGCGTGCCGCCGTACAGGCCGCCAAGGCGGGCGTGGGCACCGCCCGCGCCGCCGACCAGGAGGCGCAGCGCGCGGTGGCGGCGCTGGCCGCCCGCCGCGACGCGCTGGAGATGAGCCTGGCCAAGGGCGACGGCGGGGCCGCGCTGCTCGACGCCGACCTCGGCGGGGTGCTGGGACCGCTGGCCGCCTCGATGCAGGTGACGCCGGGAGCCGAGCAGGCGGTCGCCGCCGTGCTCGGGCCGGTCGCCGAGGCCGTCACGGTCAAGTCGCTCGACACCGCCGTGGAGGCCCTTGAGCTGCTGCGCACCCAGGGCACCGGCCAGGCGACGCTCCTGGTGGCGCTCGCGAACGGCCACGGAGGAGACCCGCGTGGCGCGGCGCCGGGCGGTGGCCGGTGGGTGGCCGACCTGGTGACGGTGCCCGAGCATCTGCGGCCCGCGCTCGACCACGTGCTGGCGGGCGTCGTGCTCACCGACGATCTCGACGGCGCGCGGGCGCTGGTCGAGCGGCATCCCGAGCTGCGGGCGGTCACCAAAGACGGCGATCTCGTCGGCGCCCACCTGGCGACCGGCGGGTCCAGCGGCGGCACCTCCGTGCTGCAGGTGCGGGCCGCGCTCGACGAGGCCGTCGCCGACCTCGAGGCGGCCGAGTCCAGGGCCGAGCAGAGCGCCGTGGCGCTGGATGAGGCGATGGCCGCGGAGCAGGCCGCCCAGTCCGCTCTGGAGGCCGCCCAGGCCCGCGTCAACGAGGCGCAGACGGCCGTCACCACCGCCCAGGCCGGGGTGAGCGCCGCGCAAGGCGCGCTCGACCAGATCAGGGGTCGTCAGCGCGAGGCCGACCAGGCCAACGCGGCCGCGGCCAGGCGGCTGGCACAGATCGAGGCCGCCGCGGGCGCCGCCCGCGACGAGGCCGAGCGGCTGACCGCGAGCGTGGCCAGGGCCGAGGAGGCCCGCACCGAGCGGCTTGAGGAGCTGGCCGAGCTGGAGGTCCGGCTGGCCGAGGCCGAATACGCCCAGGAGCTGGAGTCCGAGCCCACCACCGACCTGCGCGACGAGCTGGCGAGCGCCTGTGAGGCGGCCAGGCAGCGCGAGATGGACACCCGTCTCCAGGTGCGCACCGCGGAGGAGCGCGTCAAGGGCATCGAGGGCCGCGCCGACGGCCTGCTGCGGGCCGCGCGGCGCGAGCGCGAGGAACGCGCCCAGGCGGCCGCTCAGCGGGCCAGGCGCAGGCGTCAGGCGGCGCTGGCCGAGGCCGTCAGCAAGGGCGCGAGGAAGGTGCTCGCGGCGCTGGCCCGGTCGATCGCGCTGGCCGAGCGCGAGCGCGACGAGGCCGAGCTGGCCAGGGTCGCGGTCGACGCCGAGCTCAAGCAGGTCAGGGTCCGCGTCCGCGAGCTGGGCCAGGAGCTCGACAAGCTGGTCAACCGGGTCCACGGCAACGAGATGGCCCGCACCGAGCAGCGGCTGCGCCTGGAGCAGATGGAGCAGCGGGCGCTGGAGGAGTTCGGCGTCGAGGCCGAGGCGCTGGTCGCCGAATACGGGCCCGACGCGCCGGTGCCGGGCGAGCCGCCGGTCCCCTACGTACGCGAGGAGCAGGAGAAGCGGGCCAGGGCGGCCGAGCGGCAGATGAACCAGCTCGGCAAGGTCAACCCGCTCGCGCTGGAGGAGTTCGCGGCCCTGGAGGAGCGCCACGCGTTCCTCAACTCCCAGCTCGAAGACCTCAAGAAGACCAGGCGCGACCTGCTGACCGTGGTCAAGGAGGTCGACGACCGGGTGGAGCAGATGTTCGCCTCGGCCTACGAGGACGTCGCCCGCGAGTTCGAGCAGATCTTCACCAGGGTCTTCCCCGGCGGCGAGGGCCGGCTGGTGCTGACCGAGCCGTCCGACATGCTGACCACGGGCATCGAGGTCGAGGCGCGGCCGCCGGGCAAGAAGGTCAAGCGGCTGTCGCTGCTGTCGGGCGGCGAGCGCTCGCTGACGGCGGTGGCGTTCCTCATCTCGATCTTCAAGGCGCGGCCGTCGCCGTTCTACGTCATGGACGAGGTCGAGGCAGCCCTCGACGACACCAACACGCAGCGGCTGCTGACCCTGTTCGAGGAATTGCGGCAGAGCTCACAGCTCATCGTCATCACCCACAACAAGCGCACGATGGAGATCGCCGACGCCCTCTACGGCGTGTCGATGCGCGGTGACGGCGTGACACAGGTGGTCAGCCAGCGGCTCAGGGAGCGAGAGTCCGCCTGATCGGTGTGGCCTTGTGCGTGACCATGCCGGACGATCTGGAAAACTGACATCTTGTGGATGGTTACCTCGGTGTGATCGTGATCGTGGCCGTCGTCGCCGTGCTGGCGGTCGGCGGTCTGTTCCTGCTGTTCAGGCCGGGCCGTAAGGCGGCCCCGCCGGTCAAGCCGCCGGAGACCCCGGTGCTGCCGGAGGAGGAGGCGAAGCGGCCCGCCGGCGCCGGTGAGGAGGCCGAGGGCGCGACCACCACGCTGCCGCCGCCTGAGGTCAAGCCGGCCGAGCCGCTCATCAAGGAGCCCGAGGTCGAGACGCCGCCGCCGTCGGCGGGCCGCATGGTGCGGCTGCGCTCGCGGCTGGCCCGCTCGCAGAACGCGCTCGGCCGTGGCCTGCTCGAGCTGCTCTCGCGCGACCGCCTCGACGACGAGGTGTGGGACGAGATCGAGGAGAGCCTGATCAGCGCCGACGTGGGCGTCGCGCCGACCCAGGTCATGGTGGAGGAGCTGCGCACCCGGGTGAAGGTGCTCGGCAGCCGCAGCCAGGATGAGGTGCGCGGCCTGCTGCGCGAGCAGCTGCTCGCCCAGGTCAACCCCGACCTCGACCGTACGCTGCGGGTGCAGAAGCACGGTGAGCGGCCGGCGGTCGTGCTGGTCGTGGGCGTCAACGGCACCGGCAAGACCACCACCACCGGCAAGCTGGCCCGTTCGCTCATCGGCGACGGGAAGAAGGTCGTGCTGGGCGCGGCCGACACGTTCCGCGCCGCCGCCGCCGACCAGCTCCAGACGTGGGGCGAGCGGGTGGGGGCCGACACCGTGCGCGGGCCCGAGGGCGGAGACCCGGCGTCGGTGGCGTTCGACGCGGTGGCCAAGGGCATCGAGGAGAAGGTCGACACGGTCATCGTCGACACCGCGGGCCGCCTGCACACCAAGACCGGCCTCATGGACGAGCTGGGCAAGGTCAAGCGGGTCATCGAGAAGAAGGCCACGGTCGACGAGGTGCTGCTCGTCCTCGACGCCACCACCGGCCAGAACGGCATGCGCCAGGCGCAGGTGTTCGCCGAGGTGGTCAACATCACCGGCATCGCGCTGACCAAGCTCGACGGCACCGCCAAGGGCGGCATCGTGATCTCCGTGCAGCGGGAGCTGGGCGTGCCGGTGAAGCTCGTGGGGCTGGGCGAGGGGCCTGATGATCTGGCGCCCTTCGACCCCGAAGTATTCGTGGACGCGATTTTGGGGGAGTGAGTTACGGTTGCGCCGTAATTCAAGGTGAAGGAGCCCTTACCAGATAAGCCTTGATCGACCGGTTTTTCTTGTGTTGACATATATCGTCATCAAAGATCGTTCGGTCCCATTGGAACGTGAAAGGCCGCTCATGAAGAAGATCGTCGTCCACCGGCCAGGAACTGTGAAGCCGACCGCCGCGGCGGCTCCGAGGCACAGCGCCTGAGCTGCGCGGGCCGGCGTCTCCGCGGGGGCGCCGGCCGAAGCAGAACCACCCCTGTGGAGACGATCCTCATCGACGCGGACCGCCGGATCGGCGGCCCGTACACGCTGGCCTCGGCCCTGCTCGCGCGGCTCGTTCCCGCCGCGCTGGAAAGCGCGCCTGAGCTGGTC
Organism: Nonomuraea salmonea; assembly: GCF_042428605.1. Taxonomy (NCBI): domain Bacteria; kingdom Bacillati; phylum Actinomycetota; class Actinomycetes; order Streptosporangiales; family Streptosporangiaceae; genus Nonomuraea; species Nonomuraea salmonea. Next base: position 107,598 of record NZ_JBHMCF010000034.1, read on the forward strand.
GCCGCGCACGACATCGAGATCAGGGCCGCCGCGCCCTCATTGCGGGACGTCGTGCCCGCACGCCGGCACTCGCTGGCCGACGACCTGCCGAGAGCGCAGCGCGTGCTGGTGCCGGGCGCGCGGCGCAGCCTGCGGATGGCCAACGGGCTGGCGGAGTTCGTCCGTGATCACCTGACCCGCACCGGGCCGCTCACCCTGCGCGTGACGAACCTGGGCGAGGCCGACCACACCGACACCGAGCTGGTGGCCGTGCTGCGGCGCCGGCTCGACCCCGCCCTGCTGCGCGTCGAGGAGGGACCGTCGGCGCCTGGCTCGGGGCCGCTGCGGGCCGACTTCGACCGCTACCGCGACGAGGGCTTCCACCACGCCATGGCCGAGTCGGGCCTCGAGGTGCTGCGCGGGCTGGCGTACGAGGACGATCCGGAGCGCTGGCAGGTCCTCGTGCAGCGGGTCGCCGCCGCGCTGGAGGCGATCGAGCGCGAGGACGAGGCCCGCGACCTGTACGACCGGGCCAGGCGGCTGAGCACCGACCCCAAGCACCGTGCGACGATCGCGTACGCCACGGCCATGATCCTCGTCCGTCACCACGACCCGGCGGCCCGCGACCCCGAACAGGCGCTGGCCTGGATCAACGAGGCCGTCACCATCACCTCGCTGCTGCCCGACCCCCGCGAGCGCGCCTTCCACCTCGGCTTCGACCTCAACGGCAAGGCCCTGGTCGAGCTGCGCAGGGGCCGCCGCGAGTCGGCCATGGACCTGGTGGCGCAGGCGATCGAGCTGGCCGAGACGCACCTGCGCGACGAGCACCCGATCCACAAGCTCATCCTGTACGCCAACAGGGCCCAGCTGCTGGCACTCGGCGGGCGCAGGGAGGAGGCGCTGGCCGGCTACGACCGGGCGATCGCCGCCGACCCCGGCTACCCCGACTATTACCTCGACCGGGGCAACCTGCTGCACGCCATGGGCCGCTCGGCCGAGGCGCTGGCCGACTACGAGAGCGTGATGCGGCTCAGCCCGCCCTTCCCCGAGGCGTACTACAACCGCTCCGAGGTCCGCTACGCGGCCGGCGACCTGGGAGGCGCGCTCGCCGACCTCGACCACACGCTGGAGCTCGACCCCGACTTCGGCCCCGCGTACGTCAACCGCTGCGGCCTGCACGTCGCCGCCGGAGACTACGCACGGGCGAGGCAGGACGTCGAGCGCGGGCTGTCCCTGGCCCCGCACGACCCCTACCTGCTGTGCGTGCTGGGACAGGTCGAGCTGGCCGAGGAGCGCTACCCAGAGTCGCGGCTGGCCTTCGACCGGGCGCTTGAGCTCGATCCCGAGCTGGTGGCGGCCTGGGCGGGGCGGGCGGAGCTGGCGTACGAGCGGGGCGACAACGAGCTGGCGGTGGCCGACCTGACGCGGGCGCTGAAGCTGGGGGAGACGGCGGAGCTGCTGTTCAACAGGTCGCTGGCGTACCGCGCGGCGGGACTGACCGGGCAGGCCCGCCAGGACCTGCTCAGGGCCGCGGAGCTGGCTCCTGACGACGCGGACGTCCGGGCCGCGCTGGCCGAGCCGGCCGACGGCTGAATCAGAGCGGGCGGATCGGGACGACCAGCGGGGTGCCGGCCACCGGGTCGGGGATGACCTTGGCGTCCAGCTCGAACACCTCGCGCAGCAGCTCCTCGGTGAGCACCTCGTGCGGGTTGCCCGAGGCGATCACCCGGCCGGAGCGCATGGCGACCAGGCGGTCGGCGTAGCGGGCGGCGAGGTTGAGGTCGTGCAGGACCATGACGACCGTGCGCCCGCCCTCCTCGTGCAGGTGCCGGACCAGCTCCAGCACCTCCACCTGGTGCGCCAGGTCGAGGAACGTGGTCGGCTCGTCGAGCAGCAGCAGGTCGGTGCCCTGGGCGAGGGCCATGGAGATCCACGCCCGCTGCCGCTGCCCGCCGGACAGCTCGTCGAGCGGACGTTCCGCGAGGTCGGCGAGGCCCGTCATGTCGAGGGCCGCCGCGACCGCGCCCTCGTCGTCGGACGACCACTGGCGGTACCAGGTCTGGTGCGGATGACGTCCTCTGGCGACCAGGTCGGCGACGGTCAGCCCTTCGGGGGCGGTGGGCGACTGGGGGAGCACGCCGAGGACCTTGGCCACCTCGCGGGTGGGGATCTTGTCGATGCGCTTGCCGTCCAGCAGCACCTCGCCGCCCTGCGGCTTGAGCAGCCGGCCCAGCGCGCGCAGCAGCGTCGACTTGCCGCAGCCGTTCGGGCCGATGATGGTGGTCACCGTGCCCGCCTCGATGCCGAGGTCGAGCCCGTCCACGATGAGGCGGTCGCCATACCCGAGCTTGACGTCGGCGGCCTGCAGTCTCACTTTCGCGACCTCCAGATCAGGTGGATCAGGTAGGGGGCGCCCAGCACGGCGGTGACGATGCCGACGGGCAGCTCGATGGGGGAGAACAGGGACCTGGCGAGCAGGTCGGCGCCCGTGGTGAGCACCCCGCCGACGACCGCCGAGCACAGCAGCGGCGGCTGCCCGGAGCGGACCAGGCGCAGCGCGATCTGCGGCGAGGCCAGCGCCACGAACGCGATCGGCCCGGCCGACGCGGTCGCCACGGCGGCCAGCAGCACGGCGGCCAGGATCATCAGGGCCCTGGCCAGGTTCGTCCGGACGCCGAGCGCGGTGATCGTGTCGTCGCCGAAGCGCAGGGCGTCGAGCGAGCGGGTGCCGAGCAGGGTGAGCGGCACCAGCACGACCAGGGCCAGCGCGGTCGGGACGACGTGCTCCCAGCCGCGGCCGTTGAGCGAGCCGCTGATCCACACCATGGCGCGGCCGGTGTCGTTGACGTCGCCGACGGTCAGCAGCCAGAACTTGACGTTGGTGAAGACCGCGGCCACGCCGATGCCGACCAGCACCAGGCGGTAGCCGTCCAGGCCGCGCCGCCAGGCCAGGCCGTACACGATGGCCGCGCCGATCAGGCCGCCCAGCAGCGCGAGCGCCGGGATGCCGAGGCCGGCCAGCAGGCCGCTGACGCCGCCGTACACGCTGCCGCTGAAGACCACGCCGGCCACCACCGTGACCGAGGCGCCGGTGGTGACGCCGAGGATCTCGGGGCTGGCGAGCGGGTTGCGGGCGATCGACTGGATGATGGCGCCGGACAGCGCGAGCGCGGCGCCGACGAGGGCGCCGGTGAGCGCGCGCGGCAGGCGCAGCTCCATGATGACGAAGTGGGCGGGGCTGCCCGCGTCGAACGTGCCGGCGAGCACCTCGGGCAGCGTCATGTCGATGTCGCCGATGCGCATGTTCAGGGCCATGAGCAGGGCGAGCAGCAGGGCGCCCGTGACGGTGACGGCGACGCCGCGCAGCCGCAGCCGCCAGGACAGGCCGCCGAGTCGCAGGGGGAGGGTGGTCATCACAGGCGTACGGGCTTTCTGCGGCGTACCAGGGCGACGAAGAAGGGCGCGCCGAGCAGCGCGAGCACGACGCCCACCTCCAGCTCGCCGGGCGGCGCGACGACGCGGCCGATGACGTCGGCGACCAGCAGCAGGGCGGCGCCGATCAGCCCCGAGTACGGCAGCAGCCACCGGTGGTCGGTGCCGGACAGCGGCCTGGCCAGGTGGGGCACGATGAGCCCGACGAAGGCGAGCGAGCCGCAGGCGGCCACCGCCGCGCCCGACAGCAGGGTGACGGCGGCGACGCCGACCGTGCGGGTCATGGCGATGTTCTGGCCGAGGCTGCGGGCGACGTCCTCGCCGAGGGAGAGCGCGTTGAGACCGGGCGCGTTGATCATCGCGAGCACTAACCCGGCCAGGATGAACGGCAGCACCTGCCAGGCCACGTCGGCGCCCCTGGCGGCGATGGAGCCGGCCTGCCAGAAGCGGAAGACGTCCATCGCCTGCTCGTCGAGGAGCACGATGGCCGAGGTCAGCGCGTAGAGCAGGGCGCTCACGGCGGTGCCGGCGAGGGCCAGCGTGACCGGCGTGGGCCCGCCCCTGCCGCCCACCATGCCGAGCGCGAAGACCGCGACGCTGGCCACGAGCGCGCCGGCGAGGCCGAACCAGATGTAGGCGAGCAGGCTCGACGTGCCGAGCAGGATGATCGACGACACCATGGCGAACGCGGCGCCCTGCGTGACGCCGAGCAGGCCGGGGTCGGCGAGCGGGTTGCGGGTGTGGCCCTGCATGAGGGCGCCCGCCACGCCGAGCGCGACGCCGGCCATGACGCCGAGCGCGGTCCTGGGCAGCCGCAGGGAGCGGATGACGATGTCGTTCTCGGTGCCGGTCGGGGCGGTGATCGCGTGCCAGGCGTCGGTGAGCGGCACGGACTTGGACCCGATCGTGATGCTCAGCAGCACACCGATGGCGACGGCCGCGAGCAGGGCGGCCAGCAGGCCGAACCGGCGCCGCTGGATGCCGTGGAGGCGCGGGGCGACGGCGGTTGCGCTCACCCGATGCCCTCCTGACGTTTGCCCGATCCCGCTGAAGTATGCCAGCTTAGGCAGGGCTAACCTAATTTAGGCTTACCTTACTTCGGGGAAAGGGATCCGATGAAACCGTTGCGCGTGCTGGTCGGCGCCGTTCTGCTGGTGGGACTGGCCGCCTGCGGTGGTTCGGCGGACCCCGGCCCCGCCCCTTCGCAGAGCGCGGCGCCGTTCAGGACCGTGCGGCACGCGATGGGGGAGACGGTCATCCCCGCGCAGCCCAAGCGGGTGGTCGCGCTCGACCAGAGCTTCGTGGACGCGGTGCTGACGCTGGAGACGCCGGTCGTGGGGTACACGACGTACCGGTCGATCGACACGAAGCTGCCCGACTACCTCGGCCCGGTCGTCCAGAGCCATGGGCAGGAGGCCACCGCGGTCGGCACGCTGGAGCAGCCGAGCCTGGAGAAGATCATCGCGCTCAAGCCCGACCTGATCGTCTCGGCGAAGGTCAGGCACGAGGCTCTGTACGACCGGCTCTCGAAGATCGCCCCCACGGTGTTCAGCGAGACGACCGGGGCCATCTGGAAGGACAACCTCCGGCTCATGGGCCAGGCCCTGGGCAAGGAGGACCTCGCCGAGACGCGGATCAAGGCGTACGAGGAGCGCGCCGCCACGATCGGCGAGGAGATCAAGGAGAAGGAGGGCGAGCTGCCCACCATCTCGATCGTGCGCTTCGCCGGCGAGCCCACGACCCGCCTGTACGTCGAGAACTCCTACTCGGGCCTGGTCATGAAGGACGTCGGCTTCCCGCGCCCCGAGGGCCAGCCCACCGCCCAGGACGCCATCGCGGTGAACGTCAGCCAGGAACGCATCAGCGACCTCGACGCCGACCACATCTTCGTGGCGACCTACCCCGACCCGGCCTCCGACGGGCCGAAGGAGAAGTTCACCACCAACCCGCTGTGGGCCAAGCTCAAGGGGAAGAAGCACGAGGTCAGCGACCTCACCTGGATGACCGCGGTGGGCATCCAGGGGGCGCAGGCGATGCTGGACGACGTTGCCGAACTGTTCGGCGTCGACGCTAGCCGTTGATGAACCGGCGCAGCTCCTCAAGGTGTGGCTCGATGTCCATGCCCTGGGAGGCCAGCCAGCCGGGGTTGCCGTAGGTGCCCTTGTAGCGGTCGCCGCTGTCGCACACCAGCGTCACGATGCTGCCCTGCTCGCCGGCCGCCCGCATCTCCTCGATGAGCTGCACGCAGGCCGCCATGTTGGTGCCGGTGGAGCCGCCGACGTCGAGCCCGGTCACCTCGCGGGTCCAGTGCATGGCGGCGATCGAGCGGGCGTCCGGCACTGCGATCATCCGGTCGATGACCGTGGGGAGGAACGACGGCTCCACCCGGGGCCGTCCGATGCCCTCGATGCGCGAGCCGGGGGCCGTGACCGTGGTGTCGCCGGAGACCCAGCTCGGGTAGAACGCCGAGCCCTCGGGATCGACGACGGCCAGGCGGGTGGGGTGGCGGCGGTAGCGGATGTAGCGGCCGATGGTCGAGGAGGTGCCGCCGGTGCCGGCGCCCACCACGATCCAGGACGGCTCGGGGTGGGGCTCCATGGACATCTGTGAATAGATCGATTCAGCGATGTTGTTGTTGCCCCGCCAGTCGGTGGCCCGTTCGGCGTAGGTGAACTGATCCATGAAGTGGCCGCCGGTCTCGGCGGCCAGACGGTGAGATTCGTCATAGATCGCACCCGGATCGTCAACCAAATGACATTTCCCGCCGTAGAACTCTATGAGGTGACACTTCTCCGGCGACGTGGAGGCGGGCATGACCGCGATGAACGGAAGACCGAGCAACCGGGCGAAGTACGCCTCGCTGACGGCGGTGGACCCGCTCGACGCCTCGACGATCGTGGTGGTGGGACCGATCCAGCCGTTGGCCAGGCCGTACAGGAAGAGGGAGCGGGCCAGCCGGTGCTTCAGTGAACCGGTAGGGTGCACCGACTCGTCTTTAAGATAAAGGTTTACGCCCCACTGCGGGGGCAGCGGAAAGACGTGCAGATGTGTGTCGCAACTACGGTTGGCGTCGGCCTCGACCTTGCGTATGGCCTCAGCCACCCAGTGGCGTGTACCCGTCTCATGCCGGTCCACGAATCTCATGGCCATACGCTATCCCATGTGAGACTCGCCACTATTCCTGTGGAATTGGGTGGGTAGTGTTATGATAATGAGACTTGTCCGGCCGTGGACGTGACCACGCACGCCGCGAGCAGATGGACGTAACCCCTACTGACCACAGGCGGACCTCGCTAACGCGCCCCTTACCAGGGTCTTGCGATGATGGAACCGCCGTCAGGCGGCTTGTGCCGAAACGGGGGATAGCGCAAGGGGGAATGAATTGATCACCATGACCGATGAGCAGCGACAGGATTGGTTCGAGCGGGACGTCGTGCCCGTGACGTCGCAGCTGTTCGCCTCCGCCATGCGCCTGACCCGCAACACCGCGGACGCGGAGGACCTGGTGCAGGAGACGGTGGCGAAGGCGTACACGTCGTACCACCAGTTCCGCGAGGGCACCAACCTCAAGGCCTGGCTGCACCGCATCCTCACCAACAACTTCATCAACGACTACCGCAAGAAGCAGCGCTCGCCCAAGCTGTCCGCCGCCGAGGACATCGAGGACTGGCAGCTGCACGCCGCCGAGTCGCACAGCTCCACCGGTCTGCGGTCGGCCGAGACCGAGGCGCTCGACCGGCTGCCCGACAACGTCGTCATGAACGCCCTGCGCTCCCTCCCCGAGGACTTCCGCGTGGCCGTCTACCTGGCCGACGTCGAGGGCTTCGCGTACAAGGAGATCGCCGAGCGCATGGGCACGCCCATCGGCACCGTGATGTCGCGGCTGCACCGCGGCCGCCGCCAGCTTCGGGGGATGCTGGAGGAGTACGCCCGCGAGGAGGGCGCCGTGCGCCTGCCCGCGCAGCGGGCCGCCTGACTCACCTCTCCGTCCTCAGATGGAGGCGGACCCGTAACAGACCGTCCTCCGCGCGCAGATCCACCAAGTCGCACAACTGCCTGCTGATCCAGAGCCCGTATCCCCGAGGGGATTCGGGCTCTGGTGGTATGTAGCCGGGCAACGGGTCGTCCAGCGCGCCTCCCGGGTCGGCGATCTCGCAGATCAGCTCGCCCTCACGCAGCCACATCGCGACCGTGCCGTGGCCGGCGCCGTGCTCGACGCTGTTGGCGGCGATCTCGGAGACGCTGATCACCAGCGAGGTGATGAGGTCGTGGTCCATGCCCGCCGCCCTGGCGTAGTCGCCGACGCTCTGGCGCAGGCGTTTCAGCTCGCGTCCCGTGAAGCGGACGATCCGGGCGTCGGGTGCGGGTGCGGGCAGGGGCGCGTGGTCGTCGTCGAACGCCAGGTCCTGAGGGTGGACGAAGCGGGTGCTCGTCACCTCGCCGTCGGACCCGAGCAGCACCGGGTGGATGACCGGGCCGTACTCCACGACGGGCTCGGGGACCCGGCGCACGTCGTACGGGCACATCACGATCGCGGGCGCGCGGTGCAGGGCGGCGTTGAGCACCGAGTCGCACCGGATCAGCTCTCTGACGTCGCGCTCGCTCCTGTCCGTCCAGGCCGGCTCGCCGATCACCAGCGTGGGCCGGCCGCGGGTGTAGTCGTGATAGGCGGCCAGCATCCGGTACGGATGGGCGTACCAGGCGGCGGGGGCGCGGCTGTCGATGCGGCCGGCGTCGGGCCCGAGCGCCGCGGCCAGCAGGCCGAGCTTGGCGGCGCCGGTGACGACCAGCACGCGCCTGCCTTCGTCCAGCGCGGAACGCACGCGCGGCACGGTCAGAGTCACGAAGGACTCCTCCGAGTCGTACGGCACCGCGACGTGCTTCAACGACCCACCATCGGAACGTGCCCGGTCAGGGCGCACGGGCGAAACGTAACAAGGCTAGAGGTGCTGTGCAACGGCTATGAGCGCCACCGCGGCCAGTGCGCAGACCACGCCGGTGATCTGGACGGTGCGCAACCGCTCGCCGAGCACCCGGTTGGCGAGCAGCAGCGTGCTGGCGGGATAGAGCGAGACGAGCACCGCGACCAGGCTGAGCAGGCCGTCGCGCTGGGCGAGCAGATAGAGCACGTTGGCCGCCATGTCGAGCACGCCGGCCGCCGCGATGACGCCCAGCGAGCCCGGCACCGGCCTGAGCCCGCGCCTGGTCAGCAGGGCCAGCAGGGCGACGACCGACACCGACGACAGGCGGGCGCCGACCAGCGGCCACATGCCGGCGTCGTCGGGCGCCATGGCGAGCAGGATGAAGAAGCCGCCGAAGCCCGCGCCGGCGGCCAGCGAGATCAGCACCGAGCGCGGCGTGACCTTCCCGCCGCCCGAGCCGTCCTGGCTGACCAGCAGCACCGCGCCGAGCGCGATCACCACGCCGGCCAGCGCCCACGGGCCGGGACGGTCGCCGGTGGCCAGGCCGAACACGACCGGCAGCGCGGCCGAGGTGACCGCGGTCGTGGGGGCCACCACGGACATCACGCCGGTGGCCAGCGCCCGGTAGAACAGCACCAGCCCGGCCGCCCCCGCGAGGCCGGAGGCGAGGCCCCAGGAGAGCGCCTGGGCGCTGTACGTGCCGGGCAGCAGCGGCAGCAGGGCGAGGACCAGCGCCAGACCCGCCGTCTGGGAGAGCACGACGACGGAGAGCACCTGCGAGCGCCGGGTGGCCAGGCCGCCGAAGAAGTCGGCGGTGCCGTAGACGATGGCGCAGGCCGTTGCCAGGATGACGGTCACCAGAGGGAGTCCTCTCTGTTGCACTAATAGTGCAACGTACAGAGTACAGTGCGCTGCACGAGACATTCACTACACTGCACTGACATGGAAGACCCCGAGCTGATCACCCAGGCCATCGCCAACAACGTGCGCGCCCAGCGGGCCCACCGCGGGCTCACCCTCGACGCGCTGGCCGCCAGGTCGGGCGTGAGCCGGGGCATGCTCGTCCAGGTCGAGCAGGGCCGTACCAACCCCAGCGTGTCCACCCTCACCCGCATCGCCTCCGCGCTCGGCGTCACCGTGGCCCGGCTGGTGGAGGTCGCCGACGTCCCCATGGTGCGGGTCGTCCAGAAGAGCGACGTGGTCACCTTCGACCAGGGCGACGTCCAGGCGCGGCTGCTGGTCGGCGCCGACATGCCGCTGATCCTGGAGCTGTGGGACTGGCGCCTCGCCCCCGGCGAGCACCACGACGGCGACGCCCATCCGCCCGGCACCCGCGAGATGCTCACCGTCCTGCAGGGCGAGCTGACGCTGATCGTGGCCGGCAAGAGCCACGTGGTCGGCGAGGACGCCGCCGTGCTCTTCACCGCCGACCGCCCCCACCGCTACGCCAACCAGGGCGATGCGGCCCTCAGGTTCGTCATGGCCGTGGCCGAGCCGCGCGCCGCGAACGACGCCTGAGATCCCTGATCAATAAGCGCGAAAGCCCTCCGGATGACCCGGTGGAGTTTCATGATTACTCCATGCTTTGGACGGCTGAGGCCCGTGGCTGGGTACATCCCCAGTGTGCGCCGACCGTGCTCCGCGGCCCGGTGGGCGCGACGTCGGCAGGGGGTGACGTGTGAGTGAGGCTCGAGCGGCGACGGAGAAGCTCCAGGCGGAGCTTCATGGCCTGGGCGTCACCAGCGCTTACGAGGTGGGGGACGGCGAGACCATCTCGGTGTGGATAGGGCTGGTCGTACGTTATAGAGATGGTTTTTACCGTTGGCAGGAAGGACCGGTGAAACGTCGGCATCTGGGTACGGATCCGCTTGGATGTGCCATGCGCGTGGCGCGCCGCTTCCAGGAATTGCAGGCCGATATCCCACTCTGGTGGGACGACCTGGCCAGGGAACTGCGGGGGGTGCCGGTCCAGGACTATCCATAGGCCCCCGCATGCGGCGTTCCGGGGGGAAGCATGCGCGTTTGGGCCTTGCCGCTGGCCCTGCTCGCGCTGGCCGTCTGCGTCACCCACGCGGTGCCGCGACGCCAGCACCAGCACATGAAGGTCACACCCATCAAGCCCGCCACCATTGATCCCGTGACGTTCGCCAAAAGGCTGGTGTCGATGCAGGCGGGCTGGCCGCGCAGCCGGAACTTCGACTGCTCCAAGCTCAAGTGCGTGGCACTCACCTTCGACGACGGGCCGGGCGAGCACACCTGGCGGCTGCTCGACCTGCTGCGCAGCCGTGACGTCAGAGCCACCTTCTTCGTCATCGGCCAGATGGTGGCGGCCGACAAGGGCGGCCACACCGTACGCCGCATCGTGGACGACGGTCACGAGATCGGCAACCACTCCTGGAGCCATCCGCCGCTCGCCGAGCTGCCGCCGCACCGGGTCAAGCAGGAGCTGCGGCACACCGAGCACATCGTGCGGCAGCTCACCGGGGTGCGGATGCGGGTGATGCGGCCGCCGTACGGGTCGACCGACGAGCAGGTCGCGGCCGAGACCAGGCGCGAGGGCCTGGCCCAGATCCTGTGGAACCTCGACACCCTCGACTGGCGTGACCGCGTCACCGAGACCGTCGCCAAACGGGCGTCGCACGCCAAGCCCGGCTCGATCGTGCTGCTGCACGACATTCACCGCACCACCGTGGACGCCATGCCGAAGGTGCTCGACACCCTCGCGAGGAGGGGCTTCACCTTCGTCACCGTCTCGGAGCTGTACGGCAGGACACCGTCACCGGGGAAGATGTACACCGAACGCTGAGTTGTCGGTGCCGCATGGCACCCTTGACCTCATGGGATTCACCGGCTTCCCCGACGAGGCGTTCCTGTTCTACGAGGGGCTCGAGGCTGACAACTCCAAGACCTACTTCGCCCAGCACAAGCAGCTCTACGAGGAGGCCGTACGCGCGCCCATGCTGGCGCTGGCCGACGAGCTGGGCCCGGAGTTCGGTGAGGTCCACCTGTTCCGGCCCTACCGCGACGTGCGCTTCGCCAAGGACAAGTCGCCCTACAAGACCCACCAGGGCGCCTTCGTCGGCCTGATGCCCGGCATCGGCTACTACGTCGAGCTGAGCGCGGCCGGCATCTTCGCCGCGGGCGGCGTCTACACCGGCGCGTCCGACCAGGTGGCCCGCTATCGCGCCGCGGTCGACGAAGACGTCTCGGGCAAGCCGCTGGCGGCGCTCACCGAGCGGCTGGTGACCGCGGGCTACGAGCTGATGGGCGACCGCCTCAAGACCAGGCCCAGGGGCTTCGACGACGACCATCCGCGCATCGGCCTGCTGCGCCACCGCTCGATCTACGCCGGGGTGCGGTGGGAGCCGGAGCCGTGGGTGCACACGCCCGAGGTGCGTGCGCGGGTCGAGCGCTCGTGGCGCGCCTTCGGGCCGCTGGTGGAGTGGCTGTGCACGCACGTACGCGGGAGCGAGCTGTCCCGCCGCTGAAGGGTCAGCGGGGAGCGGTGATGGTCACCTGGTCGCCTTTCAGTATCCGGTCCACGGTCTGACCGGCGGCCGACGACGCGGCGGTCGTGCCGGCGGCCAGCACCAGGGCCAGCGCGGGGGCGGCGAGGCTGCGCACACTGCGCAGCGTGCGCACCCGCGCCCACGGCTCGCCCGCCAGGTGCATGATCCGCCACTCCCAGAACAACCCGAGGCCGACGCAGACCAGCATCACCTGGCCCACCACGATCCCCACCACCTGCATCTTGTCGAAGGCGCCGATGTCGGGCTCGGCCAGCGTCGGCAGATAGCCCGACAGCTCGGTGAGCAGCGCGGCGGCGGCCAGGTGCAGGGCCTTGGTCATGGGCTGGGTGCCGCGTACGCGCGGGTAGAAGTAGCCGTACAGGAAGCCGAACGCCGGCAGGGTGAGCAGATAGCGGCTGTCGAAGACGAAGCTGGTCAGGTCGGCGCCCTCCGGCCAGCCGTACACGATGGCGAAGGGCAGGCTGAGCAGCAGGCTGACGGTGAACGCGGGCACCGCGTTGTGCCAGGGCGGGCAGCCGGCCGAGGTGGCGAACGCGGTCTCGGGGTGTCTCCCGTGCTCGTTCATGGCCCCCTCCAGGGCGCTGCGCTGCTGCTCGAACGCGGGGATCGACAGCTCGCCCGCGCCGATGCGGGTGCGTCCCGTGCGATAGAGCTCCTGCTCGGAGACCAGCAGCAGCCGCCGGTGCAGCGCGGCCCTGACGAGCCGGCGGTGCTCGTCCTGGTCGGCGGGCTCGGGTACGGCCGGGCACGGGCCGGTGAGCAGCCAGCGGGCGGTGGCCCAGGCGACGAGCGAGGTGATCGCGAGCAGCGGCAGCGGCACGTCGATGTCGGCCAGCGTGATGCTGCCGCCCGGCGTGATGTAGAGCACCATCAGCACCGCGATCATGGTGGACTCGGCCACCGGGTCACCGACGGCCGAGCCCTGCCTGCCGAGCCGCCACAGCCGCAGCACCAGCATCACGAACCCGAGCAGCAGCAGGCCCAGCACGCCGCGCACGATCGGGGTGAGCACGAGGCTGCCGATCCGCGGCTCGGGTTGCGAGACGGCGAGGCTCCACGACCCGGCGTCCAGCCACTCGGTGGGCCAGCCCTGCACGAGCAGGCTGATGAGCACGGCCCCGACGACGACCTGGCGGCTCCACCGCTTGGTCGCCACGGCCATCGCCGCCACCGGGATCATCGCCCAGCCGAGTGCCAGCACCAGCCGGATGCTGTCGGGCGGGTAGACCCCGCCGAGCAGCGCGCGCAGCCACAACGCCAGCGCCAGCAGCCCGATCGCGGCTTCGGCCGACAGCATCGCCAGCCGGATTATCACCGGCCGCACCCCGAGGTCCACGCTGAACGCGACCGCCGAGCCGGCCGCCGCGAGCGCCGCCACCGCGCCGCCGGCCAGCAGGGCCTGCCCGGGGAGCTGGCCGTGCAGCCACGACCAGCTCAGCATGCCGAGCCCGATCAGCACGCCCGCGCCGGTGATCACGAGCAGGTCGCGGGTGGTCCACGGCGGGCTGGTCGGGATCACCCGGCCGGCGTGCCGCAGCGCGAGCAGGGGCACGGCGACGAAGAGGATCACGTACGCGAGTGCCGACCAGTCCTCGGCGGCCAGCGGGATCAGCAGCGCGGGCGCGGCCAGCGCCAGCCCGGCGCCCAGCTCCCTGTTGTGGATGCGCGACCACCAGCCCTCGCCCAGCGAGCGCAGCAGCACCGCGGCCAGCGCGATCGCGGTCAGCACGCCGAGCGCGGTGGCCCACGAGAAGTCGTCGGGCGCGGCCACGTCGGCGAAGCCGTACGAGGCGGGCGCCAGCGTCATGCTCACCGGGTAGGCCCCGACGGTGAACGCCAGCCGCTCCCGCCGCTCCTGCTCCGGCGTGATGCCTTCCAGCCGCAGCACGGCCCACTCGCCGGGCAGCACCGCGATGGAGCGGCCCGTGACGATGAGGGGGAACGCGTTCGGCGCCGCGAAGTGCAGCCTCAGCAGCGCGTCGGTGCCGAGCTGGCGCAGCAGCGTCACGGTGAACGTGGCGGTGGTGCCCCGCTGGTCCGAGCCGAGCAGCGGCGCGAGGCGGGTGGTGGGCGCGAGGGCGGCTCCGTCCACCTTGATCGCGCCGAACGCGGCGTCGGTGACCTGCTGCAACGTCGCAGGGAAGCCGGCGCCGTGGCGCAGCGTCTCGATGAGCGGGTCGTCGCGGACCATCGTGAGCCGGTGCACGACGGTCACCTTCACCTGCCGCTGGCGGGGGTCGATGCGCCCTTCGGGCACCTCGTTCAGGTCGGCCTCGGCGGCCGCGGCGATCGTGACCTCGGTCGCGGCCGTACGTGCCCAGCCCACCTCGGGGTCGGCGCGGGCGGCGGCGGCCACCCATGGGTTGGGCGCCGCGGTGCCCTGGGGCGGTGCGGGCCCCGCTACGGGTCTGGCTGCCACGGTGCACCACACGATCGCCCCGAACGACACCAGAGCCAGCCCGAACGCGATAGCAGTCCGGAGCTTTCCCACAAATGGATGATTCTCCGGCGAACGCGAATGTTCTATGTCATGTGGTCACGGTGTGATTACAGCTGTTCCCATGACAACATTTCTTGACGACGCGACCCGGAAGGGCGTTTTCATCGCAGGTGGCCGAGCCGCCACGTTGACTGCCGTCACTAACCAGCAAGCCGCGCTTTGCCGGCATAAAGCAAACGAAACGCGGCTTGCAGGGAATCGTGCGTCAGGCGCGCTTGGCGCGGGCCGCGGCCCGGCCGCGCGTGGCGGCGTCGAGCACGACCTTGCGGATGCGTACGTGGTCGGGCGTTATCTCCACGCACTCGTCCTCGCGGATGAACTCCAGCGCCTGCTCCAGCGACAACACCCGCGGCGGAATCACCTTCTCCGTCTCCTCGCTCGTGGAGGAGCGCATGTTGGTGAGCTTCTTCTCCTTGGTGATGTTGACGTCCATGTCGTCGGAGCGGGAGTTCTCGCCGATGATCATGCCCTCGTAGACCTCGGTGCCGGGCGAGACGAACAGCGTGCCGCGCTCCTGGAGGTTGAGCATCGCGAACGCGGTGACCGGGCCCGACCTGTCGGCGACCAGCGAGCCGTTGTTGCGGGTGCGCAGCTCGCCGAACCACGGCTCGTAGGAGTCGAACACGTGGTGCACCAGGCCCGTGCCACGGGTCTCGGTGAGGAACTCGGTGCGGAAGCCGATCAGCCCGCGGGCCGGCACCACGAACTCCATGCGGATCCAGCCGGTGCCGTGGTTGGTCATGTGCTCCATGCGGCCCTTGCGCACGGCCAGCAGCTGGGTGACCGCGCCCAGGTATTCCTCGGGGCAGTCGACCGTCAGCCGCTCGACCGGCTCGTGCACCTTGCCGTCGATGACCTTGGTGACCACCTGCGGCTTGCCGACCGTCAGCTCGTAGCCCTCGCGGCGCATCTGCTCGACCAGGATGGCCAGCGCCAGCTCGCCGCGGCCCTGCACCTCCCAGGCGTCGGGGCGGTCGGTGGGCAGCACGCGCAGTGAGACGTTGCCGACCAGCTCCTTCTCCAGCCGGTCCTTCACCATGCGGGCGGTCACCTTCGAGCCCTTGACCTTGCCGACCAGCGGCGAGGTGTTGGTGCCGATGGTCATCGAGATGGCCGGCTCGTCGACGGTGATCAGCGGCAGCGGGCGCGGGTCGTCGGGGTCGGCCAGCGTCTCGCCGATCATGATCTCGGGGATGCCGGCGATCGCGATGATGTCGCCGGGGCCCGCCTCCTCGGCCGGCTTGCGCTCCAGCGCCTGCGTCATCAGCAGCTCGGTGATCTTCACCCGCTGGATCGACCCGTCGGTGCGGCACCACGCCACCTGCTGGCCCTTGCGCATGACCCCCTGGTGGATGCGGCACAGCGCGATGCGGCCGAGGTAGGAGGAGGCGTCGAGGTTGGTGACGTGGGCCTGCAGCGGCGCGCTCGGGTCGTAGGTGGGCGCCGGGATCGTCGACTTGATGATGTCGAACAGCGGCTCGAGGTCCTCGGAGTCGGGCATGCCGCCGTCGTCGGGACGCTCCATCGAGGCCCGCCCGGCCTTGGCCGAGGCGTAGACGATCGGGAAGTCGATCTGCTCCTCGGTGGCGTCGAGGTCCATGAACAGCTCGTAGACCTCGTCGACGACCTCTTTGATGCGGGCGTCGGGCCGGTCGACCTTGTTGATGCACAGGATGACCGGCATCTTCGCGGCCAGCGCCTTGCGCAGCACGAACCGCGTCTGCGGCAGCGGCCCCTCGGACGCGTCGACCAGCAGCACCACCCCGTCGACCATCGACAGCCCCCGCTCGACCTCGCCGCCGAAGTCGGCGTGGCCCGGCGTGTCGATGATGTTGATGGTCATGCCGCCGTGCTGGACGGCGGTGTTCTTCGCGAGAATGGTGATGCCCTTCTCGCGCTCGAGGTCGTTGGAGTCCATGACGCGGTCGTCGACGTCCTGGTTGGCGCGGAAGGCCCCGGACTGCCAGAGCATGGCGTCGACCAGCGTGGTCTTGCCATGGTCGACGTGCGCGATGATCGCGATGTTCCGCAGGTCGTCGCGGCTGTTCAAAGGCATGATGACGTCTCGCTCTGTGTCGTGGGGGCGGCCGCGCGAAGTCGCGACCTCATAAGTCTAGTTGATCCCCTCGGCTGGCAGGCGCGAGCCGGGAACCTCCGCGACGGCCCGCGACTACATAGCGGCCTGCACAATCCTGCGCATGGCAAGTGCGGCCCGGATCCCTAGATTGGCGGCATGACCTGGACAGAGCTCGTGATGGCGGCGGCACCGATGCAGGGCGATCAGCCGGCGGTGAGCGACGTCAGGACCGGCGAGGTGCTGTCCTACGCGGCCTTCTCCAGACGGGTGACCAGAGCGGCGGCCGGGCTGCAGGCGCAGGGCCTGCGTTACGGCGAGCGGGTGCTCGTCGACGTCCCGCTGGGCGCGGCCCTGCCGGTGGCGGTGCACGCGGTGGCCTGGGCGGGCGGCATCGCCGTGCTCGGCAGCCACGGCGAGTCGCGCATCTCGATCACCTACGACCGCTACGACCCGGCCGCGGTCAAGGCCGACCTCGTCTTCTCCTTCCGTCCCGTCCCGGGGGCCCGGCCGTTCAGCGAGCTGGTGGGGCCGGCGGCGGTCGAGTTCGGCCCGCTGGCCGGGCCCGCGCTCACGCTCGACGGCTCCCGGCTGCTCGACAACGCCGAGCTGGCGACCGACCTGCGCAGGCTCGCCACCCGTCTGGTCGTCGGCAAGGACGACGTGCTGATCAGCGCGGTCAGCGAGCCGTTCCGCGGCCTGCGCACGATCGATTTAGCGATGACGGCGGGCGCCCACGTCGTGGTCGCCCACGAGCCGAGCCTGGTGGGCTGCCGGGTGCTGGCGCAGGAACGGCGGGCCACGGTGGTCGTCGCCCCCTACGACCTGGCCAGGAGGCTGCTGGGCGACCCCACCCTGCGGGTCGTCGACGAAAGGGCGGTCGTCAGTTCGCTTGGCCTGTGAAAAGTGCGACACTGTGCGAGAGTGTGATCCTTCCGCGACGCAGGGTGAGCACATGCCAGATTCCCCCCAGCACAACCTGCCGGTCGAGCCCAACCGGTTCGTCGGACGTGAGCGTGACCTCGACGACCTGCGCGAGCTGATCGGCGAGACGCGCGTGGTGACGCTGTGCGGGGTGGGCGGCATCGGCAAGACCCGGCTGGCCCTGCGGGTCGCGGCCGGGCTCGTGCCGTCCTTCCCCGGTGGCGTCTGGCTGGTCGAGCTGGCCAGGATCGCCCGGCCCGAGCTGGTCGAGCGGGAGATCGCCCAGGTGCTCGGCGTGGCGGAGGAGCAGGGCGCCCCGCTCCTCGACACCGTCACCGCCCGGCTGCGCGACCAGCGCTGCCTGCTGCTGCTCGACAACTGCGAGCACCTCGTCGACAGGTCGGCGCAGGTCGCGGCGGCGCTGGTGTCGGCCTGCCCGTCGCTGCGCGTGCTGGCCACCAGCAGAGAGCCGCTGCGCATCGCCAGCGAGCTGATCTGGCGGGTGCCGCCGCTCGACGTGCCGGAGGAGGCCACCGCCGACGCCGAGTCCGTGCGGCTGTTCCTCGACCGGGCGGCGGCGGCCGGCACCCGGCTGGGGCCCGAGAGCCTGCCCGACGTGGTGCGCCTGTGCCGGGCGCTCGACGGGCTGCCGCTGGCGATCGAGCTGGCCGCGGCCCGTACGACCGTGCTGAGCCCCGCCCGCATCGCGGGCCGCCTCGACGACCGCTTCTCGCTGCTGACCACCGGCGGGCGCACGGCCCCCGCCCGGCAGCGCACGCTGCTCGCGACCGTCGAGTGGAGCTACGACCTGCTCTCGCCCGGGGAGCAGGTGCTGCTGCGGCGGCTGTCGGTGTTCGCCGGCGACTTCGACCTGGAGCTGGCCGAGCGGGTGTGCGCGGCGCCGCCCATCGCGGCCGACGAGATCCTCGACCTGCTCGGCGGCCTGGTGGACAAGTCACTGGTGCTCTGCGACGGCGCCCGCGGCCGCTACTGGATGCTGGAGACCATCAAGCGGTACGCGCTCGAACGCCTCGACCGGGCGGGCGAGCGCGGCGCGCTGCGCGAGCGGCACCTGCACGTGCTCTGCGACCTGATGGAGCGCCACTTCGCCGTCGAGATGGTGGAGCCCAGGCAGCCGTGGTCGCGCAGGCTGGCGGCGGCCAGGGCGAGCCGCGGCCTGATGGACGACCAGCGGCTGGCGCTCGACTGGGCCGCCGAGTCCAGCAACGTGGTCATGGGGCTGCGGCTGTGCCGCACGAGCACGGGCCTGCTGCCGCTGGGCGGCAACGTGACGGAGATCGTCGGCTGGGTCGAGCGGCTGCTCTCGCTCGACCCCGGTGACGTGCCGGCCGAGGAGGTCGCCCACTCGCAGGCGTACCTCGCCTATGGTCTCGAAGCGCGCGACGAGCTGAGCAGGTCGCTGGAGATGGCCGGGCGCAGCCTGGCCGGGCTGCCTCCCGACCAGGTGTTCCCGCGCTGCGTCATGCACAGCCTCATGGTCGTGGTGCTGCTGCGCATGGGGCGGGCGGAGGCGGCGCTGCACCACGCCGAGGAGGGCCTCGCGCTGGCCATCCGCTCGGGCGACACATGGAACCAGGCGGCGGGCCTCGCGGGGCTGTCGGCGGTGGCGCTGGTCCGCGGCCGGCTGCGCGAGGCGCAGCGGCTCGGCGAGGACGCGCTGGCGCGGGCGCGCGAGCACGGCCACCGCTGGATCATGGCGCGCACCGCCGCCCAGCTCGGCTCCGTGGCCGAGGCCAGGGGCGACCTGGTGACCGCCAAGAAGCAGTACGAGCGGGCCGTGCCGTGGCTGCGCGAGCTGGGCGGCGACCTGGAGCTGGCGCGCTGCCTGGCCAGGATCGGCCGGGTGGCGGCGCTGCTGCACGAGTTCGGCGTGGCCCGCGAGCGGCTGGCCGCCAGTCTCGCCCTGGGCCGGGCGACCGGGCAGCGCCAGGGGGTGGCCCGTTGCCTGGTGGGGCTGTCGGTGCTGGCCGAGTGCGAGGGCGACCTGGAGGGCGCGGTGCTGGCGGCAGCGGCGGCGGCCGTCCTGCGCGAGTCGATCGGCCAGCACGCGGCCACGAGGAGGATCGAAGAGCTGCTCGGCCGGGCGAGGACGAAGCTGGGCGAGGGCCGCACCACCGCGTTGTGGTCGCGGGGGCGGGCGACGCGCCCGTACGACGCGGCGCGCCACGTGCTGGAGGGCGCGCGGCCACCGGCGGCGGCGCCCGCGCCGGCCGAGCCGGTCAGGCGCTCGCTGCTGACCGCCCGCGAGCTGGAGATCGCCGGCCTGCTCACCCGGGGTCTGTCCAACCGGGCGATCGCCGAGGAGCTGGTGATCAGCCCGGCCACGGTGGCCCGCCACATCGCCAACATCATGGAGAAACTGGGCTACACCTCGCGGGCGCAGATCGCGGTGTGGGCGGCGGAACAGCCCAGGTCCGCCCAGTAACGGAGCGGCCGCTTCTGCATACGGATCTGCATATTCCGCCCCATGTGTGCACAGGTCACCCTCCTTACGGTGTTCCCCATGGATGAGCGCATCGTGATGGTGGATTCCGGCACCGGCCTGAAGCTCACCGAGGAGCAGCTGGACGAGCGGTCCGCGGTCGCGGCCGTCCAGCTGCGGCGCAGCGGGGTGCGCGCGGGTGACACCGTGCTCATCTGCCTGCCGGTCGGGCCCGACCTGCTGGTGGCGACCGATGCGGTGATCGCCGCGGGCGGCGTGGTGTGGCCGCTGCCCGCCCATCTCGACGCGGCCGAGCTGCGCCGGCGCATCCTGGACAGCGGCGCCCGGGTGATGATCTCCAACGTCCGCGAGGCGCTCGACGCGGCCGAGGAGTCGCGGGTGCGGATCGTGGTGAGCATGGCCGATCTGGTGCCGCGGCACCCCTGAGCTGGAGGGTCGCGCGAGGACCGGGGGGCGGCGAATCTAAGCTCGTGTCATGCCGTTCGCGCCCAGCTTCCCCGTCATGCTCAGAACCGAGGACGGCGTCCGCATCGACGCCGCGCACACCCCCTCTATCAGCACCGATCTCGGCATCGTCGTGGCGCACGGCTTCACCGGCTCGTGGCGGGAGCGCAGCGCCCGCCGCATCGTCCACGTGCTGAGCCGCTACGGCGGCGTGGTGGCCTTCGACTTCAGGGGCCACGGCCGCTCCGGCGGCGAGACCACGGTCGGCGACCTGGAGATCCTCGACGTGGAGGCGGCGGTCAGGCACGCCAGGGTGATCGGCTACCGGCGGGTCGCGGTGGTGGGCTTCTCCATGGGCGCGGCGGTGGCCGTGCGGCACGCGGGGCTGCGCGGCGGCGTGGACGCGGTGGTCGCGGTGAGCGGCCCGGCCCGCTGGTACTACCGGGGCACCCGGCCGATGCGGCAGGTGCACTGGGCGATCGAGCAGCCGGTCGGCCGGTGGGCGGCCAGGGTGGCCAAGCGCACCCGCATCGCGCGCGGGCAGTGGGACCCGATCCCGATGCCGCCGCACGAGGCGGCCGGGCTCATCTCGCCGGTGCCGCTGCTGATCGTGCACGGCGACGCCGACCACTTCTTCCCGCTGGATCACGCCCAGCAGCTGTACGCGGGCGCCAAGGAGCCGAAGGAGCTGTGGGTGGAGCCCGGCTTCGGGCACGCGGAGTCGGCGGCGACCCCCGATCTCATCCGCCGGATCGGCAAGTGGCTGACAACTCACCCTTCCTGAGTAATACCCGTCATCCTGCGGCGTACGGATGGAAACCGCCGGGAGAAAGTCTCCGGGGGAGCAAAGTGTCGTTGCTCTTGCCGTGGGACATACTGCTGTGGTCGGTCCGTAGCGGTCGCGTCACGCATGGTGCTCCGCCGCCGGCGGGACCTAGCGTCGCGGGGGCGCGCTAGGTCCGCCCGAGAGGGGCCTCCGGGGGGGAGGCCCCTCTCAGGCACGGCCTCAGCCCAGGCGGGCGATCGTCTTGTACTCCAGGTAGCCGTTGAGCCCCTCGGGACCCAGCTCGCGGCCTATGCCGCTGGCCTTGTAGCCCCCGAAGGGGGCGTTGGTCTCCAGCATGAAGCAGTTCACCCCGTACGTCCCCGTACGCACCTGGCGGGCCACCTCCATGCCGTGCTCGGAGTCGGCCGTCCACACCGTGCCGGCCAGGCCGTAGTCGCTGTCGTTGGCGATGCGTACGGCGTCGGCCTCGTCCTCGTACGGGATGACCGCGAGCACCGGCCCGAAGATCTCCTCCCTGGCGATGCGCATGTCGTTGGAGACGCCGGCGAAGACGGTGGGGGAGACGTACCAGCCCTTGTCGCGCGGCCGGTCGAGGCCGCCGACGACGACCTTGGCGCCCTCCTCCATGCCGATCCTGATGTAGCCCTCGACGCGGTCCTGCTGCCGTTTGGCGACGAGCGGGCCGATGCCGGTGGCGGGGTCGGCGGGGTCGCCGACGGGCTGCGAGGTGACCATGCCGGCGATGGCGTCCACGACCTCGTCGTAGCGCTGCCGGGAGGCGAGGATGCGGGTCTGGGCCACGCACGCCTGTCCGTTGTTCATCAGCGAGGCCATCGACAGGAAGCCCATGCTGGCGTTCAGGTCGGCGTCGTCGAGGATGATCGCGGCGGATTTGCCGCCCAGCTCCAGGCTGACCCGCTTGAGCTGCTCGCCGCAGATGGCGGCGATGCGCCGGCCCGCGGCGGTGGAGCCGGTGAAGGCGACCTTGTCCACGCCGGGGTGCGAGACGAGGTGCTCGCCGGCCTCGCGGCCGGCCGCCACGATGTTGAGCACGCCGGCCGGCACCCCGGCCTCGGCCGCCCACTCGGCCAGCAGGTACGCGTCGAGCGGCGTCTCGGGCGCGGGCTTGAGCACGATCGTGCACCCGGCGAGCAGCGCGGGCGCGACCTTGGTCATGGTGACGAACTGGGGCACGTTCCACGGCACCACGGCCGCCACGACGCCGACGGGCTCCCTGCGCACGGTGATCGGCCCGAAGATGCCGGGCCGCTGCTCCTCCTGCTCGAACGTCTTGCCCAGCTCGGCGTAGAACTGCAGCATGCCGAGCGGCTGCGGCGCCTGGGCGAGGTTGGAGAAGGTGATCGGCGAGCCCATCTCCTCGGTGATGAGCTGGGCCATCTCGCCCTGCCGCTCGTTGTAGATCGCGGCCAGCCGGCCGATCACCTCGGCCCGCTCGGCGAACGTCATGCGCGGCCACGGCCCGTGGTCGAACGCCTGGCGGGCGGCGGCGACGGCGCGGTCCATGTCCTGGGGGGTGCCGTCGGGCACCCGGCCGACGACCTCCTCGGTGTGGGGGGAGATGACGTCGATCGTCCCGGTGCCCGCTGGGGCCACCCATTCGCCCCCGATGAACAGCGTGTCGTGCTGGCGCATGACGTGGACCTCCTGCTTGACCGAATGCTTGCTTGCTCCAGGTGTGCCTCAAGGTGACCGAACCATGTTCTGTCCGTGCACGCAAGAGGGGCGCGGCGCGGGGCCGCACCCCTCGATGGGCTCTAGCGCGAGGGGCCGAGCAGGTGCCGCATGGACCTCTTGAGCAGGTCCGTACCCGCCGCCTGACCGGTCACGCTCTCCACGCCGAAGCCGAGGTAGACGGTGTCCTCCGTGGTGATGCCGCCGCCCTCCTCGAAGACCTGGTCCGTACGGAACCAGTCGTTGATCGACGGCGAGGTGCCCTCGGGCGGCGCGCCCACCGCCCAGCCGCCGAGGTCGCTCTCGAACGAGGTCGTCATGGCCGCCGCGCCGTCCAGGGTCACCGTGACGTCGTCGAGGAAGACGCCCGCGCCCTGGGTGGCCCAGTCGCTGATGTACGAGATCGACACCTCGACCTGCCTGCCCGCGTACGGGGTCAGGTCGACGCGCCACTGCTGCCAGCCCGCCGAGTTGCCCGACGCCGCGTGCCAGGCGCCCGAGCTGCCGGTCGGCTCGCAGTCCACGCCCTGGTAGCGCTGCGTGAACGGGTGGATCGTGCGCCAGCCGCCACTGTTCTCGACCAGGCAGCTGTCGCCGGCCTCCTGGGTGGTGTGACCGTTGGCGTCCGGCAGCGTGGTCCAGTCGTCGCCGCCCGCCGTCCTGGCCTCGACGGTCAGGAAGTCCCAGTGGAACTCGGTGTCGTACGACGTCCAGAACGACAGCTCACCACTGGTCCTGCCGGTGAGGTCGATCGTCCTGGTCAGCCGCTTCCAGGAGACGTCCGCGATGCCGCTGTAGACGTCCCAGGAGCCGGTGTGCGGGTCGAACGGACCACCTGGCCTGCCCCACTTCACCGGGGCCGAGCCGGCGAACCTGGGGAACCGCGCGGCGGGCAGCACCGCGGAGGTGGCCACGAACGAGTTGGTGTGGGTCTGTTCCAGCGTGGCGGCGAAGCCGTCGAACGCGCCGCCCACCCCGGTCAGCGGGTACGGCTGCCCGGTCGCCTGGTCGGTGCCCGCGTCGTCGAAGAACACGTACGCGCCCAGCCAGTACTGCTGGAAGTCGTTGAACACCGGGATGCAGGGCGGGTCGTCCGGCACCGTGCACTCCGGGTTGCCCGGCTGGTCGGGCTCGTAGTAGTAGGAGCCGTTGAAGTTGGCCGCGTACGACGGGTACTTCCCGGCGTGCAGCAGCTTGCCGCCCTCGTTGAGGTAGTCGCGCACGGCCAGCTCGGTGTCCACGCCGGCCTTCGACGTGGTGCCCGGCACCTGGCCCTCCGACCTCGGGATGATGTCGTCGCCGGTCTCCCAGACCACCGCCTTGTAGTGGCTGAGCACGCCGAGCGGGTGCGGGGCCTGGCGGCCCATCTTGTCCATGTCGTACACGTCGGTGCTGTAGCCGGCGGCCTGGAGGGCTGCGGTGTAGACGCCGGCGTATCTGGCCTCGGCGCCCTCCTGGGCGGGGCTGGGGCCGGTGACGTCCTCGGCGGCGAGCACCAGCACCTTGCCGCCGATGTCGGAGGCGACCGTGTAGGTGAAGCCGCCGCTCTTCCTGCCGATCGAGGTGAACCAGACCTTCACCTTGTCGCCCGGCTTGGTGCCGGTGATCGTGCCGCGCAGGCGGTGGTAGTAGCGGTCGTAGCCCTTGCCGTACCGCTCGCCGCCCTTCCACTCCTTGGTCGGGACGGTCTTCGTGCGGCCGTTGCCGACCTGGTAGTTGAGGAGGACCGGGCCGAGCTTGCGCTTGGCGTTGACCTGGACGACCTGGCTCCTGCCGTGGCTGACCTCGAACGGGTCGAGCACGAAGTCGGGCGTCCTGTTGCCCAGGTGGGTGACCGGCTCGACGGGGTTGACCGCCGACTTCGCGACGTCGAGCGCGAACGGCAGGTTCTTCTCGAACTCGGCCTGTACCAGCGCCTCGTCGTCGGGGAAGACGAAGCCGCAGCCGTCGCAGCCCTCGTTCAGCTCGGGCGTCCACGACAGCGTCCCGTACTTGGCGTGGGCGTGGTCGTTGGTGTCGCCGTTGGTGGTGTAGAGCTCGGCGCCCAGGTCGGGGTCGAAGCCGGGGACGGCCGGCCGGGCGTCGTCGCCGGTCAGCGCCTCGTAGATGGGGTTGTCCGCGGTCTCCGTGGCGATCTGGAAGCCGCTCGGGTAGAGCAGCAGCGGCCCGTAGGAGTGGTAGTTGAGCTGCGTCTCGAACCCGATCCGGCGCAGCAGGCCGTCCATGGCCCTGGTCTCGGGCTCGCTGGCCGGTCCCGCGCCGCGGTAGGTCTCGCTGCTCGGGATGCTCGACGAGCCCTCCTCGTCGTAGTGGAAGTTCGTCGGGAAGTTGCGGTTGGGGTCGACGCCGTCGCCCGTCGTGATCTGGCCGTCGCCGTTCACGTCGCGCAGGTTCTTGCGCCACAGGCGGTTGCCCTCGGTGAAGGTGAAGTCGTAGCCGTCGGGGTTGGCGACGGGGACGAACCACAGCTCGACCCTGTTGAGCAGGTCGCGCAGCTTCGACTTGTTCGCGACCACGTACTTGAGCAGCCGCATGTCGACCTCGGTCGCGATCCACTCGCGGGCGTGCTGGGTGGCCGAGTAGAGCGTCGAGGGCTTGAGGCCGTCGGGCAGCAATCGGGCTCCCGTGGTGACCTTGGCGGCGAGGATGTCCTGGCCGCGCAGGGTCTTGCCGATCGACTGGACCTTGACGACGTCCTTGTGGGCCTGGGCGATGGCCTTGAGCTGGTCGGCGATGCCGCCGCGCTCGGAGTAGGACCGGAAGACGGTGTGGCCGCCGGCGGCCTGCGCCCGCGCGGCCTCCAGCTGGGTCTGGCCCTGAGCGTTGCGCACGGGCTCGGGGCGGTGGCCGAGCTTGGCCAGGGCGTCCAGGTCCGTACGGTCGGCGGTCAGCTCGATGTGCTCCTTGCCGTCCGCGTTCTCCTGCTGGACGACGTCGAAGCCCTTCTCTCTGAGTTGCTGCGCGGTGCCCGGCGGGCTGTCGAGCTCGTAGAGCTCGATGCGGTCGCGGGGCGGCAGGGGGGCCACGGCCGCGTGCGCGGGCGGTGTGACCACCACGACGGACGTGCCCAGGCCGAGGGTGACGGCCGCGGTGAGCTTCAGTAATCGAGACACGGTCTGCCCCTTCGCAGAGACGGGAATCGATCGCCATCTCAGACCTTTGGAGCGCTCCCGGGAAGGCCCAACTTTTAGGTCGGGCTTATGTCGGACAAAAGCCAAAAAACCCCATCAAAGGTGCAGCAGTTCGGTCGTTCGGATGACAGGAATCAAGATCATCTTCTATAGTTTCGGTCCGTCTATGAGGGGAGGGGACGGGTGTGAGAATCTGGCGGCTCGCCGTTCTCGTCGCCGTGCTCGCCGGGCTGCTCGGACTCCCCACCCCGCCTTCCGCCGCAGCCGATCCCTCACCCGCTGAGCTGCGCAGGCTCACCAAGCAGGCGGCCCAGCTCGAAAAGCTCTACCGCGGCCAGCTCCAGAGCCTGGAGGACATCAAGCTCCAGGTGAAGCGCGCCAGCGCCACGTCCGGCACGCTGCAGGCCCAGCTCAAGGCCGCCCAGGAGGAGGTCAGCCGGATCGCCCAGACCTCCTACATGGTCGGGCCACTCGACGGCCTCCAGCTCATCACGCCGTCCGGCGACCCGTACAAGGTGCTCGGGCAGGCGGCGAACATGGCGTACATGGCCAACGAGCGGGCCAGGCGCGTCGAGAGCATCAAGAAGCTCATCGAGAAGTCCAAGCAGGCCAAGCTCAACGCCAACAAGAAGGTCGAGAAGATGGCCAAGGAGATCAAGCGGCTCCAGGCCAAGCGCACCGACATCGAGAAGCTGCTCGCCAAATATGGCTTCCAGCAGCCCGGCGGCGCCGAGGGCCTGACCCAGCGCATGATCCAGGTCCGCGCGGAGATCATGGCCAACTTCCCCATGAAGTACGGCGTCGGCTGCCTGCGCCCCGGCGACCCCGGCGAACACGGCAAGGGCCGGGCCTGCGACTTCATGATGTCCAGAGGCGGCACCATGGCCGCCGGCTCCGACGCGGCCAACGGCGACGCGCTGGCCGCCTGGCTGATCAAGAACGGCGCCCGCATCGGCGTCATGTACATCATCTGGAAGCAGCGCTACTACGACATCCGCTCAGGCGGCGGCTGGGACCCGATGTCCAACCGCGGCGGCGTGACGGCCAACCACTACGACCACGTTCACGTGTCGGTGTTCTGAGCCCGCAGGAAGTCCCGGTACCAGTGGTACGAGCGCTTCGGCGTGCGCCGCTGCGTCGCGTGGTCCACGTGCACGAGGCCGAAGCGCTGGTGGTAGCCCTCGGCCCACTCGAAGTTGTCGATCAGCGACCAGACGAAGTAGCCGCGCACGTCCACGCCCTCGTCCATGGCCCGGCGCAGCGCGGCGATGTGACCGTCGAGGAAGGCGATCCGGCCGGCGTCGTCGATCGTGCCGTCCGGGCCGGGGACGTCGGGCTGCGAGCAGCCGTTCTCGGTGACGAGGATCGGCGGGAGCGCGGCGCCGTAGCGTGACTTCAGGCCGGTGAGCAGCTCGCGCAGGCCGTCGGGGACGACCGGCCAGCCGAAGGCGGTCGTGGGGTGGCCGGTGATGCCCGCGTCGGTGAACGGCAGGCCCTCGTCCGTGGGGGCGGCGATGCGGGTGGGGTTGTAGTAGTTGACGCCCAGCGCGTCGATGGGGGCCGAGACGGTCTCCAGGTCGCCGTCCCTGACGAAGTCGAGGTCGCCGGTGTAGGCCGACAGGTCGGGGTAGGCGCCGGTCAGCACCGGGTCGGTGAACAGGCGGTTGTGCAGGATGTCGTACGCCTCGGCGGCCCGTACGTCCTGCTCCCGCGACGAGGCGGGCCAGACCGGGGTGCAGTTGTTGGTCAGCGCCACCTGGCGCGCGCCGGCCGCCCTGAGCGCCGCCACCGCGCGGCCGTGGGCGAGCAACTGGTGGTGCGCGGCGGGCAGGGCGCCGGTCATCAGGGCGTGGCCGGGGGCGTGCAGACCCATGGCGTAGCCGAAGGCCATGTGCACGAACGGCTCGTTGAGCGTGATCCACAGCGGCACCCGGTCGGCGAGGCGGGCGGCGACGACGCCGGCGTAGTCGGCGAACAGCTCCGCCACGTCGCGGTTCAGCCAGCCGCCCCGGTCCTCCAGGGCCTGCGGCAGGTCCCAGTGGAACAGCGTCGGCACCGGTTGCACGCCCGCCGCCAGCAGCGCGTCCACCAGCCGGTCGTAGAAGTCGAGGCCCCGCCCGTTGACCTGGCCCGCGCCGTCGGGCAGCACGCGCGGCCAGGCGATCGAGAAGCGGTAGGCGTTGACGCCGAGGTCCGCCATGAGCGCGACGTCCTCGCGCCAGCGGTGGTAGTGGTCGCAGGCCACGTCGCCGGTGTGCCCGTCGCGGGTGCGGCCCGGCTCGCGGGCGAAGGTGTCCCAGATGGAGGGGCCCCTGCCGTCCTCGCCGGTCGCGCCCTCGATCTGATAGGCCGCCGTGGCCGTACCCCACAGAAACATCCCTGGGCCTCCACTGCTACCCGAGTGGGGCTCATGTTATCTGAGGTCGGAGATCCTGACTCGGCCTCACCGGAATACGTCAGGATGGGGACATGACCAGTACCTTGCGCCGCCGCCCCGCCCAGCGCCGGAGCGTCGAGCGCGTCGAACGCATGCTCGACGAGTGCGCGCTGCTGCTCGACGAGGTCGGCTACGACGCGCTGACCACCAAGGAGGTCGCCCGCCGCGCCGAGGTGCCGATCGGCACCTTCTACCAGTTCTTCCACGACAAGCAGGGCCTGGTGCGTGCGCTGGCGCGACGCAACCTGGAGGCGTTCCTCCAGCGCGTCGTCCAGCGCATCCAGGAGACCGGCCCAGGCCACTGGACCGACCTCGTCGACCTGGCCATCGACGTGTTCGTGGACATGAAACGCACCACGCCCGGGTTCGGGGTCGTCGACTTCGGCGAGGTGCTGCTCACCCCGGGCGGGCCCGCCGTCGGGGGCAGCAAGCGGGCGCTCGACGAGACCCAGGAGAACGGCGTCGTGGTGGCCGAGCGCCTGCGCGACCTGATGCTCGGCCTCCTCCACGCCCCCGCGGGCCCGGGGCTCGACCGGGCCCTGCTCGTCGCCATCGAGGCCACCGACGCGGTGCTCAAGCTGGCCTTCAGAGCCGACCCGGCCGGCGACCCCGGCCTGATCGCCGAGTGCAAGCAGCTCGTCCGCCGCTACCTCACCGACCACCTGCCCTCATGAGCCGGCAGGAGAGCTAGCAGGCCGCGTCCAGGCGGGCGCGCAGCTCCGCGTCCAGCGTGAGCCGCGCCCCGCCGATCGCCTCCTCCAGCTGCTCCATCGTGGAGACCCCGACGATGGGCACCACGCCGCCGCCGATCAGCCAGGCCAGCACCACCTGGTTCGGGGTGGCGCCCAGCTCGCCCGCCACCTCGCGCAGCGCGGCCAGCCGCCGCGTCGTGCCGGGGTGGTGGTAGATGTCGGGGATCGGCCGGTCCTGCCGCGTGTACGCCCCGAACATCAGCGTGTTGTACGCCCACAACGTGATCCCGGACTCGGCGGCCAGGTAGTCGAGCGTGTCGTCGTTCACCAGCCGGTGACCGGACTCGGCCGGCCTGGCGCCCGGCCGCGGCCGCAGGTAGGTGTGGCGGAGCTGCAGATAGGTGTACGGCGTCCAGCCGTGCCCCGCCGAGATGTTCCTGGCCCGCTCCAGCCGCCAGGCGGCCATGTTGCTCGCCCCGATCGCCCGCGCCTTCCCGGCCCGTACGACCGCGTCGAACGCCCCCAGCGTCTCCTCCAGCGGCGTGTCCCGGTCGTCCACGTGCGCCCAGTACACGTCGATCCGGTCCGTCCCGAGGCGCTGCAGGCTGCCCTCCACCCCCTTGGCGACCACCTCGGCCGACAAGCCCTCGGCCGAGTCGAGCGTCACGTCGCCCGGCACGGTCGGCCGCGCCCCCACCTTCGTGCTGATCACCATCTCGTCGCGGGTGCCGCGCGCGGCCAGCCACGCGCCGATGGCCAGCTCGCTCTCGTCGCCCGAGCAGCCCTCCACCCAGAACGGGTAGTTGTTGGCCGTGTCGATCCTGGTGCCGCCGGCCTCGTGGTAGCGGTCGAGGATGGCGAAGGTCTCGTCCATGCCGACGGACGTGCCGAACGGAATGGTGCCCAATGCGATGTCCATGGCCCATGACTGTGGAAGCTGGAGTGCACTCCATGTCAACAGCGCCCTTATCCGGTTGACCTGGAGTGCACTCCAGGTGGGATCCTGATACCCGTGAGCGTGTACACCCCCGCGGAGGTCGTCGAAGAGACCGGCTTCAGCATCGACACCCTCCGCTACTACGAGAAGATCGGCCTGCTCGAACGCGTCGATCGCAACGCGGCGGGCCAGCGCAGGTTCAGCGAAGAGGACATCGGCTGGCTCGGCATGCTCCGGTGCCTGCGCGACACCGGCATGCCCATCGCCACGATGCTGCGCTTCGCCGAGCTCGTCCGCGCCGGCGACCACACCATCCCCGAGCGCATCGAGCTGCTGGAGGAGCACGACCGCACGGTGCAGGCGCAGATCGGCAACCTCGTCGAGCGCCAGCGCTACATCCACCACAAGATTTCCTACTACCGCAGCGTCCTCTAGCTCCCGCTTTGCGGGGCGGTTGGTACACCTCGAACCATGGCCGGTTCGAGGGCGAGGTGGATCAACGTGCCCCTGGCCCGCGTAGCCATGCTGTGCGCGGTGATGCTGTTCGTGCTGCTCGCGCACATCACGCTGGTGCAGTCGTTCGGCTCGCGCGTGCTCGACGCCGACCCCAGGAACGAGCGCACGCTGATCCTCAGGTACGCCCACCCGCGCGGCGACATCCGCACCTACGACGGCACCACCATCGCCACCAGCCGCCCCACCACCGGCGGCCCCTACCGCTACCAGCGGGTCTACCCCTTCGGCGAGCGGTACGCGGCCGTCACGGGGCACGTGTCGCTGCGCCGGGCGACCGGCGTCGAGCAGGCCCAGGAGGCCGTGCTGACCGGCGACGACCCCAGGGTCAAGGTGCGCTCGATGGTCAGCGCGGGCAGCGGGGCGGGCGCCCACGTCCGGCTGACGATCAGGGACCGCGTGCAGCGGGCCGCCCACGACGGGCTCGCCGCCGCGGGGGTGCCCGGCGCGGCGGTCGCCATCCACCCGGCGACCGGCGCCGTGCTGGCGCTGGCCAGCCATCCGACGTACGACCCCAACGCGCTGGCCACCTTCGACCGGCTCAGGCTCGCGCTGACCTCGCGGCGGCTGCGCGAGTCGCCCGATCGGCCGCTGCTCAACCGGGCGCTCAACCGGCTCTATCCGCTCGGGGCCACGTTCAAGCTGGTGACCGCCGCGGCGGCGCTGGCCTCCGGCGAGTACACGCCGACGGCCCTGGTGGACGCGCCGCCCCGGCTGCGGCTGCCCGGCTCGTCCGCGTACGTCCGCGACACCGGCTGCGGCTCCGCCCACCCGACGCTCGTGTACGCCTTCCAGTCGCCCTGCGACACCGCCTTCGCAGGCATCGGGCTGCGGCTGGGGCACGACCTGCTGCGGGACCAGGCGGAGGCGTTCGGCTTCAACGCGGGCGTGCTGCGGATCCCGCTGGCCGCGACCGGCAGCCGCTACCCGGTCACCGCCGACAGGTCGCAGACCGCGCTCGCGGCCATCGGGCGGTACGAGACCCTGGCCACGCCGCTCATGGTGGCCATGCTGTCGGCGGCGGTGGCCAACGACGGGGTGCTGATGCGGCCGTACCTGGTGGAGGACGTCCGGCTCCCCGACCGGTCGGTGGTGAGCCGGGCGGCGCCCGCGCCGTACCGCACGGTGATGTCCCCGGCGCTGGCCCGCTACCTCGCGGCCATGATGGCGACCACCCCCCGCCGCGGCGGCACCCGGTCGGCGGCCCCCGGCGTCCGCGCGGCGATGACGAGCGTCCCCCTCACGGAGGACCACGCCCTGGTCACGGCCTTCGCCCCCGCCGGCGCCCCGGAGGTCGCGGTAGGCGTCGTCCTGGAACGCCCCGGCCCTCAGGCCACCGCCGTCACCACGATCGCCCGCTCGATCATCCAGGCCGCCCTCTCCTGACCGCGGCGTCCGCTCTTGGGGTGGGCGGGGCCCTGGGCGCGAACCGTAGTTGGTGTCACACTCACAGTGATGCTGCGAACCGCCGACCCCAGCAACCTGCCGGCCGAGCCCAATCCTTTCGTGGGCCGGGAGTCCGATCTCGACGAGCTCGTCCATCTGCTCGGTGTCTCCCGGTGCGTGACCCTGTGCGGGGCGGGCGGGATCGGCAAGACGCGGCTGGCGCTGCGGCTGGCCTCCCGCCTGGGCACCGCACATCCGGCGACTCGATCCGGGGGCGTCTGCCTGATCGAGCTGGCCGATCTCGACAAGGGGGAGCTGCGCGGGCACGTGGCGGCGGCGCTCGGGATCGCCGGCGACCTCGCGGAGACGATCGGCGACCGCCGGCTGCTCCTGCTGCTCGACAACTGCGAGCCGGTGATCGGGGAGTGCGCGGAGCTGTGCAGGGACCTGCTGAGCGCCTGCAAGGGGCTGACCGTGCTGGCCACCAGCCGTGAGCCGCTGCGCGTCCCTGGCGAGACCGTGTGGCGGGTGCCGCCGCTGTCCGTCAGCAGGCCGGACGGCGGTGAGAGCGAGGCGGTGCGGCTGTTCGTGACGAGGGCGACGGCGGCGCGGCCCGAGTTCGAGCTGACCGACGAGACCAGGCCGCTGGCCGAGAAGCTGTGCCGGGCGCTCGACGGGCTGCCGCTGGCGATCGAGCTGGCCGCCGCCATGGTCAGGGTCCTGTCCGTACGCCAGCTCGTCGAGCGCCTCGACGACCGGTTCAGACTGCTGGCGGGCGGCGCGCGCACGGCCCCTGCCCGCCACCGCACACTCAGGGCGGCGGTCGACTGGAGCTACCGGCTGCTCAGTTCCCAGGAGCGCCTGCTGCTGCGCAGGACCGCCGTCTTCCGCTCGTCCTGGACCCTCGACCTGGCCGAGTGGGTCTGCGCGGGCCCGGGGCTGGCCGAGGAGGAGGTGCTGGCGCGGCTGTGCGACCTGGTGGACAAGTCGCTGGTCGTCCTCGACGGCGAGATCGCCGGGCAGGCCCGCTACCGCCTGCTGGAGACCGTCCGCGAATACGCGCTCGAGCAGCTGGCCGAGTCGGGCGAGGAGGCCGAGCTGCGCGGGCGGCACCTGGCCGCGCTGGCGAGGCTGGGGGAGCGGTTCAAGCACGCGCTGGCCCCGGGCGTACGCACGTCGTGGCCGGTGGTCGAGCGCTTCATCAACCTGTTCGACGGCCTCAAGGCGGAGGTGGGCGCGGCCTGCGACTGGTCGATCGCGACCGGTGCGGCGCGGACGACGCTCGCCCTGCTGGCCGACACCCGCTACCTGCTGATCGGCAGTGGCAGGAAGCTCGACATGGCCGAGCGGCTCGACCGGCTGCTCGCCCTCGACGACGCGCAGGTGCCGGAGGCGCTGCGCGGCCAGGCCACGATCCTGCGCGGCGAGCTGGCGCTGGCGGCGGGCGACGTCGAGCCGGCGCTGCGGCACGTACGGGCGGGTCACGAGCAGTGCGCGGCGGCCGGCGACGAGTACGGCGAGACGATAGGGGCGATCGTGCTGTCCCAGCTCACCGGCGACCAGGCCCTGCTGGACCGCGCCCTTGAGCTGACCGGACGCTCGGGCGACCTGGTGCTGGAGTCGCTGGCCAAGGCCGTCAGAGCGCGCTCGGGGCTGCACCACGGGCGGCTGAAGGAGGCCAGGCGGGACTTCCGCGACGTGCTGAGCGTCCACGAGGAGCTGGACAACCACTACGGGCAGAGCCTGGCGCACATCGGCCTGGCCCAGGTGGCGCGGCGCTCCGGCGACCTCGCGGCGGCCAGGCGGCACTACGACGCGGGGCTGCGCCTGCTGCGCCACATCGACGCCCGCCAGCACATCGTGAGCTGCCTGGCCGGCCTCGGCAGGGTGGCGCTGGACGAGGGCGACCTGACCGAGGCGCGGGCCAGGCTGACGGAGGCGCTGACGCTCAGCCGCGACGCCGGCCTGCGCGCGGGCATCGCGCGGCGGCTGGAGGCGTGGGCGGTGCTGGTGGCGGCGGAGGGCGACCACCGGCGGGCGGTGCTGCTGGCGGCGGCCGCGGTGACGCTGGGCGGGCGGCAGCCGGACGCGCGTACCGAGGACGTGCTGCGACCGGCCCGCGACCGGCTGGGCGAGGCCGTGGTCGGCGTGCTGTGGGCCGAGGGCGCCGCCATGACGGCCGAGCAGGCGGTGGCCTGCGCGCTCGACGGCGAGCTGCCCGAGCCGCCGGCCCGTCCCGTCGTGCCGGTCAGCCGCGACAGCAGGCTCACGGCCAGGGAGCGGGAGATCGCCGAGCTGGTCGCGCGCGGGCTGAGCAACAGGGCGATCGCCGAGGAGCTGGTGATCAGTCCGGCGACCGTCGCCAGGCACGTCGCCAACATGCTCGCGAAGCTGGGCTTCTCCACACGTACACAGATCGCCGCATGGGTGATCGGCGGCCGGTGACGTCTCTACACATCCCGGCGCCCGTCGGCTTACATCGTCGAATGGCCATGTCAGCGCATGTGCGGGGGCATTGTGCACGCCTACCGTTCTTCGTGTGATCGGCCGTGCCGCGCGATCCCCGTCTCATCCCAACGGGGAGCCGCGCAGCCGTTCGGTCGATGACGTCACGCACCCACACGGGGAGCGGCCTTCTCGGAGGGGTGGGGGCCGGGCCCCGGGCGCGTGACAGCGGGCCCGGGTCGCGCAGGGCTCGGGCCCGCCCACACGTTCCTCCCCATCGCCGAATGCACATCCGCCTACATAGATCGGTGGATGCTCGCCCGCCTGACCCCGCCGTACGTTGGCGGGCATGAGACCCACCGCCCCGGCCACCGGCACCGTGATCCACGAAGTGTTCCGCCGGGCCTACGAGCGTGGCGACCGGCCCGCGCTGGTCGACCTGCGGGGCGGTCACGTCTACGGCTACCGGCGGCTGGTGACCGAGGTGACCAGGGCCGCCTCGGGGCTCGTGCGCAGGGGCGCCCGGCGTGACCAGGTGGTGGGCGTACATGTCTCCACGGCGGGGGCGCAGACGCTGGCGGTGCACACCGTGGTGGCCGCGGGCGGGGTGGCGGCGCCGGTCGAGGCGGGGGCGGGGGCGTACGAGCTGGCCGAGCGGCTGCGCGAGTGCGACGCCCGCGCTCTGATCACCACGCCTGACCTGGCCGAGTCGGCGATCCAGGCGGCCGAGCTGTCGCGGGTGCGTCAGATCTACTCGCTGGGCCGCGCGCTCGACACGATCGACTTCCGCTGCCTGCTCACGCTGGAGCCGACCGCGCTGCCCGCGCTCGACGCGGCGAGCCAGCCCGCGCTGCTGCTGGCCGACGGCCGCCGCCTGTCCCACGCGGAGCTGCTGGCCCGGATGGCGGAGCTCGATGTGCGCCTTCACCTGGCCGAGTCCGACGTGGTGCTGACCACGTGGCGGCCCGACGGCGGCTGCGACCTGCTCGCCCTGGTGGCGCTCGGGGTGTCGAAGGGCGCTCTGGTGGTGGCGGCGGGCGGCGGTGACCTGGCGGGCACCCGGCACGACTTCGGCGTCACCGTGCTCGCGGGCCCTGGCGGCACGATGGAGCGCGTCTGACGGCCCGAATATGCGGAGCTGTTACCGCCCATCCCTTGACGAGGCGCGGCACGAAGTGGGTTGATAGCCACACGTTGACAACGTTGTCAAGTGTCAAACCTTCGGGGGGATCGAAGGGATGGTGTGGGCATGCGACGGTGGTTAGCAGCCGTATCGATCACGATGGTCAGCGTGCTGGGTCTGGCGGCCTGCGGAGGCGACGGCGGCGGACAGACGGCGCAGACACCCGCGGCGGAAGGCGGCGGGAAACAGCAGGTTGAGGTCTTCTCCTGGTGGACAGGGCCGGGTGAGGCCGACGGCCTGCAGGCGATGAAGAAGATCTTCGAGGAGAAGAACCCGAACTACACCTTCTTCGACGCCGCGGTGGCGGGCGGCTCCGGCGACAAGGCCAAGGCGCTGCTGCAGTCGAAGCTCCAGGCCAGCACGCCGCCCGACACGTTCCAGGGTCACGCGGGCGCCGAGCTGCAGGGCTACATCAAGGCCGGCAACCTGGAGGACCTGACCCCGCTCTACGACGAGCTGAAGCTGAAGGACGTCTTCCCCGAGCAGCTCGTGGAGCAGATCAGCGTCGACGGCAAGATCTACTCCGTGCCGGTGAACATCCACCGCTCGAACGTCCTGTGGTTCAACCCGGCCGTGCTGAAGGAGGCCGGTGTCGCGGGCGCGCCCAAGACGATCGAGGAGTTCGTCGCGGCGCTGGAGAAGGTCAAGGCCAAGGGCAAGATCCCGCTGTCCATCGGGTCGGAGTGGACGGTCACCCACCTGCTGGAAAGCGTGCTGCTCGGCACGCTCGGCGCCGACGCCTACAACGCGCTGTTCAAGCCGGGCGCCGACTGGAACAGCCCGCAGGTGACGACCGCCCTGCAGAGCTTCGCCAAGATCATGGAGTACGCGGGCGACCCGCAGGACGACTGGCAGCCGGCCGCCAAGCAGGTGGCCGACGGCGAGGCGGCGTTCAACATCATGGGCGACTGGGCCTACGGCTACTTCCACAACCCGCCGGAGGGCGGCCTCGGCAAGACGTCGAAGACGGACTTCGACTGGGCGCCGTCGCCCGGCACCGAGGGCACGTACCTGTGGCTGTCCGACAGCTTCACGCTCCCCAAGGGCGCGAAGAACCGCGAGGGCGCCACGGCGTGGCTGAAGGTGGCCGCCAGCAAGGAGGGCCAGGACGCCTTCAACCCGAAGAAGGGCTCCATCCCCGCCCGCAAGGACGCCGACCAGTCGCTCTACACCGACTACCTGGCGGACGCGCTGAAGGACTGGTCGAGCAACAAGCTCGCCGGCTCCATCCAGCACGGCGTGGCGGTGAACCAGCCCTGGCTGGCCGCGATCAACGAGGCGGTCGGCCTGTTCATCGGCACCAAGGACGTCAAGGCGCTGCAGCAGGCGCTGGCCGACGCGGCCACGGCCAACGCGCAGTAACAGCCGCTCGACAACGGCACGGTGCGGCGGGCCCGGATCGCGGGCCCGCCGCACCCGTGGGAGGTCATTCTTGTGAGGCGGGCACGCTCGTGGCTGCCCGGGCTCCTCCTCGTGACACCGTCGATCATCCTGATCGGCGTCTTCGTGTACGGCATGCTGGGCTGGAACTTCCGCCTGGCGATGACCGACAAGCACGATGAGGTGTCCGAGGGGAAGTTCGTGGGGCTGCAGAACTTCGTGGACATCTGGGACCAGCCCCGCTGGCACCTTTCCGTGAACCACGCGATCGTCTTCACGATCGTCTTCGTGCTGGGGGCGCTGCTGCTCGGCTGGCTCCTGGCGTTCCTGATGGAGAAGGGGATCAGGGGCGAGGGCACGTTCCGCGCGATCTACCTGTTCCCGATGGCGATCTCGTTCGTCGCGACCGGCATCGTGTGGCGGTGGCTGATGAACTCCGGGACGGGGGAGCGGGCGGTCGGTCTGAACCGGCTGTTCGACTGGATCGGGCTGCCGCAGTGGCAGTGGTTCCGTGACCCCGACTGGGGGATGGCCGCGATGGCGCTGCCAGCGATCTGGCAGATGTCCGGATATATCATGGCGCTTTTCCTGGCCGGGTTCCGCGGCGTCCCCGAGGAGCTGCGCGAGGCCGCCCGCGTGGACGGCTGCAACGAGTGGGGCGTCTACCGGCACGTGGTGCTGCCCATGCTCAGGCCGGTCACGCTCTCGGCGCTGATCATCCTCGGGCACATCTCGCTCAAGGTCTTCGACCTGATCGTGGCGGTGTCCGGCAAGCAGATCATCACGGACGTGCCCGCGGTGTTCATGTGGGTCGCGGTCTTCGACTCGCACGACCCGGCCAAGGGGGCCACGATCGCGTCCTACATCGTGCTCAGCGTGGCGATCTTCGTGATCCCGTACCTGATCTGGTCGGTGCGTAAGGAGAGGCGTTCATGACGGCGGTGGCCGGGCGCAGGGCGACGGGCTTCCAGTACGCGCGGCTCGTCGTGCTGATCCTGTTCGTCCTGATCTTCCTCATCCCGATCTACGTCCTGCTGGTCACCAGCTTCAAGCCGCTCACCGAGGCCGACCCCGGGCAGGCGTGGAACCTGCCGCAGACGTGGACGACCGAGGCATGGCGGGTGGCCTGGGAGAAGCTGGCCCCCGGCCTGTGGAACAGCGTGCTGCTCGCGGTGCCAGGATCGCTGCTGTCGTGCGCGCTCGGCTCCATGAACGGCTACGTGCTGTCCAAATGGCGCTTCCCCGGGGCCGACGTGCTGTTCACGCTGTTCCTGTTCGGCATGTTCATCCCCTACCAGGGCGTGATGATCCCGCTCGTGCAGCTCCTCGTCGGGCTCAACGACCTCACCGGGCTCCAGGGCGTCTTCTACGGCGGCATCCCCGGCCTGGTGCTGGCGCACGTCGTGTACGGCATCCCGATCTGCACGCTGATCTTCCGCAACTACTACGTGACGATCCCCGACGAGCTGATCGAGGCGTCACGGGTGGACGGGGCCGGCATGCTGCGGGCGTACTGGTCGGTCATCCTGCCGGTGTCGGGGCCCGCGATCGCCGTGGTGATCATCTGGCAGTTCACCTCGATGTGGAACGACTTCCTGTTCGCGGTGTTCCTCACCGGGCCGACGAGCTGGCCCACGACCGTGATGCTGAACAACATCGCGGGCGCGCAGGCCACCCCGTACAGCCAGCAGATGGCCGCCGCCATCCTGGCGTCGATCCCGACGATGCTGATCTACGTGCTGCTCGGCCGGTTCTTCATGCGCGGGCTCATGGCGGGCGCACTCAAGGGTTAGCTCGGATTGGCGAGGTGGGCGACGGGCTCGCCGCGTACGTAGCGGGCCACGTCGGCGGCCACGATCGCGGCCGCCTTCATCGCCGTCTCCTTGCTGGCCCCGGCCAGGTGCGGGGTCATCACCAGGTTCGGCGTCGTGAGCAGGCGTGAGCCCGGCGGGATCGGCTCGTCGGGGAAGACGTCGCACGCGGCGCCGAACAGGTGGCCGGAGTCGAGCGCGTCGCACAGCGCGTCGTAGTCGAGCAGCGCGCCCCTCGCGCAGTTGACCAGCACCGAGCCGGCCGGCATGGCGGCGATCTCGGCCTTGCCGATCATCCCGGTGGTCTCGGGGGTGGCGCGGGCGTGCAGGGAGACGAACAGCGAGCGTTCGAGCAGCTCGGGCAGGCCGACGTTGCCGGGCACGTCCACGTAGGGGTCGTGGACGAGCACGGTCGCGCCGAACCCTTCGAGCATGCGGGCCACCCTGCTGCCGATCGCGCCGTAGCCGACCAGGCCGACCGTGTTGCCCTCCAGCTCGGGCCCGACCCGGTCGTAGGTGTAGTAGTCGCCCCGCCACACCCCGGCGGCCAGCTCAGCGTGGGTCTGCGGGATGCGCCGGGTGGCGGCGAGCAGCATGGCGAGCGTGTGCTCGGCGGTGGCCACCGCGTTGCGGCCCGGCGCGAACGTCACCTTCACCCCGGCCTCGGACGCCGCCTCCAGGTTGGCGTTGACCGGACCTCCCC
The DNA here is from genome assembly GCF_042428605.1 of Nonomuraea salmonea. Lineage (NCBI taxonomy): Bacteria > Bacillati > Actinomycetota > Actinomycetes > Streptosporangiales > Streptosporangiaceae > Nonomuraea > Nonomuraea salmonea. The sequence continues at coordinate 146,964 of NZ_JBHMCF010000034.1, forward strand.
TGCTCACGCAGAACAGCCGCAGCTCCGGCGAGGCGTCCAGGACCCGCTTGGTCAGCGGCGCCATCTGGGTGACGCACACCTCCACCCCGCGCAGCGCCTCGATCAGCTCGTCCTCCACGTCGGACGCCTCGTCCACCTCGCCCACCCGGCCGAACGGCTCGACCGGCCAGGGCAGCGTCAGCTCGCGGACGTCCAGCTCACCGGGCACCGCGCTCTTCAGCGCGTCGATGAGCAGGCTGTTCCTGACGAAGTGGTCGCCTGCGGCAAGGACTTTGAGTGTCAACGAACGGCTCCAATCGGGGAGTTGTACTGCAGCATCGCCACCCGTCCCGTACGGGCGTCGCACAGGCGCAGCTCGGTCAGTGCGCAGTTGTCGAGCCGGGGGAACAACCGCCGGTACTCGCCGAGCGGCACTCCCAGCAGCCCGCACAGGGCGAGCCTGATGGCGGTCGTGTGCGCGACCACCAGCACTCGGCCTCCGGAGTGCGCGGCGGCGATGTCGTCGAGCGCGGCGGTGAAGCGGCCCGCGGCCTCGTACGGGTCCTCGCCACCCGGCAGCGGGTTCCCGGCCGGGTCGGCCTCGAACGCGGCCCTGGCCTCGGGGAATCGGGCCTTCATCTCGGCCGAGGTGAGCCCTTCGCCCTGACCGAAGTCCAGCTCGCGCAGCCGCTCGTCGGTCCGCACGGGCAGTCCGGCCTGGTCGGCGGCGGCCTGGGCGGTGATCCTGGCCCGGCTCAGCGTGGACGCCCACACGGCGGTGAGTCCCGCTCCCGCCGCCCAGGACGCCAGCTCGGCGGCCTGTTCGCGGCCGCGTGGGGTCAGCTCGACGTCGCTGATCCCGGCGTAGCGGTTCTCGGCGTGCCAGACGGTCTCGCCGTGGCGGACGAGAACGAGGTCGGTCATCGGGTGGTCCTCTCACGGGCGTGTGCGGCGGCCCGGCCGTCGAGCCAGCCGCGTTGTTCGAGCTCGGCCACGAACCGCAGGTACGGCCCGCGCACGCCGGCGTCCGACGGCTCGACGACGGCGCTCGTCCTGATCATGGCGGCCGGGTCGCCGCCCGCCAGGACGGCCATGCCCAGGGCGGGCTCGGCGTTCTCGCGCAGCGTCACCGGGCGTTCCAGCACGTCGGCGCGCAGTCGTGTCCAGTAGGCGCTCCTGGTGGCGCCGCCGGTCAGGATGATCTCCCCGTCCACGGGCGCGCCGAGCAGGTCGAGGTAGTCGAAGCAGAGCCGCTCGACGAAGGCCGCGCCGAGCAGGATGGCGGCGTAGCGCTCGACGTCGTCGGCCGGCTCCCCGAGCGTGAAGCCCTCGGCGGCGGGCGCCGCGAACGGGAAGCGCTCGCCCCGCGACACCAGCGGATACGTGACGACCGGCGGCAGGCGGCGGCCGTACCGCTCGGCGGCCCGCCGGCTGAGCGCGTCGAGGTCGGCGCCCGGCAGGTCGCGGGAGAGCACGCCGGCGCCCGTGCTTGAGGCGCCGCCGGGCAGCCAGGAGCCGTCGGGCGCGCGGTGGGAGTAGACCACGCCGAGCGGGTCGTGGATCAGCTCCTTGGTGACGCCCTTGAGCACCAGCGTCGTGCCGATCACCGAGTTCCAGCTGCCCGGCTGCCGGGCGCCCGCGCCGAGCTGGGCGGCGCAGCCGTCGGTGGTGCCGGCGATCACCGGGGTGCCCTCGGGCAGGCCGGTCTCCTCCGCCGCCGCCGCGCACACCGTGCCGAGCCGGGCGCCGGGGCGTACGACGGCGGGCAGCATGCCCTCGGGCACGCCCAGCACGTCGAACACGTCGGAAGGCCAGCGCTCGTCGATCAGGTCCACGCCGGTCTTGAGCGCGTTGCTCAGGTCGGTGGCCACCTCGTGGCCGACCAGGCGGCGGTTGACGAAGTCGCTCTGGTGGGCGGCGCGGGCGCCTGGAGGGGCGTCGCGCAGCAGCCACAGCAGCTTCGGCAGGGCCCAGTTCGGCTGCATGCGGCGGTAGCCGAGCCGTTCCCACACCGCGGCGCCCGCCTCGTTGGCGCGGGTGGCGTCGGCGCGGCGGTCGTCGTACATGAGGGCGGGCGTCACGGCGCGGCCCTCGGCGTCGGTCAGCAGGATCGTTCCAGAGGTGGCGTCCACGGCGACGCCTTCGACCCGCTCACCGGCGGGCACGCCGCGCAGCGCCTCGCGGGTGGCCGCGGCCAGCTCCCGCCACCACTGCTCGGGGTCCTGCTCGTGCCGCGGCCCGTCGCGGTGGCTGGTCAGCGGGCGGCTGCCGGTGCCGAGCACCCGGCCGTCGCCCGCCACGGCCAGCGCGCGCACGCTCTGGGTTCCGAGGTCGATGCCGATCCACACGCTCATGTACGGTCCCTCAGCTCGGCCAGCAGCGGCCAGTTCTCGGCGGTGCCGCCGCGCAGGGTCAGGAAGGCGGCGAAGAGGTCGTCGTAGAGTGCCCTGCGGCCGGGGCCGGGCTCGACGGCCTGGCGCAGCCGTACGTGCTGCGTTGCCGCCTCGGCGACCGACGGCGCCCCGCCCGTGGCCGCCATCCCCACCAGCGCCGCCCCGCGCGCGCCCACCTCGGTGTCGGTGGAGCGGCGCACCGGCAGCCCGGTGACGTCGGCGATGAGCTGCAGCCAGACCGCGCTGTTCGCGCCGCCGCCGCACACCCGCAGCTCGGTCGGCGCCGCCCCGGTCGCCGCCAGGCAGTCGCGGATCACCATGGTCAGCCCCTCGAGCACGGCCCGCGCGACGTGGCCCCTGCCGTGCTCGAACGACATGCCGAGCAGCGCGCCCCTGGCCAGCGGGTCGGAGAACGGCGCCCGCTCACCGGCCGGCGACAGGTACGGCAGGAACGCCAGCCCGCCCGCGCCCGGCTCGCTCGTCATGGCCAGCTCGCCCAGCTCGTCGGGGGCCGACAGCCCCAGCAGGCGGCACGTCCACTGCACCACCTCGGTGCCCGCGAACGTGGGGAAGGCCCGCAGGTAGCCGCCGGGCAGGGCGATCGTGATGCCGGTCGGCGGGCCGTCGAGGTCGGGCGCGGCGGCGATGACCTCGGTGCACAGCGTGGTGCCGAGGATGCCGCACGCCTGCCCTGGGCGGACCGCGCCGGAGCCGAGTGCCGTGGCGGCGATGTCGTACGGGGCCATGACCACCGGCGTGCCCGGCGCGAGCCCCAGCGTCTCGGCGGCCCGCGCGGTGAGCCCGGCGACCGGCGTCGGCCTGATCGGCGGCAGCAGCCGCTCGGCCCACTCCAGGCCGAACAGGCGCAGCAGCTCGGGCGAGTACGCCCGTTCCCGCAGGTCCATGAACGGTGCCGAGGCGTCGGACTCGTCGGCGGCGATCTCCCCGGTCATCCGGGAGAAGATCCAGCCGCCGCAGGTCAGCATGGCGCTGGAGCGGCCGAGGCGATCGGGGTCGTGGGCGCGCAGCCAGGTGAGGATGGCGTGCGGCAGCCCGGACGCGGCCGACGAGCCGTTGCGGCGGAACGCGGTCTCGGCCAGGCCGTCGCGCGTCCAGGCGGCCACGGCTGCGGCGGCCCTGGCGTCGTTCCACAGGATGGCGGGGCCGGTGGGCTCGCCCGCGGCGTCGACCAGCCAGCAGCCGTCGCCCTGGGCGGTGACCGCGACGAACTCGGCCCCACCCGTCTGGGCGGCGACCTCGCGCACGGTCTCGGCCACCGCGTCCCAGACGGCGTGCATGTCCTGCTCGGTGTGGCCGGGCGCGGGCCTGGTGACCACGGTCGCGCGGCGGGCCACGGCCGCCTCGGCGCCGGCGTCGTCGTACCCGACGGCCTTGATGACCGTGGTGCCGGCGTCCACGCAGATGATCGCCATCATGCCCTGCCGTGCGAGGTCCTGGACCGGCGCGAGACCGAGTCGACGATCACGGCGAGCAGCAGCACCGCGCCGGTCACCACGAACCGGATCGAGGAGTCGAGGTTGAGCAGTGTCAGGCCGCTGGAGATGGACTGGATGACGATGATGCCGAGCAGCGCGCCGAACGCGGTGCCGCGCCCGCCGAACAGGCTGGTGCCGCCGATCACCGCCGCGGCGATCGCGTTGAGGTTGACGTCGCCCGCGCCGCTGCTCTGGTTGGCCGCCGCCAGCCTGGCCGCGGCGAGGATGCCGCCGACCGCGGCGAACGTCGAGCAGAGCACGAACACCGAGGTGTAGACGGCCCGGACGTTGATGCCGGCGCGGCGTGCGGCCTCGACGTTGCCGCCGACGGCGTACACGGATCTGCCCCACTTCGTCCGTGACAGCAGGTAGTGCATGATCAGCACCAGCGCCACGAAGAAGACGAACATCCAGCCCACGCCGCGCGTCTGCCCGAGGTACCAGACCACGAACGCGAGCACCGCGAGCAGCGCCACGCTCCGCACGACCAGCGTCGTCGTGCTGCGGGCCGACAGCCCGGCCTTGCGCCGCTGCCTGGCGTGCAGGTAGCCGCCGGCGAACAGCCAGCCGGCCGCGATCACCGCGAACGTGTACGAGAGCCACGCGGGCACGAAGTCGAGCTGCGCGAAGTTCACCAGGCCCGAGTCGAACGGCAGGTTGATCGACCCCTTGGTGCCCAGCACGTAGAGCTGGAAGCCGAGGAAGGCGAGCAGCCCGGCCAGCGTGATGACGAAGCTGGGCACCCCGAACCGGTTGAACAGCTGCCCGTACACCCAGCCGATGACCGCGCCCATGAGCACCGACGCGGCGATCGCCACCCACACGGGCAGGCCCTGGCCGACGAAGAGCACCGCGAGCACCGCGCCCGACAGGCCGCTGACCGAGCCGACGGACAGGTCGATCTGGCCGACGAGCAGCACGCACACGATGCCGAGCGCGATGACGCCGACGGCGGCCGACTCCAGCGTGAGGTTCACCAGGTTCGCGCTGGACAGGAAGATCGGGTTGAGCGCCTGGAAGACCGACCAGATGACGATCAGGCCCACCACGACGGGGATGACGCCGAGGTCGCCGCCGCGGGCCCGCTCCACCACGTCGGAGAGCGCGCCCCGCAGGCCCTCGCTCTGCCGCAGCCGCTCGTCCTGGCGGTCGGTGGTCACGGCGGTCATGACACCTGTCCTCCTTGTGCTCCCTGGCCGCGCTGGGCCCGGCGGGACACCGCGTTGTCGGTGGCGCCGGTGATGGCCGAGATGATGTCCTCGGTGGTGACCTCGTCCACGGCGAACACGCCGTTGTTGCGGCCGAGCCGCAGCACCGCGACGGTGTCGGCGACGGCCTTCACGTCGGCCATGTTGTGGCTGATCATGATCACGCCGAGGCCGTTCTCGCGCAGCCGCTCGACCAGGTTGAGCACCTCGGCGGTCTGGGCCACGCCGAGCGCGGCCGTGGGCTCGTCCAGGATGATCACCTTGGGGTCGCCGAGCAGCGACCGCGCGATGGCGACGGTCTGCCGCTGGCCGCCCGACAGGGCCGCGACCGGCACCCGCACGCTCGGGATCTTGGCCGAGAGCTGGCGCAGCAGCTCCCACGAGCGGGTCTCCATGGCCACGTCGTTGAGCCGCAGCGGGCGGATCTCCTGGCCGAGGAAGAGGTTCTGGATGACGTTGAGGTTCTCGCACAGCGCGAGGTCCTGGAAGACCGTGGCGATGCCGAGCCGGTGCGCGGCGGCCGGGGTGGGGATGTGCACCTCGCGGCCCTCGAACGTGATCGTGCCCGCGTCCGGCGGGTGCACCCCCGACAGGATCTTGACCAGCGTGGACTTGCCCGCGCCGTTGTCGCCGACGACCGCCACGACCTGGCCGGCGTCCACGTCGAGCTCGATGTCGGTGAGCGCGGCGACCGCGCCGAACGTCTTGCTGATCCCCCGGAGGGACAGAACGCTCATCACTTGATTCCGAGCTCGTCGCAGCCCTTGGCGTACTCGCCGGTGCACACCTCGGACGCCTTCATGATGCCGCTGTCGAACAGCACCTCCTTGACGTTCTCCTTGGTGACGACCGTGGGGACGAACAGCTCGGACGGTGTGTCGTACAGCGTGGTCTTGCCGGCGGGCTTCTTGCCCTGCATGAACTCCCAGGCCACGTTCGCCGACGCCTCGGCCACGATCTTGATGGGCTTGGAGATCGTGTTGTACTGGTCACCGTTGATGATGCGCTGGGCGGCGGCGATCTCGGCGTCGTTGCCGGTGACCGGCGGCACCTTCACGCCGGCGGCCTTGAACGCGGCGATCGCGCCGCCGCCGGTGCCGTCGTTGGCCGCGACCACGCCGACGATCTGGTCCTTGAACTGGGTGATCTGGCCGCTGACCCAGGTCTGGGCCTTCTCCGGCTGCCAGTCGGGGGTGTCGTACTCGGCCAGCAGCTTGAAGCCGCTGGGGTCGACCGCGCTGTGGATGCCCTTCTTGATCAGCCCGGCCGCCGCGTCGGTGGGGGAGCCGTTGACCTGGAGGATGCCGCCCTCGGCCTTCTCCTCCTTGAGGTGGTCGACGAGGGACTGCGCGATCAGCTGGCCGATCTTCTCGTTGTCGAACGAGATGTAGTAGTCGGCGGGGGTGGCCGGGATGGGCCGGTCGTAGGCGATGATCGGCACCTGCTGCGACTGCGCCGACTTGACGATGGTGGCCGCGGCGGCGGAGTCGACCGGGTCGATCACGATGGCCTTGACGCCCTGCGCGAGCGCGGAGTTGGCCTGTTGCTGCTGCTTGGAGGCGTCGGAGTCGGCGTTCTGGTAGATGACCTCGCAGGTCGGGCAGAGCTGCTTCATCTTCGCCTCGAACAGCGGCTTGTCCTGCAGCTCGTAGCGCGTGGACGCGAGGTCGGGCATGAGGAAGGCGACCTTGGCGTTCTGCGGGTCGCCGCCTCCCCCGGTGTCCCCGCCGGTCGAGCCGGCGCCGGAGCCGCAGGCGGCCAGCACGGAGGCGGCGAGCACGGCCGCCGCGGCGAACGCGGAGGTCCGCATCTGAGCTCTGTTCACGGGTTGTTACCTCACTTACGCCAGGTTTCTGAACGCACGCCGTCCCCGAGACAGGGACGCCCGCGCAGGAGCGCACAGCCTGTGGTGCGGCTCACGTTAGCGCGCTGTCAGAAACTTTGTCCAGCAAAGATGTTCAGAGCTGGTGGGCGGCGGCGACGAGCCCTTCCGCCGTGGGCGTGTCCGTGACGAGCTGGTTGAAGTAGCCGCCCCTGGCGCCGGCCACGATCGAGAGCACCTTCTCGGCTCCGACCGCGACCGCGATCGTGTGCGGGATGCGCCGCAGGTCCTCCTGCTCGGCCGCGACCAGCCGCTCGCTGCCCGGGTACGTCACCGGAGCCCCGTCGCGGTCGTAGATCCGCATGCACACGTCGCCCACCGCCTGGCGCAGGCTGTCGGCGTCGCGGGGCATGAGCGAGGGCACCATCTGCCGCATCAGCGGCGCGGAGCCGACGCCGACGAGCGCGCACTTGGCCCGCCCCCACAGGTCCATCACCCGGCGCACCGACGGTTCGTGCTGCAGCGAGTAGAACAGCTCGGGGCCCGGCAGGGCGGGCGCGTAGAGGTAGGCGGGCACGCCGCCGACGCGTTCGGCCAGGATGCGGGTGGTCTCGTTGGTCTGGTACCAGGGCTGCGGCTCCTCCTGGCCGCCCACCGCGGGGGCGATGGTCACGCCGGGATGGCGGCCGAGGTCCTCGCGGGCGCACTCGTAGACGGTGGTGCCGGAGGAGACCAGCACGACGTCGCCCGACACCAGCCCGGCACCGGCCAGCGCACGGGCCACGCCGGGCGCGAGCCAGGGGCCGAGGGCCGGGCCGTTGGCCTTGGGCACCAGGTGGACGCGGTCGAGGCCGAGCGCCTCTGCCACCTCGGCGGCCAGCGGGCCGTCCGCCAGCGCGGCCGGGCGGTGCACCCTGATCTCGACGATGCCCTGCCTGCGGGCCTCGGTGAGCAGCCGGCTCACGGTGGCCCTGCTGACGCCGAGCCGCTTGGCGATGTCGCCCTGGGTGGCGTCCTCCAGGTAGTACTGCTGGGCCGCGGTGTACATCAGCTCCTGGGGAAATCTGGCCTGCGCCTCGGGTGCGACGTCGGCGGCATTCATGCACGCGCTCCTCGGTGAACAGATTTGCAGAACTGATGCGCAACCACTATAGCCACGTGCTTCCTGCACGTCCCGGGGGACAGGCTAGCCGCCGATCAGGGCGTCGCCGAGCGGGGTGCGCGCGTACACGACACTGCGGCCGGTGCGGGTGCCCGCGATCAGGCCCGCGCCGCGCAGCGCCGCCACGTGCTCGCCGACCGTGCCGACGCTCTGCCCGAGCAGCGCGGCGAGCTGCGTGGTCGTCGCCGGCTCGGCCAGCTCGGCGAGGATGCGGGCCCTGCTGCGGCCGATCAGCGCCGCCAGCCGCCGGTCGGGCGCGGCGGGAACGGCGGCGATGCCCCTGGCCGGATAGACCAGCGCGTACGGCCAGCCCTCCTCCAGGTACGCCCCCACGCTCTCCATGAACGCCGACGGCAGGAACAGCAGCCCCCTGCCGCCCAGCCGCCGTTCCTCGCCTTGCATGCTGCGCAGCTTCACCTCGATCCGCCCGCCCCGCCAGCGCACCTGCTGCGGGCTCAGGTCCTCAAGGGCCGCCTGCCACCCGTACGCCGCGAGGCGCCCCGCCCGGTAGGCCACGTCCCGCTGGAGCACCGCCCGCAGCCGCGGCCACTCGTGCACCAGGATCTCCGACCACAGCGCCTCGTACGCCCGCGCGACCAGCGCCACCACGTCGGGCCCGAACAGCAGCACCCTGACCCAGGGCGCCACCGGGGGCCGCACGGCCAGCACCCGCTCGATGTCCGCGTGCGCCCGGGCCACCGGCGTGGCCCGCACGGCGGCCAGCTCCGCCTCGAACGGCACGTCCACGGCCGTCGGCGGCGGGGCGATGAAGTCGACGTTCGCACTGCCCTTGTTGCCGGTGATCGCGCCGGCCGCGCGGAGGGCGGGCAGCTCCCGCGTCAGCCGCAGGTACGTCTCCCGCCATCGCGCCACCCACGCCTGGTGGGGGCCCGCCCGGTAGTGTCCGGCCAGCACCCACTGCGCGTGCATGGTCTCGATCAGCGGCGAGATGGCGAACCTGCTGGCCATCACGTCCTGCGGGCCCACTGCGATCGCCACCACCTTTCGGTTATATCCGAAGAAGTCGCCCGGGGCTCGGGGCGGGCCGCAGCATCGTGACCGTGAAGGGTGCGACGTTCGGCGAGGTGTTCGCCGTCAAGGAGTTCCGGGTGCTGTTCGGCAGCTTCGCGCTGCTGATCGCCGGTGACTCGATCAAGATGCTGGCCCTGTCCGTGCTCGTCTACGCCAGGACGGGATCCGCCGGGCTGTCGGCGGCGGCGTACATGGCGGGGTGGCTGCCGTACATCTTCGGCGGGCTCTTCCTGCTCTCCCTGGCCGACCGGCTGCCGGCGCGGGCCCTGATGATCGCCGGCGAGCTGCTCAGGGCCGTCACCTGCCTGCTGCTCGCCTACGCCGGGCTGCCCGTGTGGGCGATGCTGGCGCTGGTCGTCGGGTCCGGGCTGCTGTCGCCGGTGTTCTTCGCGGCGCGGGCCGCGATGCTGCCCGAGGTGCTGCCAGGCGACGCGTTCGTGCTCGGGCGCTCGCTGCTCAACGTGGCCTCGGCGAGCGCGCAGGTCGTCGGGCTGGCCGCGGGTGGCACGTTCCTCGCCGTCGCGGGGCCCTCCGGGGCGCTCGCCGTCACCGCCGGGCTGTCCGTCGTGGCGGCTCTCGTCCTGCGGTACGGGCTGCCGTACACGCCGGCGCGCAAGGCCGGTGAGTCGGGCGCGGTCCGCCAGACGCTGCGGGTCAACCGGCGGCTGCTGGCCGATCGCCGGGTACGGGGACTGCTGCTGGCCGGGTGGCTGCCGTGCGTGTGCATGGCGGGGGCGGAGGCCATGGTGGTGCCGTACCTCGGCGGGCAGGGGCAGGCCGGGATGGTGCTCGCGGCGGCGGCCGTCGGCATGGCGGCGGGGGAGTTCGCTGTGGGCCGGTTCGCGGCGCCCGCCCTGCGTGAGCGGCTGTCGTTCCCGCTCGCCGTGCTGATCGCGGTGCCGTGGATCGCCTTCGCCCTTCAGCCCGGCATCGGGTGGGCGGCGCTGCTCGCCGCGCTCGGGGCGGCGGGGCTGTCCTACCAGCTCGGGCTGCAGCGGCGGTTCGTGGACGCGGTGCCGGAGGAGGCGCGCGGGCAGGCGTTCGGGCTGCAGTCGGCCGGGCTGATGACCGGGCAGGCGGCCGGCGCGGCGCTGATCGGCGCCCTCGGCGAGGTGGTCGCCCCCGGGTACGCCATGGCCGCGTCGGGGGTGGCCGGGGTGCTGGTCGCGCTCGCGCTGGTCCGCGTGCTCCGCCCGCCGGCCGTCCCCGTCGCCGTCCCGTCGCCTTGAGAGGGAAGCTCCCCCCGATTCAAGGGGGAAGCTCGCCCGAGCCGCGCACGATCAGGCGTACCGGCAGCTCGACGTGCTCGGAGTGGCCCGTGTCGCCGCCCAGGCGGCGGAACAGCAGCTCGGCGGCCACCCGCCCCATCCAGGCGGGCTCCTGCGCCACCACGGTCACCCCTGGGTCGAGCAGGTCGGCCAGCTCGAAGTCGTCGAACCCGACCAGCGCCACCCGCCGCCGCTCCAGCGCCCGCAGCGTCGTCACCGTGTAGCGGCCGTTGCCGGTGAACAGCGCCGTCGGGGGCTCGTCCAGGGCGAACATCCGCTCCAGATCCGCATGCACCGCCTCGGCCGACGGCGCCCGCATGGCCACCAGCCGCTCGTCGTACAGCTCGCCCAGCTCGTCCCGGTAGCCGCGCAGCCGCTCGGCGGCGGTGAAGATGGCCGGGTCGTCACCGAGGAAGGCGATCCTGCGGTGCCCGTGCGCCATCAGGTGACGTACGGCCTGCCGCGCCCCGCCCGCGTTGTCGGCCAGCACGGTGTCCACGTCGAGCCCCGCGCCAGGCGGCCGGTCGGCGAACACCACCGGCGTCCCCGCCTCCAGCTCGGGTCGCAGGTAGGTGTGGTCGTCACCGGCCGGCACCACGATCAGCCCGTCCACCCGCCGCGCGCAGAACGTCTCGACCAGCTCGCGCTCCCTGCCCGGCTCCTCGCCTGACGAGCCGCTGAGCAGCAGGCAGCCGTGCTCGATCACGACGTCCTCCACCGCCCTGCTCAGCCCCGAGTAGAACGGGTCGGCCACGTCCTCGATGACCAGCCCGATCGTGGCGGTCCTGCCCCTGCGCAGCACGCGCGCGCTCTCGTTGCGGCTGTAGCCGAGCCGCTCGATGGCCGCCCGCACCCGCTCCGCGGTCGCCGGGTGGACGCCTGGCTCGCCGTTCACGACCCGCGAGACGGTCTTGAGCGCCACGCCGGCCGCCGAGGCGACGTCCTTCATCGTCGGTCTCACGCCTGGATCATTTCCTACTCGGGAGGGGCGGACAACGTTGTCAAGCGCTTATGCGAGAGTGGTCGTCTATGTCGCTGAGATCCGCCTTGCTCGTGGCCGGGGTCGCCCTGGCCGCGCTCAACCTGCGCCCGGCCATCGCGGGCGTCTCCCCGCTGCTCGACGAGATCATGGGGGACGTGGGTCTCAGCCCGGCGGGCGGCGGCGCCATCACCACGGTCATGGTGGTCTGCCTGGGCGTGTTCGGGCCGGTCACGCCGCTGCTGGCGCGCCGGATCGGCCTCGACCGCACGCTGCTCGCCGGCCTGCTCGTCATCGCGGCGGGCGTCGCCGTACGCGGCCTCGGCGGCGCCCCGCTGCTCTACCTCGGCTCCGCCCTGGCCGCGACGGCCATCGCCGTCATGAACGTCTCCATGCCCGGCGTCGTCAAGCAGCACTTCCCCGACCGGGTCAACCTCATGACCGGCGTCTACGTCTCCTGCGTGGTCGCCGGCGCCGCGCTCTCCTCCGCGCTGGTGATCCCGATCGAGCACGGCACCGGGTTCTCCTGGCGCGGCGTCACGGCGCTGCTGGCCGTGCCCGCGCTGCTGGCGGCGCTGCTCTGGCTGCCGCAGGCGCTGCGCAGACCGGAGGCGGCCGCCAACGGCCCCCGCCCCTTCGGCGCCGTCCTGCGCAGCCGCGTCACCTGGTACGTCACCGCCCTCATGGGCCTGCAGTCCCTCACCTTCTACGTGATGCTGGCCTGGCTGCCCACGATCTTCCTGGAGGCCGGGCTGCCCGCCGACCAGGCCGGATACCTGCTCAGCCTGACGAACCTGGTGCAGGTCGGCACCTCGCTCGCGGTGCCCGTGCTGGCGGGCCGGCGCGCCTCGCAGGTCCCGTACGTGGTGGGCGCGTGCCTGCTGACCGTGCTCGGCTACCTGGGCGTGCTGCTGGCCCCCACGACGCTGCCATGGGCGTGGATGATCGTGCTGGGCGTCGGCCAGGGCGCCGCGTTCGCGCTGGCCCTGCTGATCATCGCGCTGCGCCCCGCCGACCCGGCGGCGGTGACCGCGCTGTCGGCCGTCGCCCAGTCCGTCGGCTACGTGGTGGCGGCGCTGGGCCCGCTGCTGTTCGGCTTCCTGCGGGAGGTGTCGGGCGGCTGGACGGTGCCGCTGACCGTCGGACTCGGCGTGCTGGTGGTGCAGCTCGTGGCCGGTTGGCTGGCCGGCCGCCCTGCTACGTTGGAGACACGATGACTTCCACGAAAGGCCTCGCGTGCTGACCGACACCCTTCGTCGGCTGGCGGACGAGCGCGGCGGGGTGCTCGGGGTGGTGCCCGAGCTCGTCATCGAGCCCGACGAGTCGTGGACCCCGGTCACCGAGCTGGTGCGCGAGCCGTACACGCCGCTGGCGCGGCTGGTGGACGACACCGCCGCGCGCTGGAACGCCCCGCGCCACGTCGGCGCGGCGCTGTTCTGGAAGACCTACGGCTACTGGCACGCGCTGCCCATGGCGCTCGGGTGGGCGCTCGACGGGCGGGTGCCGGTCATGCCGTTCGGGGAGACGTACGTCAAGGTGTCGGACGCCGGGGTGACGCTGGCCGCCACGAGCGTGCGGTGGGAGACCGGCGAAGGCGCCATCCGGGAGGCGCTGGAGGAGTCGCAGCGCCCGCTGGTCGCGGCGATCGGCGCGCTGGCCAAGGTGGGGGAGCGCACGCTGTGGGGCTCGACGGCCGAGGCGTTCGCCCACCCGCTGACCTCGATCGTGGCGGGCGACTACATGGAGCTGCTGCGCCGCATCGGGCCGCCGCTCGACGGGCTCATCGAGCCCGCCGGCGACGGCTACTTCCGCAGGACCTGCTGTCTGTGGATCACCCTGCCCGACGTCGAACCCTGCGCGAGCTGCTGCGTGCTCCTGCCCGCCGCGCGGGCCCGCGCGTCCTCAGGCCACTGATCCGACCGGTTGCGCGGCGGCGGGCTCGTCGATGGGACGCAGCTCGTCGGCGTAGCTGACCGAGACGCGGCGCATGACGCCCGTGCGGTCGATGGAGTACTGGCCGAGCCGCCACAGCGGCGGCGAGTACGCGTGGATGGACACGCTCTGGTCCACCGCGCCGGTCAGCCGGTGGATGTGGTCGGGACCGAACGAGAACGACCGACCCTCCGTCACCACCGTCTCCAGGTGCTCGCCGCCGATGCGCGGGTTGCATTCGAGGAGCGCGCCCTGCACCACGTGCACCGCCCCTGAGGAGGTGTCGTGGTCGTGCCAGCCCGTGTCGTCCTCGGGACGCCAGCACAGCAGCCAGACGTCCACGTAGGCGTCGCGGTAGAGGGAGGCGTAGTGGCGCCCGCCGTCGGCGGGGAAGTCCACCTGGTCGCGCCACTCCTCCGGATGGGCGGCCAGCTCGTTCACCAGGTCGCGCAACTCACGCCGGTCGAGAGTGCGCTCGGGGAGGCCGGCACAGGTGCCCCCGTCCTGGATCTGGTCAGTGCTCACGTACGAGTCTCCTTTCTGTTCAGCAGACGACGGGGGTTGACGACCCGGACGGCGTGACCGGCGGCCGCGCCGAGCCCGGGGTCGGGTGCGGTGGCGTAGGGGGCGTCGGATCCGTTGACCACGACGTCGATGCCGAGCTCGCGGACGATCGCGTCGATCGCGCGCGGGCCGTAGGAGGAGGTCTCCACGAAGAAGTCGCGGTCGACCTGGCCGCGCCCGCCGCCGCCCCTGGCGATCAGGCGCTCGGAGTGCAGCGGCGCGAGGCCGGCGAGCAGCGCGAAGCAGACCCGCAGCCGCGGGTGCCGGGGCCGGACGACCGCGTGGAAGTGGTGCCACGCGGCGTGCATCTGCTGGACGTACGGCACCAGCGCGGGCCACCACGGCGGCGTGCCGGGAGCCGGCGCGGCCGGGCCTGGGTGCACGAACAGCGGCAGGTCTCTGGCGGTCAGCACTTCCAGCAGCCGGTCGTCGGGGACGGCGGTGGCCGGGATCTGCAGGCCGGCGAAGCCGCGGTCGAGGTCCTTGGCCAGGCGGCCGGGGTCGAGCTCGCTGTGGCAGGTGGCGGCCCACGCGCCGAACGGCTCGCCCAGCGCGAGCGCGCCGTCGTGGTAGGCGTCGATCAGCGGCCAGGCGTCCTCGGGCGGCAGGAACTCGATGCCGAGCGGGCTCGACAGCGACACCAGGGCCAGCTCCAGGCCGGTCGTGTCGCGCCGTTCGTGGTCGGCCGGGTTCACCTCGTACGGCGGCTCGCCGTCGAGGATCAGCGTCCAGCCGTCGAGGTACGGCGGGCTCGTACGGGCGCGCAGGGCATCGATGAACGCCGGTGTCCACAGGTGCTGGTGCACGTCGATGCTCATCGTCCGCGGCCCTCCTTCCGCTATTTCCTACTCACAATACATGTAAACCGTCCGGCCTGCGCAACCGGTGGAGTGAACCGTTTCAGTGATACGGTTCAGTGAACCGCTTCACCAGAGGGCTGTCAATGGGCGCCCCCGCCACAAGACCGACAAGCGCTGGCGGGAAAACGGCTTCTGTCGGTGACACGCAATAGGCTGGCCTAATGCCTCGGAAGAGAGCCACGATCCGTGAGGTGGCACAGGCCACGGGTCTGTCACCGGCGGCCGTCTCCTACGCGCTGCGCGGCCTCCAGGTGTCGGAGGAGACCATGGAGCGGGTCCGCGCCGCCGCCGCCGAGCTCGGCTACGAGGCCGACCCCATCGCCAGAGCCCTGGCCAGCGGGCGCACCGGCATGATCGGCCTGCTCTGCGGCTCGCTGGAGGACCTGTGGCAGCAGTCGCTGGCCGTGGGCATCAGCAGGGGCCTGCGGGAGAAAGACCGCTACGCCCTGATCCTCGACGCGGTCGGCGACCCCGCCCGCGAGCGCGCCCTGGGCCGGCAGCTGCGCGACCAGCGCGTCGATGGCATGATCGTGCAGCCCGTCGATCCCGCCGCCGCGTTCTGGGCCGAGCTGTGCGAGTCGGTGCCGGTGGTGGCCATCGGCGACTCCATCGCCGGCACGGCGGGCGAGGTCGTCTTCGACAACCGGCGCGGCGTCACGCTCGCCCTTGAGCACCTGCGCGCCCTCGGCCACCGCCGCATCGCCGTGCTCACGCCCACCCGGCCCAGCACGCCAGACCGGCCCGCCGACGTCCACGTCACGGCCGAGGCCGAGCGGCTCGGGCTCGACATCGAGCTCACCACCGCGCCCCACGACCTGGCCGGCGCCACCGCGACCGCCCACCGCGTGCTGTCGGGCGAGCAGCCGAGCGCCGTCTTCTGCTTCAGCGACTCCATCGCCTACGGCGTCTACGCGGCGGCGGCCGACCTCGGGCTGTCGATCCCCGGTGACGTGTCCGTCATGGGCTACGACGACCATCCGATGTCGGGCCTGCTCAGCCCGGGACTCACCACCGTCGACTGGGACATCGACGGCATCGTCAGGGCCGCCGTGCGGCTCATCTCGGCGGCGGCCGACGGCGGCGCGCGCCGGCGGCGCGTCGTCCAGAAGCCGACGCTGCGCGAGCGCGGCTCGGTGGCTCAGCGCTCCTGACGTTCAGGCTCCTGACGTTCAGGCTCCCGTCAGGGCCCGGCGCGACTCCTCCAGGTCCGCGGTGAGCGGGCGGTCGGGAGCGGGGGCGTCGAGCGCGCGAGCGGCGGCCGTACGCTCGCAGGCCAGCACGATCTCCAGCGGCTCAAGGCAGCGCAGGGTGTGGCGGGCCGCCTGGGTGGCGAACCCGGCGTGATCCTCGGCGCCGCGCGAGACCACCGCCGTGCCCGTCGTCACCGGCTGGGCGAGATGGCGCAGCTCGGCGACGGCGTCCTGGGCGACGTACTCCAGGATCAGCATGCCCGACGCGCCGGGACGGTCGGCGAGGAAGGGCAGCCGGCCGGTGTAGGCCGGGTCCATGAGCGTGGCCAGGCGGGCGGCGCTGAGCTGCGCCGCCTGCACGAGCGCCGGGCGCAGCGCGTCCAGCGCCAGCGCCACGGGCGCGGAGTGGAAGTTGCCGTTGTGCCAGGCGAGTGAGCCGGCGAAGAGCGGGTTCTCGGCGGCGGCGTTGAGGTCGGTCTCGATCGCGGTGACCGCCCTGCCGAGCGCGTCCACGGCGGCGCCGTGCACCTGGGCGAAGGCGCGGAAACCGTACGGGTCCTGGACGCGGGTGCTCGGCTCGTGCGACACCAGCCCGCGCAGCGCCGCGGCGACCGCCGCCTGGCCGGGATGCGGGCGCGCCTCCTGCACGACGGCGGCCAGCGGCTCGGCCGAGGCGTCCACGGCGGCGAACGACATGGCGGCCACCCCGATGGCGGCCTCCATGAGCGTGCGCAGGCGGTGCACCGCGAGGGCGGCGTCGGCCAGCGTGGCCGCGCCCGAGCTGATGAACGGCAGCGCGTCGCTGGAGGCGAGCGGGTAGCGCGGTGGTTCCTCGTCCGCCGGCTCCGCGCTGTCCCAGGGCAGCTCGCCGAGCAGGCAGAGCGCCGTCGTGGACAGCGCGGTCAGATCACCGGTGCCGATCGCCCCGTACGTGCGCAGCGGCGGCGTGAAGCCGTGGTTGATCGCGTACGCCAGCGCCTCGCACACCCCCGGGTCCACGCCCGAGCCGCCCGCGAGCAGCTGGTTGAGCCGCACCACCAGCATCGCCCTGGCCCGGCCAGGATCGACGCGCGGACCCGCGCCGCACGCGTGGCTGCGCAGCAGGTCGAGGCCGCCGCCCTCCAGCAGGACGTCCCGGTTCGCGCCCACGCCCGTGCTCCTGCCGTACACCGGCCTGGTCAGCTCCTGGGCGGTGGCCCACGCGGCCCGGGCCCGATCGAGGGAGACGATCGCGACCCGGGCTCCTCCGTAGGCGGCCTCGTGCACCCGCGCGCACGTCAGGCCGGCACCGTCGAGCTCCATGAACGTGGGGATCAGTCTCCGTCGGGGATGAACGCGCTGAGCACCCAGCTCACCACGCTGACGATGATCGCGCCCCAGAAGGCGGCCGGGTAGAAGTTGTCGACATGGAAGGGGATGCCGAGCTCGCCCGCGATCCAGCTCGTCAGCAGCAGCATCGCCGCGTTGATGATGAGCAGGAACAGGCCTAGTGTCAGGACGATGATCGCGCAGCCGAGCGCCTTCACGATCGGCTTGACGATGGCGTTGACGACACCGAAGATCAACGCCACCAGGAGCAGGACGCCCCAGTATCGGGCCGAGTTCGTGGGGGCGTCGACGGAGATGCCGTCGAGGAACTGGATGGCCACCCACAGCGCCACTGCCGCTGCGAGCGTTCTGATGATGAATCTCACGCTGCTTGATCCTCCCACTTGAGATCAGTGCTCGATAGGGGCGCCGTCAGAACGATGCCCGCCGATCACTTTCCGTAGTCGCCGGGTGGTCACCGGTTATCGCCGGACGACGCGGGGAAGAGGCGTGCAGGGGAGGAACCGACATGGACACGAACGGGCTCGAGTCGTTGCCGGCCGCCGAATTGCACGATCGGGCGGTGCGCTACGCCGTACGCCACGGGGACCTGGGGTTCCTATGGGAGTTGCTGAAAGTGATCCCGGCCGCCGAGGCCGCCAGCGGACACTCGACGGAGTCCGCCAACGACCTCAGCCAGGTCTCCGCGCTGCTCAGCGACGCCCTCGCGGCGGGCGAGGGCAAGCTGGGCGAAGCGCTGCGCCCGGTCTACCTCGACTATCTGCGCAAACATCCTGACGCCTGAACGCGTGGGAGGTGCGGCTCAGCCGGCGAGGCGTTCCCTCGGGCCGCCGTACGTCGCGAAGCCCGGCGTGGTGAGCTCCTGGCCGTCGTGCAGCACGATCAGCGTCTCGTACGGACCCTTCCCGGCCAGCTCGGTCGCGTAGCGGCGGGCCCGCACGGGGCCCATGGCGTACATGGCGGTGGCGTACGCGTCGGCGAGCCCCAGGTCGGGGCCGATGACCGTGACCGCCCCCAGCGCGTCGCGCACCTCGCCGGTGTGCGGGTCGACCACGCGGGACCCGCCCGAGGTGGCGATGCCGAGATCGTGGGCCCGCACCATCCTGCGGACCTCGCCCGTACGCGGGTCACGCACCGGCACCCGCCAGCGCCTGCCCGGAGCGGCCGAGCCGCGCACCCGCACGTCGTAGCCCGCCGTGATGCGGTGGTCACCCGCGCCCGCCTGCACCAGCGCGCGCGACAGGCGCTCCAGCGCCCAGCCCTTGACGTAGCCGGAGGGGTCGGTGACGCCGTTGATGCGGGCGTCGAACCAGCCGCCGGTGGCCTCGCTCAGCTCCTCGCAGCGGTGCAGCACCTCGATCAGCTCGGGGACCTGCTTGATGGTGCCGCCCCTGTTGAGGCGGCTGATCTGGCTGTCCTCCTTGCCGGGGCTGAAGGTGTCCTCGACCCAGCGCAGCCAGGCGAACGCGTCGTCCAGCAGCGGGGTCAGCTCGCGAGCGGGAAGGGGGGTGCGGATGTCGATGGTGACCGGCCGGCCCATGACCGTCTCGACCCGGCTGCTGCCGGGGAACGCCGTCGGGGCTTCTGCAATATGGGAAGTCGTGTCGGACTCGGTGACCTTGGAAGTCGTCACGGACCCGGTGACATTGGAAGTCGTCACGGACCCGGTGACCTTGGAAGTCGTCATCTTGCCTCCTTGTCCGTCGCCCACGTTGTCAGATCGCTCGTATGCTCAGCCTAAGCCTTGAGCTCAGATCTGAAATGAACCTGTGACCTGGGCACCGCCAGGCGGGACAGCGCGCCACCGACGTACCGCTGGAAGCGGCGCGGACCGGCCACCACCACCTCGCGCTCGGCGATGTCGGGGACCTCGCGCCCGAGCCCGGACGCGCTCACCCGCTCCTTGACGCGCGGATCGTGCTCGGCGCCCACCACGAGGATGACGCCGTGGCGAGACTGCAGCTCGCGCAGCTCGTCGGTGACCCGCTCGGTCCGATAGACCGCGACGGTGTCCGGCTCGCCGGCCAGGCGCTCGCCCAGCTCGCGGGGGTCGAGGCCGGTCGCGATGAGCAGGATCGGCCGCCTGGGGCCGGGGACGCGGTGGCTCAGGACGGCCGTCACGGCGGCGGCCGCGTACAGGAGCAGGGAGGCCACCCGGGCGAAGCCCGTGGCCTGGGTGGTGACGCTGAACTGGTGGGCCACCAGCAGCGCGCCCGCGAGATAGCCGCCGAGCCGCAGGCGCTGCCTGGCCTCCTCGGTGGGGAGGTGGTCGGTGGCCACGACGGTGAGGAAGCCGACCGCGACGAGCAGCGCCGCGGCGGTGTAGGCAGGAGCCGGCGGATGGCCGGAACCCGGATGGATCGCCCCGAACTCGGCGACCGCGACGCCGCTCCAGAAGAGGATCGGCCCCTGATGAGCATTCGCCTCGCTAGCCATGTCATCAACCTTGCGGATCGAACATGAAAGCATTCTGAGTAGGGTCTAGAAACATGGCTAACGTGCGCGTGGAGCGGACTGAAGAGGGCGGATTCCGGGCGACCAACGCCCGCGGCGCCGAGGTGTCGATAGGCGGCGGAGACCAGGAGGGCGTGTTCACTCCGGTCGAGCTGCTGCTGGCGGCGGTGGGCGGGTGCAACATCGTGACCGTCGAGCCGCTCACCGCCAAGCGCGGTCACCGGCTCGTGCGCCTGGCGATGACCGTCGAGTCGGAGAAGATCGAGCCCAACAAGCTGGGGTCGGTGACGGTCACGTACGACGTCGAGCTCCCGTCGGAGGAGGCCGGCGAGGTGTTCGAGGCGGTCGCCCACCGGGTGCACGAGAAGTACTGCACGGTGAGCAGATCACTGCAGGACGGCACCGAAGTTCGGTTGGAGCTTCCGTAGGTGGATTAAACAGATATTCGACCCCGTTATGACGCGACCGTTGCATTCGTCTCGGTAGCGTAGGAGCAGGTCAGGAGCACTGGCGACTGACCACGAGGACCTTCACCGATGCGAGCGCGGAGGGGGACCGCGGTTCGCAAAGTGCGGGACCGCCGGCGTTTTTGGGGGAAAGCGCCGGCCTGGACCGCAACCGATCGGGCCGGGCAGATTTGGGGGAACTGCCCGGCCCGATCCATGCGTAAGCTCCGATGAGTGAAGAAAGTTCTCATCGACTGCGACCCGGGCATAGACGACGCACTCGCCCTCGCGCTGGCCGCCGGCTCGGCGGACGACATCGACCTGGTGGGCATCACCACCGTCGGCGGGAACGTCGACGTGGAGTTCACCACCGCCAACGCCCTCGCCCTGCGCGAGTTCCTGCGGCTCGGCGACGTGCCGGTGACGCCCGGCAGCGCGGGCGCCCTGCTGCGGCGCACGGTCAGGGCCACCGACGTGCACGGGCCGACCGGGCTCGGCGACGTGGTGCTGCCCGCCCCCTCGCGGGGGCCGTCGGAGGGGCACGCGGTCGACTTCATCGTGGAGACGCTGCGGGCCGCGCCCGGCGAGATCACGCTGGTCGCGGTCGGGCCGCTGACGAACATCGCTCTCGCCGTACGCCGCGAGCCCCGCATCGTCGAGTGGGCCCGCGACTTCGTCATCATGGGCGGCTCGTACACCCGTGGCA
The DNA here is from genome assembly GCF_042428605.1 of Nonomuraea salmonea. NCBI lineage: Bacteria > Bacillati > Actinomycetota > Actinomycetes > Streptosporangiales > Streptosporangiaceae > Nonomuraea > Nonomuraea salmonea. Next base: position 167,784 of record NZ_JBHMCF010000034.1, read on the forward strand.
ACCACAACCCGGCCGCCGAGTTCAACATGCTGGCCGACCCCGAGGCCGCCGCGATCGTGTTCGAGGCCGGGTGGACGGTCAAGATGTTCGGCCTGGACGTCACGCTGACCGCCGCCGTGACCTCGCAGGTGCTCGACCGGATGCGCCCGCTCGGCCGGCTGTCGGACCTGCTGGTGCCGGCCGCCCAGTACTACGGGGTGGTCTCGGCCGAGGGCGGCCCGGCGATCCACGACGCCGTCGCGGTGGCGTACGTGCTGCGCCCGAGCCTGTTCACCTGCGTGCCCGCCGTGGTGAAGGTGGAGACGGCAGGGGAGTACACCAGGGGCATGACGGTCACCGACTTCCGCGTCGACGCACGCCAGGCGAACGCCCTGGTGGCCACGGCGATGGACGTCCCGGCCTTCTGGGACCTGGTGCTGGGGACGTACGAGAAGCTCTCGGCCCGCCTGACGTAGGGAAGAGCGCCTGGGCGGCGCGGACACTGTCTGGCGGCTGATACAGTTATCCCTGTTGCGCCGCTAGCTCAGTTGGTCAGAGCAGCTGACTCTTAATCAGCGGGTCCGGGGTTCGAGTCCCTGGCGGCGCACCACGGAGAAACCCCAGTTCAGTGCGCTGAGCTGGGGTTTCTTGGTTCTCGGAGCGGCTCGGGCGAGGTCGATCCACCTGCTGCGCAGGCCGAGCACATCGTCGCCGTCCACTTCCTACGTCGACACCATCAACCTCAACCCACAGGCTCGGCCGCGACCGACGCGGTGGAAACCTTCAAGGGCTGGGCTTGGTCGGCCTCGGCGGTTTGTGCGTTGCCGTGAAGCGGCTCCCAGCCGGGCTGTGGCTCGCGGATCACGTTCCGCAGCGGGCCGCCGGGGCCTTCTTGACGGGAGGACAGGCGGTGTTTCAGATCACGCAGCCGTCCTTGCCGAGGTTGTGGAGTCCGGCCGTGCTCTCCGCCATCCGCCGGTAGACAGGACATCGGGTGAAGTCGTCTGCGGTGCACTGCATCAGGTGCTCGATCAGCGCCTTGGAGGCCGATATCTCCTGTAGCCGGCGTTCCAGTTCCGCGTGGTGCTGCTGGAGGAGGGCCTGGCGCTCGACCTGTCCGGAGACGCTGAGGATCTCCCGGATTTGCTCCAAGCTCATCCCCGCTGCCTTGGCGCGAACGATCGTCAGGACGCGGACGACGTGGTCGCGGGTGTAGCGGCGGCGGCCGTTGACTCTGGTGGCGGGGGCCAGAAGACCCATGGCCTCCCAGTGGCGCAGGACATGTGGGGCGAGGTTGAACTGCTCCGCGAGTTCCCCGATCCGCATCCAGTCACTTGACTTCATGTTGACATTAACTTGCAGACTTGCCTTCACGTCAAGCGATCGCGCTTTATGGAGGCAAGAGATGTTCGACGTCGTCATTGTCGGGGGAGGCCCGGCCGGCATGGCCGCCGCGCTGGCCCTGGGACGGGTTCACCGGACGGTGCTACTGGTCGACGCCGGAGAAGGCCGCAACATCGCCGCCGAGAACGTACACAACTTCCTCACCCGGGACGGCACGCCACCCGCCGAGTTGCGCAAGCTCGGCCGCGAGGAACTGGCCGGATACCCGGCGCTACAGACAAGGACGGGGACGGTCACCGACGTCCGCGTGCTGGACGGGAACGACTTCCGACTGGACCTGTCCGGAGGTGAAACGGCGCAGGCACGGCGGCTGCTGTTGGCCACCGGGCTGACCGATGAGCTTCCCGGCCCGCGCGGGGTGCAAGCGCTGTGGGGCCGTTCCGCCTTCCACTGCCCCTACTGCCACGGCTACGAATGCACCGGCCAGCAGGTCGCCGTGCTCGGCACGGACCCGGCCCGAGTACGGCTGGCGCTGCAGCTGAGCCGGTTCGCCGCCGACGTCACACTCTGCACCGGCGGCTGGCCGCTCGATCCCGCGGCGCAGGCCACGCTGGACAGGCACGGTATCGGCGTGCGTTGCGAGGCCGTCGCCCGCCTGGAGGGCACGGACGGACGGCTGGAACAGATCGTGTTCGAGACCGGCCCATCCCTGGCCCGAGACGCGGTGTTCGTCGTCAGCGTGCCGCGCCAGCGCTCCGACCTCGCCGCCCGCCTGGGCTGCGCGACCTTCGCCGACGGGTGCGTGGAGGTGAACGAGTTCGGCCAGACCAGTGTGCCCGGCGTGTACGCCGCAGGTGACATGGCGCGCCGGGCCAGCATGCCGGTGCCGATGGCCGCGGTCATCGCCGCGGCTGCCGGCGGCACCCTCGCCGCAGCGGTCATCGACCAGGACCTGCTGAGCGCCGACTTCGACCTGCCCAGCCCGTTCGCGCAGGCAAGGGGCTGATCACGGTGTCCGCGGATCTCACGCAGACCGCCACCGGCCTCCCGTCGAAGGACGGCAGCAATGTGCCGCTCGCCACGGCCGGCCTGCTGATCGGCATGCTGCTGTCGGTGCTGGACCAGACGGTGGTGGCCATCGCCCTGCCCGACATCGCCGCCGACCTGGGCGGCATGGAGGCGATCGGCTGGGTCGTCACCTCGTACGTGCTGGCCTCGACCGCGACCGGAGCCCTGTACGGCCGCCTCAGCGACCGGTTCGGCCGACGTACGGTGTTCCTCACCGCGGTCGCCGTCTTCGTCGCCGGCTCCGCACTGTGCGGCCTGACCCAGACGATGCCCCAGCTGATCGCGGCCAGGACCGTGCAGGGCATAGGCGCAGGAGCGCTGTTCGTGCTGCCCACGATCGCGCTGTCCGAGCTGTACCCACCCCGCCTGCGCAGCCGGATCCAGGGTTTCACCGGCGGCGTCTTCGCTCTCGCCAGCGTGGGCGGCCCGCTCGCCGGCGGCGCGATCACCGACGCCTGGGGCTGGCGCTGGATCTTCTACATCAACCTGCCGCTCGGCCTGCTCGCCATGGCGCTGGTGGCGTTCGCGCTGCGGCTGCCCAGGACCGGCGGGGACGGCAGGATCGACTTCGCCGGGGCCGTGCTGATCGCCGGCGCGACCGTGAGCCTGCTGCTGGTGGCCGAATGGGGCGGCCGCACGTACGCGTGGAACTCCGGCGTCATCCTCACACTGATCGCTGCCCTGGTAGTGCTGGGAGCGCTGTTCGTGTGGCGGGAACGACGCGCGGCCAACCCGCTGCTGCCGCTACGGCTGTTCGCCGACCCCACCTTGCGCGTCGCGCTGCCCGCCACCGCGCTGCTCGGCGCGCTGCTCGGCGGATCGATCGTCTACCTGCCCACCTACCTGCAGGCCACCTACGGCATGGGAGCCACCCAGGCGGGGCTGGCGCTCAACCCGTACGTCCTGACGTTCATGGTGGTCTCCTCGCTGGCCGGCGCCCGCATCGGCGCCAGCGGCCGGTTCAAGCCCTACCTGCTCGCCGGCTCACTGATCGCGGTCCTGGGATTCGCCCTGCTCAGCCTGCTTCAGCCCGACACCCCCTACGCCCTGCTCGCCGTAGAGATCGGCGTGCTCGGCGTCGGCTTCGGGCTGCTGATGCAGAACCTCGTGGTGGTCGCGCAGAACGCCGTCTCCGCTGCGGACCTGGCCGCCACCACCTCCGCCGCGGTGTCCGTCCGCGGCCTGGGTCTCTCGCTCGGCGTGGCCCTCTTCGGCAGCCTCCTCACCCGCGAACTCCAAGGGCAGGCCCCGGCCCCCCAGGCGACCGCCGGTGCCATCCCGGACGTGTTGTTCTGGGGCGCGCCAGCCGGCCTCGTCCTGGTGGCGTTGCTGGCGCTGCTGCCCCGAACCGTCAACCGCCCCAAGGCACGAGAGGCAACGGCATGAGCACCGACAGACAGACCGTCGTGATCGAGGGATACAAGACCATACGCACTCTGCTGACCGATGCCAGGCTGTCCAGTGCACCCCCTGACGGCCAGGCGGGTTTCGGCGGCCGGCACATGCTCAACACCGACCCCCCGGACCACACCAGACTCCGCAAACTCGCGCAGAAGGCCTTCACCGCACGGCAGGTGGCCGCCCTCCGGCCGCGCATCCAGCAGATCACCGACGCGCTGATCGCCGGCATCTGCCCCCAGGGAAAGGCGGACCTGATCGGCGACGTGGCCTTCCCCCTGGCCACCACCGTCATCTGCGAGCTTCTCGGCGTGCCGGCGACCGGCCGCACCACGTTCAGCGACTGGTTCACCGCCGCCCTCACCCCGGCCGAGGCCCCAGACGCGGACGTCATCGTGGGCCGGGCGCTCAAAACGCTCAACGACTACATCCAGACGCTGATCGACACCAAACGAGGCTCAGGCGAGGACACCGGCGGCGACCTGCTGACCGCCCTCATCCACGCCAGAGACGGCGATGACGCGCTGAGCGAGGAAGAACTCGTGGCCACGGTGTTCCTGCTGCTCGGGGCCGGACACGAGACCACCGTCAACCTGATCGGCAACGCCATGCTGGCGCTGCTCGCCAACCCCGACGAGTACCGGTTCCTGCGGGACCGGCCCGACCTGCTGCCCTCCGCCGTCGAGGAGTTCCTGCGCCTGGACGGGCCGGTCCAGCATGCCACTCCCCGCATCGCACTCGAAGACATCAACATCGACGGCATGACGATCCCTGCGGGTAGCCGGGTCATCTTGAAGATCGCCGCAGCGAACCGGGACCCGGAGATCTTCGCCGAACCCCACCGTCTCATCCTTGACCGGACGGGCCCCACTCACCTGGCGTTCGGGCACGGCATCCACCATTGCCTGGGCGCTCCGCTCGGCCGTCTCGAGGCACGCATCGCCATCAACACCATGCTCACGCGGCTGCCCGACCTCCAATTGACCGGTCCGACCGTCGGCCTGCACTGGAAGCCAGGCGACTTCCTACGCGGCCTCACGACGCTACCCGTACGATTCACCCCCATGTAGAAATGGCGGTGGCGCCGGCCGGACACGAATCGGTCGGCACCCAGCGGCGGTATTCCTGTCGCAGGCAAGATCGCGCTCCGGCCGGCGCGCACCGCCCGCTCGCGGCGGTGGCGTCATCCCCAAGGAGATGCTGCCTGTCGCGGACCAGCCGCGGCACGTGGCACACGTCAGTACGTGGTGGCATTCTGGGGCACAGAGAAACTTCAGATCAGCACGCTGAGCTGGGGTTTTCGGTTGGGAGGTTCTCGGGCGGTGCCGAGACGGCCCCTTGGTCGCTCGCCGGTTGCTCGGAGGCCATCCGGGCGAACGGGCCGCCGGCACTGGCCCGGCCTGGGTGGAGGAGAGGCGAAGAGCCGGTTGCGGCCATGCCGAGGCAGGCGTCGGCTGCAGGCACCTGCAGCCGACGCTGCAACTTTTCCCTCTCCCAGCCGGGCGAACGAGGCCGACATTCTTGGACGCATGGAACGACTCGACGTCATCGACACCTGCGTCAAGATGGCCTGGCATGCCGACCAGCGGCAGTGGGCCGAGCTGGCCGAGGTGTTCGCGGACCAGGTGACCCTCGACTATACGAGCCTTGACGGGGGCGAGCCGGCCACGCTCACCCCGGCGCAGATCGTCGGCGGCTGGCAGGCCGTGCTCGGCGGCTACGCGGCCACCCAGCACCTGCTGAGCCACCCCTTGGTCGTCGTCGACGGCGACACCGCGTTGTGCACCGCCCCCTTCCAGGCCACCCATCGCAAGAGCGATGACACCTCGTGGACGCTGGGCGGCACGTACCGCTTCGAGCTGGCGCGCACCGGCAGCGGCTGGCGGATCACCGCGGTCGTGATGACCGCGGCCTGGAACGACGGCCTGCGGTGAGGACGGGTCCCGTCATCGCCGGTACGGCGGTGGCCGTCCTCGTCGTCGTCGGCGTCGCAGCCGTGGCCGGCAGCGACTTCCTGCGCGCGGGTGCCGCCGGCTCCGCCCAATCTCCGGCCGCGCCGGCCGCCTCACCCGGTCGGCCGGACCCGGCCGCCTCACCCGGTCGGCCGGACCCGGCCGCCTCACCCGGTCGGCCGGACCCGGCCGCCTCACCCGGCCGGTCGGACCCGGCGGAACGGCGTGAGCTGAACCCGGCGGCGCGGCGTTACCTGGACGCGGTGGCCGCGCGGGACGCCGACGCGCTGGCCGCCGCCTTCGCGCCCGACGGCCTGGTCGTCGACGTCGGCCGGGAGATCCGCGGCCGCGACGCCATCCGCCGATGGGCGGCCGACGAGGTCATCGGCGGCGTGTACGAGCTGCTCGGCAGCACGCCGCGCGCGGGCGGGGTGAGCATGCTGGTCCGCTTCCAGCCCGGAGGCGTGGGCGGCTTCCGCGCGAACTACCACTTCGACATCACCGATGGATTGATCACCCAAGCGACCTTGGAGTACGCGTGAACGTGAGTTTCGACAGCGACGGCGTCACCCTGGCCGGCAACCTGTTCCTGCCCGAAGGGGTGGAACGGGCTCCGGGCGTGGTGGTGGCGGGCACCTGGACCAGCGTCAAGGAGCTGATGGCCGACCGTTACGCGCAGCGCCTGGCCGAGCGCGGCTTCGCGGCGCTGTCGTTCGACTTCACCGGCTTCGGCGCCTCAGGCGGTGAGCCGCGGGAGGTGGAGAACCCGGCACGCAAGGTCCGCGACATCCGCCACGCGGCCGGTTTCCTGACCGCCCACCCGGCGGTCGAGGGCGACGGGGTGGGTGCTCTGGGCATCTGCGCGGCGGCGATGTACATGGCCGACGCCGCCGCGCACGATCCCCGCGTCACCTCGCTGGCGCTGGTGGCGCCCTGGCTGCATGACGCCGCCATCTGCGAGGCCGCCTACGGGGGCGCGGCGGCGGTGGCCGAGAAGATCAAGGCCGGGCGGGAAGCCCGTTCACGCTACGACGAGACCGGTGAGATCGACTACGTGCCGGTGGTCAGCGCCACGGACCCGCGGGCGGCCATGCCGTACGCCATCGACTTCTACCTCGATCCCGCCCGCGGCGGCATCCCGGCCTGGCCCAACCGGTTCGCGGTGATGGCGTGGCCGGACTGGCTCACCTACGACTCCATCGCATTGGCCTCGCGGATCACCCAGCCCACCCTGCTCGTGCACAGCCAGGACGCCGCGATCCCCGACGGTGCGCGCCGCTTCCACACCGGGCTGGCCGGGCCCAAGGACATCCTGTGGACCCAGGGCACCCAGTTCGACTTCTACGACCAGGAACCGCAGGTGACGGTCTCGGCCGACACCGTGGCCGCGCACTTCCGCAGGACGCTGCGATGATCTTCGTCACCGGAGCCACCGGCAACGTCGGCCGTGAGGTGCTCGCCCAGCTCACCGCGGCCGGCGTCCCGGTGCGCGGCCTGTCGCGGACCGCCGGGGCCGACCTGGACGACCCCGCCTCGCTGCGTCCCGCGCTGGAAGGGGTGCGGGCGGTGTTCCTGCTACCGGGCTATCGCGACATGCGCGGGCTGGCCGCCGAGTTCGCCGCCGCCGGGGTCGAGCGGGTGGTGCTGCTGTCCAGCCAGGCCGCCGTGGCCACCGACTCCGCCAACGCCGTCTCGGCCTACATGATCGACTCCGAGACGGCCGTCCGCGAGTCCGGTCTGGCCTGGACGTTCCTGAGGCCGGCCGCCTTCATGTCCAACACCCTGCGCTGGCTGCCCCAACTGCGAGCGGGCGACGTCGTGAGCGACGCCTTCGGCGACGTGCCGATCGCCAGTATCGACCCGGCCGACATCGCGGCGGTGGCCGTCAAGGCGCTGCTGGAGCCGGCACACGAGGGACGCGCCTACTCCCTCAGCGGTCCCGAGGCCCTGCTACCCGCCGAGCGCCTCCATATCCTCGGTCGGGCACTCGACCGCGATCTGCGCTTCGAGGCGCTGACCGACGAGGAAGCCTGGACGCGGATGAGCGCCACCACACCGATCGCATACGTGCAGGCGTTCTTCAGCTTCTACCGCGGCCACATCATCGACGAGACCACCGTCCACCCCACCGTGGAGAACCTCACCGGCCGCCCGCCCCGCACCTTCACACAGTGGGCTACCACCCACGCCCCCGCATTCAGAGCGCAACCTTCGTGATCAGGACGCTCGCCGGACGGCCGCTGCCGTCATCATCGCCCCACCCGGTACGGCAGGCGTCTCGGCCACCACGTCCGGCAGCGCACACATCGACAACCCGGCACCCGGCCGCTTCCACGAAGCCCTGGGGCCGGCCCTGATCACGGCCGGCCCCGCCCCTACAGCCAGCCACGTTCCTTGGCGCGCAGGGCCGCCTGGAAGCGGGTGGCCGCGTCCAGGCGGGCCATCAGCTCCGCCACGTGCGCGCGGAACTTGCGCACCGACACGCTGATCGACCGGGCGGCGGCCTCGTCGTTGTCGTGCCGGGTCAGCGCGTGCAGGACCTGCTGCTCGATCGGTGACAGCGGCAGGTCATCCAGGTCACGGGCTCGCGCCCACATGCCGTCGAAGACGTCCGCCAGCATCATCACCACGCCCGGCTGCCGGATCTGCAGCGCCCCCGCACTCGCCCGTGCGGGGTCGGCCTGGACGAAGGCGATCGTGCGGTTGACGATGGCCAGGTGCCGCACCGGCTCGGTGGTCACCCGGTGCAGGTCGCCCAGGGCGTGCAAGGTCCGCGCGTGCGACTCCTCGTCCCGGTTCTCCAAGGTGTCCGCGGGGAACAGGGTGCGACTGCGTAACCCGCGCGCCAGCAGCCGTCGGAACGGCCGGTCGTCGTAGCCGGGCGAGGCGTTGATGGCGCTGATCTTCAGGTGCGCGAACTCGCCGGGGTCGGCGGCCAGCATCGTACGCATGCGACGGGTGACAGCCGCGCCCTCAGGGATGTGCTCGACCAGTTGGACCGGCCGGCCGCTACGGTGCTCCTCCGTCAGCTCGGTGAGCACGTCCCAGGCGAGGGTCAGCTCAGTGAGCTGGCGCTGTGTCTGCTCGATGCGCCGCCGTACCAGTACGTCGATTGCGGCGGCCGGAGGGAGCGCGGTCAGCGTGCCGTCCACCAGCTCAAGCGAACGCAGCTCCGCCAGCACCAGCCGCACGCCGGGCATCACCAGCTCGGCCCCGGCCGCCTCTGGGTCCGCACGGGGATGGCGCAGCAGGTAGCGATAGAGACGCTCCTGCTCGGCGGTCAACCCCAGGCTCGCCATGCTCATCGTCACTCCGGATCTCGTACGCGTGCCCCCTCGCGGCCACGAGGTCTGTCATGCGTTCGCATATTGCTTGTTCAGCTGCGTTCGGGCAGGCCGGCCAGTGGGAGTGTCGGCGGTTCGTGCTCACCGTTCGGCCGTCGGCGCGGTGGCGAGCCGTGCGGTTGTCGCGGTGAGCCACAGCAGGCCCAGCGCCGCCCCCGTGGAGAAGGCCAGCACGCTGGTCGCGGATCCGGCGAAGCCGGCCAGGACCGCCAACGGAACGATCCGACAGGCCGCCGCCCAGCCGCGTCGGCCCTGGCCCGAGAAGCGGCGGGCCAGCACGAAGAACGCCGCGCACAGCGCCAGGTAGCCGACCATGCCGCCGAGCATGTGGACGATGCCGCTGGTGCTGATTGAGACGCCGGGGCCTTCAGGGGCGTCGGTGGGGAAGCCCGCGCCAGGGTCAGCGGGGAACACCGCGCTGACCAGGAACGAGGTCCCGAACACCGCGATGAGCCTGGGCGCCCAGGTGCTGCCGGGCCCGCCGTCCAGCGTCCGCCGCATCCCCATCGCGCCGGCGATGATCAGCGCTGCGGTGAGTACGAAGCTGGTCTCCTGGATCCAGCCCAGATCACCGAGGCTGAGCTGGCTGATGGCGTTGCGGGTGAAGTCGAAGCCGTCGCGGAACACGCCCTGAAGGACGCCGACCGTGAGGAACAGGGGACCCGCGGCGATACCGCACGCGAGCAAGAGGCGGGCTGCCGGACGAGTTGTCCGCGCGGGACGGATGGGGGCGGCTGAGGACGGGATCGTGTGCGTCATGAGGGCTACGTGCTCCATGGATTACGGGCGGGCCGGTCCGGCCGGCTGGCCGAACGAGCAGTAAGCTTGTCTTTTGCAAGTACAGTTTGTCAACTGAAGTTCCATGGAGATCGTGCGGCATGATGGCTCGTGAGTACGGACGGTCCCTGGCGGCGCACCACGGAAAGCCCCAGCTCAGCACACTGAGCTGGGGCTTTTGCTGTGGAGATCTCGCCGGTGCGGGCTGTGCTGTGCTCTCGCCTCTTCGTCCGTCAGGCCGGGCGTTCGTCGACGCCCACTGCGCCGACGCCGCTGGTGAAGATGCCGCCGCAGTAGCCCTGGGACTGGCCCGATGCGCCGGGGGTGAGGCGGACCCATTCGCCGACCACGTCGGGGGCGCGGCCGCAGACCACCACGGCGCGGAAGATCCAGGTGCCGCCCGTCGGGTTGGAGCAGGAGGCGATGCCGAGGTCGCGGTCGTTCTCGTGGACGAAGGTGTGGCAGTTGAGGTGAGTGGCCGCGGCGGCCGGTGACGCGGTGAGTCCCGTCGTCAGCAGTGCGAGCGCGCCGGCCGCCGCCATCCACATCCTTTTGGACATTGCCCCTCCTGGACGAACGATCGAACGTTACTTTGCGTAGTCGATCGTAAGCGAAGGGTCGTCTCCTGCCTAGCGGTAATAGCCCTCGACGGGGATGCGGGCCTCGTCGTACAGGGCGGGGCCGGAGGCGGGCGGGTCGGTGAAGGCGGTGCCCGGGGGCTTGAGGCCGTCGAGCTGCTCGCCCGACAGGGCGTAGACCACCCGGCCGAGGCCCGAGCGGGCGATGGCGCCGGCGCACATGCCACAGGGCTGGCAGCTGGTGAACATCGTGGTGGCCGCGGCCGTCCCGGGGTCGAGCTCGCGGGCGGCCCAGCGGGCCAGCTTCAGCTCGGGGTGGGCGGTGATGTCGTGGTCGGTCAGCGAGCTGTTGCGCTCTTCGGCCAGGATCGTGCCGTCGGCGGCGGCCAGCAGCGAGCCGAACGGCGGGTTGCCGCCCTCCCGTGCCTCGGCGGCCAGCTCGATCGCGCGGCGCAGCAGGCGCTCCTCGTCAGGTGTCACCATGACCAGCTCCTCATCGGTATGTCGGGGTCACCGCAGCCTCTCATGCCACCGCTACGACTCCTGGAGGCGGCGGATCATGGCCTGCTTGGCGGCGGCGAACTCGTCGTCCGTCAGCACGCCCGACTGGTGGAGCCGGCCCAGCTCGGCCAGGCGGCGCAGCACCGCGTCGTGGACGTCGTCGTCGGGGGCCGGCGCGGGCGGCAGCTCGGGCAGCTCGCGGGGCAGGCGGGCCAGGACGGCCGCGGCCACCAGCGCGGTGGTGCCGCCGAAGCGCTGCACGCTCCACGCCACACACCGCGGGTCCTTCTGCGGCGGCAGGGACGGCCCGCCGCCCTTGACCCGGAAGCGCAGCGTGCCGTAGCCCATGCCGGACTGCGGCTTCCACTCCACGCTCGCCACGTCGGTCAGCGGGAACTCCTGCGTGCCCATCTTCTCTTTGTCGCTGCTCGCCCAGCCGGTCCACTCGAGGCGGATGCGCTCGCCGTCGAAGAACACCTGGCCGTCGCCGGCCGTTGCGGTGATGGGGACGTCGGGGACGCGCAGGAGGTAGGCGTCGCAGGGGCCGCTGGGCGTCTCGAAGACCCGCAGGGTGTCGCGGACCTCGTCGGCGAAGTACTCGGCCGCGCCGGCCCGCGCCTTGGGCACGGCCAGCCGGTACGGATCGGCCGGCGCCGCCAGCGCCCCCGCCACCACGTCGGACAGCGCGTCGGCCCCCTTGCGCAGCCGCAACCGGAGGTGGCCGCCCTTGCGCCCTGGCTCGAACGCCGCTCCCGCGATGGCCTCCAGCGGCACCTCGACCTCGCCGAGCGTCCTGCGCAGTTCATCGACGCGTTTGTCGCTGCCAGGGACGATCCGCAGTAATTCCCCATTGAACGTCCACTGCCCGTCGGGCACCGCGATCTCGGCCATATTCTCACCCTAGGACACGCTCGCGGCACGATCACAGACGAAGGAGCGGGATGGAGATCTTCACGAGCTGGCCGTCCTGGGCGCACGCGGAGGGCCCGCTGGCCGCGGCGCTCCCGGAGCGCACCGTGGACGCCCTGCGTGACGCGGTCGCCTTCGCCCGGCGCCGGCACGGGGTGCAGCAGCGGCCCACGGGGCGGCCGTACCTCGAGCATCTGCTGGAGGCGCTGGAGGTGGCGGTGCGCGGCGCGGGGCTGAGCGACAGGGACGTGCTGGTGTCGATCGTGCTGCACGACGTCCTGGAGGACACGCCCTGCACCGAGGCGGAGGTGGCGCGCAGGTTCGGGCCCGAGGTGGGAGCGCTGGTGCGGTGGGTGACGAAGCCGCCGGGCGGCGCGAAGGCCGACTATCTCGCCTCGCTGGTGAAGGCGCCGCCCAAGGCCGTGCTGGTCAAGCTGGCCGACCGGGTGAGCAACGTGCAGGAGTTGCAGCGGATGCCGTGGCGGTTCCAGCGGCGCTACTACCTGGAGACGGTGGCGTACGTCATGCCGCTGGCGGGGGCGCATCCGTGGTTCGCGCAGTGGTTCGGCGACTGGCGCGGGCGGTGGCGGCGGGTGGAGCGCTGGCCGGCCTGACGCGCGGGCAGCGGGCCCCCGCACCGAGGGCCCGCTCGCACCTGGTGAGCTACGACTCCGCGTGCACCGCCCGCTCGTCGGGCACGCAGTGGGTCATCTTCAGGTTCTCGACGTCGCGAGGGCCGTTCCTGCCCAGCTTGGCGAGCCGGTTGCGGTCCTCGTCGGTGAGGTCCTGGCTCTGCAGCGGCTCCAGGTGGGCCACGTCGTCCGGCGTGATGCCGAGGCCCTCGCCGACGCGCAGGCCGAGGTCGTCCTCGGCGAGCAGGAAGTGCCAGACCATGCGCTCCTGGATGGCGCGGTCGCACTGCTTGAGGTTGGTGACGAAGTTGCGGACGAGGTCGTCGCGCTCCCACTCCTCCATGAGCAGATACCGCTGCCCGGCCTGCGTGTAGTCGTTGGTCCGCGGGATCCGCTTGCGGGTCAGCCGGCCGGAGACGACCGGGCCCACCTCGTCGGGGTGCGGATAGTGCGCCTCGCGCAGCCCGTCGCGCAGTGACGGCTCGTAGTTGATGTGCGGGTCCTCGCCGCCGGTGTCCACGAAGTACGTCATCTGGCCGTCGCGCTGGTTGGTCCGGCACTCGGCCCTGGTCTGGTTGACCGGGAGCTGCAGGTAGTTCGGCCCGACCCGGTAGCGCTGGGTGTCGCTGTAGGAGAACGTCCGGCCGATGAGCATCTTGTCGTCGGAGAAGTCGAGGCCGTCCACCAGCACGCCGGTGCCGAACGCGGACTGCTCGTTCTCGGCGAACTGGTTGTCCACGTTGCGGTTCAGCACCATGCGGCCGACGGGCAGCGCGGGGAACTCGTTCTCCGGCCAGACCTTCGTGTCGTCGAGCGGGTCGAAGTCCAGCTCGGCGTGCTCGTCGTCGGTCATGATCTGCACGAGCAGCTCCCACTCGGGGAACTCGCCGCGCTCGATCGCGTCGTGCAGGTCCTTGGTGGCGTGGCCGAGGTCGTGCGCCTGGACGGCGGCGGCGTCGGCCTCGGTCATGCTGCGTACGCCCTGCTTGGGCATCCAGTGGTACTTGACCAGCCGCGACTCGCCCTGCGCGTTGACCCACTTGTAGGTGTTCACCCCGAAGCCCTGCATGTGCCGGTAGTCGGCCGGGATGCCGCGCGGGCTGAACAGGTTGACGAGCATGTGCAGGCTCTCCGGCGTCTGCGACATGAAGTCGAAGATCCGGTTCGGGTCCTGGCGGAACGTCACGGGATCCGGCTTGAGCGCGTGGATCACGTCGGGGAACTTGATGGCGTCCCTGATGAAGAAGACGGCCAGGTTGTTGCCCACGAGGTCCCAGTTGCCGTCCTCGGTGTAGAACTTGACGGCGAAGCCGCGCGGGTCGCGGGCCGTCTCGGCGGAGTCACGGCCGCCGATCACCGTGGAGAAGCGCACGGCCACGTCGGTGCGCTTGCCCTCTTCCTGGAAGAGCTTGGCCCTGGTGTAGCGGGCGATGGGTTCGTCGCCGATCTTCCCGTACGACTCGAAGTAGCCGTAGCTGAGCGTGCCCCTCGCGTGCACGACGCGCTCGGGGATGCGTTCGCGGTCGAAGTGGCTGATCTTCTCCAGGAACTGGTAGTTCTCCAGCGTCGCCGGGCCGCGCGGGCCGACCGTCCGCTGGTTCTGGTTGTCGTAGACCGGATGCCCCTGCCGGTTGGTGAGGATGGGGCGCTGGTCTTCCGGCTGTGAGCCTTGGCCCGAAACGTCGGTCATCGTGCCGTTTCCTTCCCCGTTGCGTAGTCCAGTCCGCCTGCCCGCGAGGCAGGGACGAAAACAGGGGAGGATCGGCTAGGCGCGGCGACTGCCGGGCGGCACGACCTGGAGCGCCGTCTCCAGCGCGGTCGCCTCCTCGGGAGTGAGCCGTTCGAGGAAGTGGACCAGCGTGGCGGCCTGGTTGCCGCTGGCCGCCAGGGCGTGGCGCATCAGCTCGGCGGTGTAGGCCTCTTTGGTGGCGATCGGCTCGTACACGTAGGCCCGCCCGACCGGCTCGCGCCGCAGCAGGCCCTTGGTGTGCAGCTTGTCCATCACGGTCATGACCGTGGTGTAGGCGATCTCGCGCTCCTTGCGGAGGTCTTCGAGCACGTCGCGGACGGAGGCGGGCCTGCGGTAGGCCCACATCCTGTCCATGATCGTGGACTCGAGGTCTCCCAGGGGGCGTCTCATGCCCCACATGTTAAGGCTTGGTCACGTACGCACTAACGACTCACACCGTCCGCCGGCTTGCGGAGCAGGTCGAGGTCGGACCGGCGGGGCAGGCTCTCCCAGTCGCCCTGCGAGGTGACCGCGAACGCCCCCGCCGCGCACGCCGTGGCCAGCCGGTCGGCGGGCTTGGCCCCGGCCAGCCAGTCGGCCAGCCAGCCCGCCGCGAACGCGTCGCCCGCGCCGACCGAGTCGACCTCGGTCACCTGGTACGGCTCCGCCCGCAGCACCGCCCCGCCGGACAGCTCCATAGCCCCTTCGGCACCGAACTTGATCAGCACGTGCTTCGGCCCCCGGCCCGCCAGCTCGGCGGCCAGCTCATCGGCGCCCTCGACGTCGGCGATCAGCCGGCCCTCGGCCTCGGTGGCGAACAGCACGTCCACCTCGCCGATCACCTCGCGCAGCCACACCCCGGCCTCCTCGGGACTCCACAACGCCCGCCGGTAGTTGACGTCCAGCGAGATCGGCACCCCGGCGTCCCTGGCGACGGCCATGGCGTGGCGTACGGCCTCGCGCGCCGACGCCGACAGGGCGGGAGTGATCGCGGAGACGTGCAGGATTCTGGCCGACCTGATGAGGGCGGGGTCGAGGTCGCCGGCGCGCAGCCGCGAGCCCGCGCTGTCCCTGCGGTAGTAGCGCACGTCGATGAGGTCGGCGGTGCGCCTGCCCTTGATCATCAGCCCGGTGGGCGCGTCGGGATCGGGGATGGCCCGCACGTCGACGCCCTCGCCGGCGAGCGTGAACCTGATCAGGTCGCCGAACTCGTCGGCGCCCACCCGGCCCACCCACGTGGCCGCGTGACCGAGCCGGGACACGCCGATCGCGACGTTCGACTCCGCGCCGCCCAAGCCGAGGTCGAAGTCGCGGGCGAAGCGCAGTGGCCCCGTGCGGCGCGCCGCGAACAGCGCCATGGTCTCACCGAAGGTCACCAGCTCAGTCATCGGATCGTGCTCCCCAGCCCTTCCTCGAACCAGCGCCGGCGCCGGCGCGCCCCCCACCCTAGCGGGGCGCGCCTTCCCTGTTCCGAGGGGTCAGCTCTGGGGGCGCTCGCCCAGTTCGTCGGTCCAGCCGGACTCCTCGAAGGTCACCTTCGTGGTGTCCTCGCCCTGCTCCGCCACCGAGTACTCCAGCAGCTCCGCCGTGTCCTCATCCACGACCAGCCGGAACTCGTAGCCGTCGTCGCCATCCACCTCCAGGCCGACACCCTCGCGGCCGGCGGCGTCCTCGACCTCGCCGGCCGAGCGGATGCCCGGCTGGTCGGCGAGGATGCGGAAGATCGCGGCGCGGGTGCCGGGGGTGGTCGGGGCGGTCATCAGGTCGACGGTGGTCTGCCACAGGTAGAGGTCGAACTCCTTGCCGTCCTCGGGCAAGCGCTTGAACTGCGCCTTCAGCTGGGCGGCCAGCGCCTTCTTCGACTGGGGGAGGTCGCCGACGTTCTGCATGGTGATGTCCATGTTCTCGATGGACAGCGGCCTGGGCAGGGTGTCGTCGACGTTCTCAGGGCGGTCCTGGAGGAGCTTGGGCGAGCCCTCCTTGCGCCAGGCGGCCTCGTCCTGCGGCGTGGGGAAGACGACCTCGCGGTCGGTGCGCCTGGTGCGGTGGGTGCCGCCCGCCTTCTTGGGCCGCCAGCGCTCCTCGGACTCGACGACGTACGCCTTGAACGGGGGGCCGTCGGGGTAGACGCGCTCGCGCAGGTCCGCCAGTTTCTTGTTGTACTTCTCGTTGATCGCGATCAGCTCGTCGTCCTCGGCGCCGGTTCTGTCGATCTCGGCCTGCTCCTGGCGCTGGAGCTTGCTCACCCCGTCCCAGAACTCCTTGGGCCAGTAGCCGGTGGGGGAGGTCGTGCGCTGGCGGACGTACCAGTAGGCGCCGGACGTGGGCCGCTCGCGCAGCGCGGTGTCGGCGGCGGCGAGCAGGAAGGCGCGGGCGTCGATCCTGGTGGCCGGCGACGCCCCCGGGCCGCCGGACGGGACCTGCCGGGCGGCCGGGGTATTCAAGGGCGGCGTGCCGGCGGGCGGGGCGGCCGGGGGCGGAGTGACGACGAGCACGCCGGTCGCGACGACGGCGGCGCCCGCGGCGATCGCGACGACGGCGGCGCCCGCGGCGATCGCGCCGGCCGCCGGCAGGAACACGGGACGGCGGGCCGGGCGCCGGTCGTCGGCGAACGCGCGGGCCAGGTCTGCGCCGCGGCGCCGCTCGTAGCTGTCCTCGGCGAGTTCGTCGAGCTTGTCGGGCTTGAGCCGGGCGAACGTACGATCGGTCATGTTCTCCCCCTATGAATGGTCTTGCGCACGTCAGCTCTCCTCGGCGAATCGGCTGCGCGGCGGTCGTGCCGGAGGTGGCGCTGGTGACCGGGCGGCCTGGCGGCTGAGGGCGCCGCTGAGCCGCTTGCGCGCCCGGTGCAGCCGGACGTTGAACGTCCGCGCCGAGCAGCCCAGGACGGTCGCTGCCTGGTCGGGCGTCAGGCCGTACCAGGTGGCCAGGATCATCGCCTCCACGTCCTTCTCCGGAAGGGCGCGCAGGGCGGAGACGGCCTGCTCCCGGTCCACCACGTGCTCGGCGACGTCCCAGGCGAGGTGCTCGTGCTCGCTGGTCAGCGCCGCGATCCGCTCGACCAGGTCCTGCCGCCGGTGCCGTACCTGACGTTGCTTGGCGAGTTTGTTGCGGGCGACGCCTAGCAGCCAGGGCAGCACCTGCTCGGGCAGCTCGTCGAGCCGCCGCCAGGCCACGAGGAACGTCTCGCTGCACACGTCCTCCGCCACGGTCTGCTCGACGCGGAGCAGCACGTAGCCCAGCACGTTCCGGTAGTACCGGTCGTACAGCGCGGTGAATCGCTCTTTGGGATCGTCCACACCCAGTAGTCCCGGCGGCGGTCTCTCGATTACCACGGGACGCGAAAATTTCTCAGTGACCGGCGAGGAGTGCCGCGGTCTCCTGCTGCTCCGGCACGCCGATGCCGGTGAACAGGGCGTGGGCCTGCGACCAGAGGCGGGCCGCGCGGCCGTCGTCGCCCGCCCTGCTGCGGGCGTGCCCGAGCGTGGTCAGGGCGCGGGCGTGCTGCAGCGGCTGTCCCGACCTGCGGGCGTGCCGCAGCGCCCGCTCGCACTCACGTACGCACGACTCGGTGTCGCCGGACGCGAGGTGGCCGGCGGCGCGCAGGATGTGCGCGCGGGGCAGGTCGAGCGGGTTGGCGGTGCGCGCCAGCTCCAGCGCGTGGCCCGCGTCCAGCATGGCGTCGGCGTGCCTGCCCTGGCGCAGCCGGACCTCCGCGCGTTCCAGCAGCACCTGGTCGAGGTCGGTGCCGGTGTCCTCGGCGAGCCTGGCCGCCGCGTCGAGACGCGCCAGCGCGGCCTCCATCCGGCCGAGCCCGGTCTCGGCGGCGGCGGCGCCGGCGAGCGAGGCGATCTGGCAGCGCCGGTTCTCGACCTCCTGCGCGAGGCCGAGCGCGCGGGCGAAGGCGTCGATCGCGCGTACGTGGTCGCCGGCGTCGCGGTGCACCCAGCCGTACGTCTCGTACGTGACCGCCTCGGCGTAGAGCAGGCCCGCCCCCTGGGCCAGGGCCAGCGCCTCGTCCAGGTGGCCGAGCGCGTCGGCGAACCTGGCCTGCCGTTGCCGGACCAGCGCCAGGTTGACCAGTGTCAGCGTCCGCAGGTGCGCGTTCTCGGGCTCGCCCGTGAGCGCGAGGCAGGCCAGCAGCGACTCCTCCGCCTGGTCGAGGTGGGCGAGCTTGAGGTGGGCCGAGGCCAGGTTGTTGAGCACCCGCGCCTCGCCGCGTACCAGGCCGAGCGAGCGGTTGATCTCCGCCGCCCGCCGGTAGAGCGGGATGGCCCGGCGCGGCTCGCCGAGCTGCTTGCGCGCCACGCCGAGTGCCTGCAGCACCGCCGCCTCCTGCTGCGGCCAGTCCGTGCGGCGGCACAGCTCCTGCGCCCGCCCGAGGTAGCCGAGCGCGCCCTTGAGGTCGGCGACGAGCAGGCGGGCCCGGCCGATCGAGTGGCACATCGCCGCCTGCCCGCGCAGGTCGCCGGCGCGTTCCGCGGCGGCGAGCGCGGTCTCGG
This sequence comes from Nonomuraea salmonea, assembly GCF_042428605.1. Taxonomy (NCBI): domain Bacteria; kingdom Bacillati; phylum Actinomycetota; class Actinomycetes; order Streptosporangiales; family Streptosporangiaceae; genus Nonomuraea; species Nonomuraea salmonea. The sequence goes on from NZ_JBHMCF010000034.1 coordinate 186,497, forward strand.
CCAGGCGCAGCCACTCCACGCGGCTGCGCCGGTACTGCAGCAGCACGTCGGTCAGCGCCTCGACCAGCAGCCAGGCGTACGGCGGCGTGCCGGAGGCGATCACCCCGGCCAGGTTGTCCCACTCGACGTCCAGCCAGGCGAGCGCCTCCTCCCGCCCGGCGAAGGCCACGGGTTCGCCGCCGGGCGTCTCTGGCACCTCGAAGCCGGCCGCCGTGAGCGCCCCCGCGGCCGTGCGCAGGTAGTGGTCGTACAGGCGCCGGAGAGCGGCCTCCCGGTCGGCGGCGGCGTCCTCGGCGAGGCCGAGCTGGGCCGCGTACTCCCACACCAGGTCGTGCGCGGCGAACCGGTCGTGGCCGACCTCCTCGATCAGGTGGATGCGCGCCGCCATGCCGAGCAGCACCGCCGCCTGCTCACGCGTGGTGCCCGCCAGCGCGGCGACCGCCGCGGCCGACACGCCGGCCCCCTGCGCCAGGCCGAGCAGGCGGAACACCCGCTGCGCCGGCGCGGGCAGCGCCCGGTACGACAGGTCGAGCGCCGCCCGCACCGCCACGCTCTCGTCGCCGTCCACCCGCAGGCGCACCAGCCGCCCCCGGTCGGCGAGCTCGCGCACGTAGTCGCCGATCCTGCGGTGTTCGTGGTCGCCGATCCAGGACATGGCGATGGACAGCGCGAGCGGCAGGCGGCCGCAGAGCGCCACCAGCTCCCGCGACGCCTCCGACTCGCGCGACAGCCGCTCCTCGCCGACGCCCGCCGAGATCAGCCGCAGCGCCTCGTCCTGCTCCAGCACGCCGAGCGTGACGCGTTCGACGCCGTCCAGGGCGACCAGGCCGCCCAGCCGGTTCCTGCTGGTGATGACGACGCGGCAGCCGGGGTCGCCGGGCAGCAGCGGGCGTACCTGGTCGGGCTCCGCGACGTCGTCCAGCACCAGCAGCACGCGCCGGCCGGCGAGCAGCGAGCGGTAGAGCGCGACCTGCGCGTCCAGCTCGACGGGGATGTCCTTGGCCGCCTGGCCCAGCCCCTGCAGCAGCAGCGGCAGCGCCTCGGCGGGCGTCATCGGCGCGCGCCGGTCGAAGCCCCGCAGGTCGAGGAAGAGCTGCCCGTCGGGGAACCGGTCCGCCCGCCGGTGCGCCCACCGCAGCGCCAGCGCCGTCTTGCCGACGCCCGCCGGCCCGGCCACGAGCGTCACCCGGCCGTCGTCCATGCGCCGCAGCTCCGCCTCGCGGCCGACGAAGTGGCCGGTGACGGGCGGGAGCTGGCGGGGGACCGGCGCGGCGGGCTCGTCCGCCGGCTCTCCTGGCGGCTCTTCCGGCGGAGCGGCCTCGGCGGTCTCGGCCAGCAGGCGCTGGTGCAGCGACTGCAGGTCCTTGCCCGGTTCCACGCCGAGCTCGCGGACGAGCCGGTCGCGGAACTCCCGGTAGACGCGCAGCGCCTCGGGCAGGCGTCCGTCGCGGTGCAGCGCCAGCATGAGCAGCCCGTACGGCCGCTCCCGCAGCGGCTGCTCGGCCACCAGCCTGGTCAGCCCGGCCACGACCGCCTGATGGCGCCCCAGCTCCAGCTGGGCCTGCGCGCGGCCCTCGATCGCCTGGATGCGCAGCTCGTCGAGCCGGTGCCGCTCCGCCTCCGCGACGGGCCCGCCCAGATCCGGGTACGGGTCGCCGCGCCACAGCTCGAGCGCCCTGTCGTACGCGGCGACGGCCTCCTCGGGCTCCGCGCCGCCCGCCTGCCCGACCAGGGCGCCGAACGCGTCGGCGTCCACCTCGACGGCGCCCTCGGGGATCAGGTAACCGGGACTCCGGGTGACGATCGCCGCGCCGAGCGCCCTGCGCAGCTCCGTGACCAGCGCCCGCACCCGGGGGGCCGCAGACGGCGGCGGCTCGGCGCCCCAGAGCCGCTCGGCCAGCCGCTCCACCGAGACCACGCACCCGGCGTCGAGCAGCAGGGCGGCGAGCAAGGCGCGCTGCCGGCCCGTCAGACGCACCGCCTCGCCGTCCACGACGGCCTCCAGGGGACCGAGGAGGAGGACGCGGACAGCCTTACGCACAACCGCAGACGCTAGTGCAGTGCCCATTGAGGGATCAATCGGACCCACCGCCGTTCGTTGCGGGATCCATGCGGCGTCCATACAGCCTCCATGCGGCCGGCTGTCAATGTCTGTCCAGCACTCCCGTCAAGATTGGGCGCTGTACAACCGATGAGGCCGCGACTGAAGACCCTCGCCCGCGAGCGCGTCGGGCACGAGCTCAGACTCGTGTACGACCCCCGCGACCGGCTGGTCCTCACCGACCCTGACGGGACGGTGGAGAAACTCCTCGACCTCCTGGAAGAGGGCGGCAGGACGGTCGAGGAACTCGCCGCCGAGCTGTCCCTGCCGGTCTCCGACGTCTCCGCCGCCGTCAAGGCCCTGGACGCGGAGCGGCTGCTGGAGGACGGCGACCACCTCGGCCTGCTCGGCCAGGAAGACGCCGAGCGCCACTTCAGCAACCTGGCCTTCTTCGAGTCGTTCGGCACCCTGGACCGCAGCCGCGAGGACGTGCTGCGCCGGCTGCGCGAGTCGCACGTGCTGGTGCTCGGCACCGGCGGCCTCAACTCCAACACCATCCCCCACCTCGCCGGGCTCGGCGTCGGCAAGATGACCCTGCTCGACCGCGACACCGTGGACCCGCGCAACTTCGCCCGCCAGTACCTCTACCGGTGGGACGACGTCGGCGCGCGCAAGGTGGAGCGCGCCGCCGACTGGGTGCGCGCGTTCGACCCCTCCATCGAGGTCGAGACCGTCGACATGGGCGTGGAGAGCCCCGAGCAGCTCGACGAGCTCGTCGGCCGCACCCGCCCCGACGTGGTGGCCTCCGGCATCGACCGGCCGACCCAGATCGACCTGTGGGTGAACGCGGCCTGCGTGCGGCACGGGGTGCCGTTCGTGCGGGGCGGCATGTGGGTCACCTCGGGGACCGTGTGGTCCGTCCAGCCGGGCGTCAGCGCCTGCCGGGCCTGCGTGCCGCCGAGCGCCGACCCCGACACGCCCGACCTCGCCGCGATCCGCCTCTACCGGGACGGGCCCCGCCCGAACCGCGGCATCGGGCCCGTCGCCGGGCTGCTCGGCGCGTACGGGGCGTTCGAGGTCCTGCGCTACCTCACCGGTTTCGAGCCGCCGGCCTACGCGGGCCGGCCGCTCATCATCGACTTCGCGGGCGGGTGCGCCACCAGTCGCACCGAATGGACCCGCGATCCCGGCTGTGAAGTGTGCGGAGGGAGGTGACCCATGAAGATCGAGATCGTGCGCATCGAGAACACCCGTCTGACCGTCGACGCGGACCCGGGTTCCGACAGCTGAAGTATCGGGGCCGCGCCTCTCTCCGGTGTGCGGCGCGGCCCCCCACTCACGTTCTGAGGTGGTGAAGACCGATGACCGCGGCCACGGACGCCGGCCTGCGCGAGCGAGCCGCGCGGCTGACCGTCACCTTCGACGGCGAGGCCTGGGTGCTGGGCCGGCCGGACCTGGGAGTGTTCGTCGCGGTGCCGGAACCAGGCGCGATCTTCATCACCACCCTGCAGCAGACGGGCTCGGTCACCCAGGCCACCGAGCGGGCGAGCGAGAAGGCGGGCGAGCCGGTCGACGGCGGCGACTTCATCGAGGGGCTCACCGCAGCGGGCCTCCTCGACCCGGCCGCCGCCCAGGACGATGACACCGCGGAGCGCGGCCGCCGGATCAGGTGGATCGAGGGCGTCAGCCCCCGGGCCGCCGCCCGCCTGTTCGGGCGTATCGGCTGGTCGGTGTACGCGGCGGCGCTGGTCTTCGCGCTCGCCGTCCTCGTGGCCCGCCCCGACCTGCGGCCCTCCTGGCAGGACGCGTGGTTCCTGCCCAGCATGGGCCTGTCCGTGCTCGGCTGGCTCGTGCTGGGGATCGCGTTCGGCGCGCTGCACGAGGCGTGGCACTGGCTCGCCGGGCGGGCCGTCGGGGTGCCCGCCACGTTCCGCGTCAGCTACCGGGGCATGTACATCGTCTACGAGACCGACCTGACCCAGATCGTCGCGGTGCCGCGGGACCGCCGGCACGGCGTCTATCTGGCCGGGATGGCCGTCGAGGTCGTGGTCGTCGCCGTCGCGCTGGGCCTGCGGATGATCGTCCCGCCCGGCCTGCTGGACGACCTGCTCGCCGCCGTCATCCTGTTCAGGGTCGTCGCCATCGTGTGGCAGTGGGCCGCGCTGCCGCTGCGCAGCGACTCGTACGCGCTGCTCGCCAACGCGCTGCGCTGCCACAATCTCTACCGGACGACCTGGCTGACCGTGAAGAACCGGATCTTCCGCCTCACCGAGGCGGAGGCCGCCGAGCTCGCCGCGTCAGGGGCGCGCGACCGCGACATGGCCCGCTGGTTCGCGCTCCTGTACGTGGCGGGCATGGCGGTCATGGTCTGGCTCTTCCTCACCGTCATGCTGCCCCTCATGGTGTCGCTGGCCCAGTGGGGCGTGGAGCGGCTGCTGTCCGGGCAGGTCGGGTCGGCCGCGTTCTGGGAGGCGATCGCGGTCACCGCGTACGTGGCGCTGCGGATCGGCCTGCCCCCGCTGCTGGCCTTCCGCGAACGGCGGCTCCGCCGCGCCGGCGCACTCCTTTAGCCCCTGGAAGGGCCGTCCGAGACCCCGATCGCGTGCTCGTCGCCCGGCGCCAGGAACGCCGGCAGGCGGCGGCCCGCCGGGTGATGAGGGGATGCATGGTGACCAGGTAGGGGCTATTGCGGCCGGTCCCGGGCCGCAATAGCCCCAGCGACGCCGGCGAAGCCGCCGGCATGTGGTCTCCTCACGCCCGATCGTACGCGCTTGTGAGTTCATTCTTGAGAGATTCGTGCCACTCCGTCGGGGCCGGCGATCTTCGGGAAGTGAGGGGCATTCGTCCACGTTGGAGGCTATGAACGCCCCGGGCGGAAAGCATCAGGGAGCTCGCCGTGCTGCACGCCCAGCTCGGCCGGGCCGCCGAGGGCCGGTCCTGCCTCGTCGTGCTGGAAAGGCCGGCGGGGATCGGCAAGACGGCGTCGAATACCACCCGAGCCACATCTGCACCAAGCCCGGCATCACCTCCCGTACGGCGCTGATCGGCCGCCTGAGCGACCTACGCGAATGACCCCGGGCGAACCGTCGTCATCGCCGTCGTTATGATCAAGAGCGACCGCAGCGCATCGGGGGAGCACGAATGACGGATTCCCGGCCGAAGACCCTGCTCGCGATGGGCGCCGACACCGCCGCCCGGCTCATCACCGGCCCCGTGCGCGACCGGCTGCTCGCCGTCGCCGACATCGACCCCGGCCTCATCGCCACCGACTTCGCCGACCCCGCCGTGGCCCCCGCGCTGGCCGAGGCCGAGGTGCTGCTCACGAGCTGGTGGTGCCCGCCGATCACGGCCGACGTGCTGACCGCGGCGCCCAGGCTGCGCGCGATCGTGCACGCCGCCGGGTCCGTCAAGCACCACGTCACCGAGGCGTGCTGGGAGCGCGGGCTGCTGGTGTCGTCGGCGGCGGCGGCCAACGCGGAGCCGGTCGCCGAGTACACGCTGGCCGCGATCCTGTTCGCGGGCAAGCGGGTGCTCGACAGCGCCAGGCTCTACCGGGAGCGGCAGGACCGGCCCGACCTCGACGCGATGTTCCCCGGGTTCGGCAACTACCGGCGCACGGTGGGCGTCGTGGGGGCGTCCAGGATCGGGCGGCGGGTGATCGAGCTGCTGCGGCCGTTCGCGCTGGACGTGCTGGTCGCGGACCCGTACCTGAACGAGGACCTCGGCGTCGCGCACGTCGGGTTCGACGAGCTGTTCGAGCGCTCCGACGTGGTCACCGTGCACGCGCCCGACCTGCCCGAGACCCGCCACCTCGTCAGCGCGGCCCGCCTGGCGAGCATGCGCGACGGCGCCACGCTCATCAACACCGCGAGGGGCGCGCTCGTCGACCAGGACGCGCTCATCGCCGAGCTGACCTCCGGCCGCCTGTACGCCGTGCTCGACGTCACAGACCCCGACCCGCTGCCGCCCGGCTCACCCCTGTACGACCTGCCGAACGTGCTGCTCACCCCGCACGTCGCCGGCTCGCTCGGCGGCGAGCTGGCCCGCATCGCCGACCTGGCCGTGGACGAGGTCGCGAGGTACGCGCGCGGGCTGCCGTTCGCGCACGGCGTGGCGGCCGAGGAGCTCGCGACCAGCGCCTGATGACGGCGGCGGGGGCTCGGCCCTAATCTGCTGCGCATGCAGAAACGGGTTATCGACGGCCGCTTCGAGCTGCTGGAGCGCCTCGGCGGCGGCGGCATGGGCCTGGTCTGGCGGGCCTGGGACGTCGCCCTGCACCGCGAGGTCGCGCTCAAAGAGGTACGCCCGCCCGACCCCACGATCGACGAGCAGGACCCGACGCACGCCCGCGAGCTGCGCGCCAGGATGCTGCGCGAGGCGCGAGCCCTGGCCCAGCTCAACCACCCGCACGTGGTGACCATCCACCACATCGTGGACCCCGGCGAGCAGGGTTACCCGTGGATCGTCATGGAGCTGGCCACCGGCGGCTCGCTTCAAGACCGCATCCAGAGCGGCCCCGTGCACCCGGCGGAGGCGGCGCGGACCGGCCGCGAGGTGCTGTCGGCGTTACGCGCGGCCCACGCGGTCGGCATCCACCACCGCGACGTCAAACCCGCCAACGTGCTGCTGCACGCCGACGGCCGCTCGGTGCTCACCGACTTCGGCATCGCGGCCATGCGCGAGTCCACCAGCCTGACGTCCACGGGCGCGTTCATCGGCTCGCCCGAGTACATGGCCCCCGAGCGCATCAACGGCGTCGAGGGCGACCCCGCCTCCGACCTGTGGTCGCTCGGCATGATGCTGTACGTCGCCGTCGAGGGCCGCCACCCGCTGCGCAGGAGCACGGCGCTGGCCACGCTGGCGGCGGTGCTCAACCAGGAGGTGCCGCCGCCCGTACGGGCCGGGGCGCTGACGCCCGTACTGACCGCGCTGCTCGCCCGCGACCCCGCCGCCAGGCCGGACGCCGAGACGCTCGACCGCATGCTCGCCGTGGCGATGGACCCGAACGCCGCGCCTCCACCCCCGCCCGTGATGCAGGCGCCGCCGCCTCCGGGTCCTTCGCACACCGTGCCGCCCGGGTACCCGCGGCCCTGGAGCGGCGGGCCGGTGCCGCAGGCCGACACGCTCAACCCCCGGCCCAAGCGTGGCGGCAGGGGAGCGGCCGCGGCCGTGTCGCTCTCGGCCGTCGTCGTGGCCGGCGTGCTGGTGTGGCGGCTGCTGCCGAGCACGTCCGACGCGACCGTGCCCGACCCCGAGCCGAGCCACCTGGCCATGACCGCCACGCCGTCCAGGACGCCGACCATCCCCCGCGTGACCATCCCCAGCCTCACACCGAGCACCAAGCAGCCCGTGCGGGAGAAGCTGCTGACCCCCGACGGGATCCGCGCCATGCTTCGCGTGGTCAAGCCGGTCATCGGCACCAGCAAGGTCATCGGGATGTCCGTGCACGAGACGCACGCCAGCCTGGACGTCCCGCTCAAGCGCGACAAAAAGGTCTACAACACCTACGACTACCGCGACGGCCAGGTCGACGAGCCCCGCATCGGCGGCCAGGTCAGAACCTCGCCGGCCGACCTCGACACCTTCAACTGGGACCGGCTGCCCGCCCTGTTCAAGCGGGCCGACAAGGACCTCGGCGTGCCCAAGCCGACCTCGCGCTACATCATCGTCGACACCGACTACGCCTTCACCTCGGTCAATCCGGTGCTGCTCGTCTACGTCAGCGACGACTACCACCGCACCGGCTACCTCGTGGCGAGCCCTCAGGGCAAGGTGCTCAAACTGATCCGCAACGAATAGGCGCTCGCGGCCCCTCCGCGGCGGCGCCTGACCGGGCGCGGTGGCGCGTGCCGGGCGGTGGCGCGTGGCCGCGGGTGGTGGCGCGTGCCGGGCGGTGGCGCGTGGCCGGGCGTGGTGGTCAGCAGACCTCGCGGTAGTCGGCCTCCGGGATGAGCCGGGCCCACTCCTCCCTGGTCAGCGAACCGCCCGCGCGCTCGCACACCGCCTGCGCCGTCAGCGCGGGATCGACGGGGAACTCGCGTACGGAGCCGTCCAGCGCCACGCCGCGCAGCCGGGTGCCGTCCTGGCTGAACGCCGGCCCCGCCGCCCACGACCCGGCCTGGCCGACCTCGCGCAGCGTCCTGACGTCCCACAGCGACGTACGGCCCGCGTCGATCGCCATCAGGCCGCCGTCCGGCGAGAACCGCACCTCGTCCACGGGGCCGCTGCCGGTCCTGATCGTGCCGATGGGGGCCCGCTCGTGCACGCCCCACAGCAGCACCCGGCCGCCCTCCAGCCCGAACGCCAGCCGGTCGCCGTCCGGCGAGAACGCCAGCGCCGTCGCCGCCGCGCCCCCGCTGGCCCTGGCCGCCAGGTCGAGCGGGGTCACCTGGCCGGTGCGCAGGTCGAGCAGGCGGGTGCCCGCGGCCAGCGTCATGCCGTCGGGGCTGAAGGCCAGCGCCAGGTCGCCGACGCCCTCGTACGCCTTGATCCGGCGGCCCGAGCGCACGTCCCACGTCTCCAGGAGCGTGCCGCGCGCCGTCGCCAGCGTGCCGCCGTCGGGGGAGAGCGCCACGGCCGGTACGTCGCCGCCCGCCTCGATCGACGTCACCTGCCGGCCGCTCGCCACCTCCCACACCGTCACCGGGTCGCCCGCCACGGCCAGCAGCCGGCCTGTCGCGTCGAACGCCAGGTCGCCGGCTGCGGCGATGCGGCCCAGCGTCCTGCGGCTCTCGGCGTCCGTCAGCTCGATCGCGTCGCCCACCTCCTTGGCCGCGACCCGCCCGTTGCCCGAGAACGCCGCCACCTGGCCCTCGCCAGCCGGGGCCGGCAGGCCGGAGACGTCGAGCGAGACGACCGAGCCGATGCCGCTCAGGTAACGCAGGGTGCGGCCGTCCGCCGAGAACGCCAGCCCCCGGCCAGGATCCTTGAGCGGGTACGAGCCGGCCAGGCGGCGCTCGGCCACGTTCCACACCCGCACCTCACCGTCGCCGGGCAGCGCCAGCAGGCGTCCGTCGGGACTGAACACCAGCGGCCCCGCCGCCGTGGCAGGCGTCACCTCCAGCCCGTCCACGATCTCCACTCCCCAGGCCCTCTCCGCCCCGGAGCCCGGATCCCCACTCTTCACCCGCACCCTCTTGGCCCGCACCGCCTGCGCCACCACCCGCGCCACTTCAGCCTTGATCCTGCGGGCAGAGCCGGCATCACGCCCGGCCCCCGGATCCGCCCCCGCACCCCCATCCCGCACCACCGCCGCCTCGGCGTCGCGCGCGGCCCTGACGTTGGGGGTGTTAGGGGTGCCGGGCGTGGCCTCGGCGTTGAGGGTGTTGGGGGTGCTGGGCGTGGCCTCGGCGTCGCTCCCGCTGTCGGCATCGCGCGTGGCCTTGGCGTCAGGGTTGCTGGGCGCGGCCGCGGCATCGCTCCCGCTCTCGGCGTTGCGCGCGGTCTTGGCGTTGGTGGTGTTGGTGGTGTTGGTGGTGTTGGGGGTGCTGGGCGTGGCCGCGGCATTGCGCCCGTCCTTGGCGGTGCGCGCCGCCTCGGCGTCGCTCGCGGTCTTGGCCTCGCGCTCACCCTTGGCCTTGTGCTCACCCTTGGTGTCGCGGGTCGCCTCGGCGTCGCGGGCGGAGTCGGCGTCGCGGGCGGAGTCCGTGTCGCGGGCGGCGTCCTGATCCGGCGCGCCCGCGTGGCCGTCCGGCGCTCCCTTGCCGCCGGGACCCGCCGTGGCGGTGCCCTTGGAGGCGGGGGTTTTGGAGGGGGTCGGGCCGGCCGTGGCTCGGGGGCCCGGGGTGCGGGACGGGGACACGGCCTGCGGACGACCGGTAGTGCCGGCGCGCGTCCCCGAGGCGGCCGGCTTGGGGGACGCGGCCTCGGCGCGCGACGGGAGGGCCGACGCGCGGGTGTGCGGTGCGAAGCCGAACGTCTCGGCCTGCCGGGAAGGACCCGATCCGGGTGTGGCAGGCGCCCCGGCCGTGCCCGGCGACGCAGGGGCGGCGGCCGTGCCGCGTGAGGCGGGGGCCCCGGCCGGGGCGGGTGATGTAGGGGCGGTGGTCGTTCCGGGGGCCTGGGCCGGGCCGGGGGACGTGGGGGCGGCTGCCACGCCCGGCAAGGGCGGTGAGCCGGTCGTGCCGGGGGACGTCGGGATTGCGGCGGTGAAGGGTTGGGCGGGGGAGGGGTCCGCGAGGGTCGAGGGGAGGGCGAGGAGGCCGGGGCCGGGGGAAGGAGGTGTGGTGGGGGTGGGGAGGCCGGGGTGGTGGGTGGCGAGGGTTTCCGGGGCGCCGGTGTGCCGGGCGCCGGCGCCCACCAGCGTGACGCCGTCGCGGCCCGCGACCGCGAGCGTGCCGCCGTCCGGGCTGAAGGCGAGGGCGGGGGCGGCGGCCACGGAGCCGGTGAGCGGCTCGACCTTCACCACCCCGGTACGCACCCGCCGCGGCGCCAGCTCCCACAGCTCGACCCGCCCGTCCAGCCCGGACAGCGCGGCCCTGTTGCCGTCGGGCGACAGCGCCACCTTGCGGTCGATGACGTCGAACAGCACCCGCGTCCCCTGGTAGACCCGCGTGCGGTTGCCCCGGCTGATCGTGAAGACCCCGTCGGCGGGCGCCTGCCCGGTCGCCACCTCGACGGGCCCTGAGGCGCCCTCGGCGAACCGCCCGTCGTCGCTCAGCCCGATGCTCCCCGGCGGCAGCGGGTACGACGCCACCTCCCGCCCGCCGGACACCTCGTACATGGTCACGGCCCCGGCGTCCCACCGGACCAGCTCGTCGCCGCGCAGCAGGTAGCGGGCCCGCCCGTCGGCCCCGGGGTCGGTGAAGACGCCCAGCTCGGGCTGTACGAGCGAGGACTGCAGGGCGGCCCGCGCCTCGAAGATCGGCGACATCCGCCAGGCGGCCACGCTGAGCCGCATCGCGGCCCGCGGATCGGTGGTGCGCAGCGCCTCGGCCCGCGCGGCGACGGCTCGCGCGCCGGCCTCGAGGAGGCGTCCGCGCAGGTCGTTCTGTCCCTGGACGGTCACCACCGTCATGGTGACGGCGACCGCGACCACGGCGGCGACGGCCGACAGGGCGGGCACGAGGAGCTTCCTGCGCTGCTTGGCGAGGGCCACGCTGTCGCTGATGAAGTCGCGTTCGAGCTGGCTGAGCCGGACGTGCCGGCGCTTGGCCGCGGCCCAGCCGAGCGCGGTGGCGAGCTCGTCGCCGCGCAGCAGGTGGCCGCGCCCGCGCCGGTGCTCCGACCACTGCCGGGCGGACTGGCGCAGGTGCCGGTGCACGGTCATGCCGTCGCGCTCGTCGGCCACCCAGCCGCGTAGCCGGGGCCAGGCGCGGTAGAGGGCGGCGCTGGCGGGGGCGACCTTGTCGTCGCTGACGGCGACGAGCTTGCCGATGGAGGTCTCGGCGGACGGTACGCGGATGCTGCGCCGTACGAGCAGGCCGGCCGCCATGAGCGGGGCGAGCACGTCGCCCTCGTCGTGCGGCCGGTCACCGTCGAGCAGCCGCAGCAGCAGCCCGGGCACCTCCTCCTGCTGGCGGGGGGTGAGCGACAGGTACGCCTGCTCGGCCGCCTCCCCGAGCGACGGCGTGCGCACGTACGCGTCGGGCGGGCGCAGCTCGGTCGCGCTCTCGATGAGCAGTTCGGCCGCGGCGGGCCGGTCGGCGGGGCTCTTGGCCAGCGCCCGCTCGACGAGCCCGGCCAGCGGCTCGGGCAGGCAGCTCAGGTCGGGGTCGACGGTCAGCAGCCGGTGCATGACGGCGCCGGGGCTGTCGCCGCCGAACGGGTCGTCGCCGGTGGCCGCGAACAGCACGACGGCGCCCCACGCGAAGACGTCGGCGGCGGCCCCGGCCTCCTGCCCGGTCAGCACCTCGGGCGCCTGGTACGGGCACGCGCCATCGGTCGTACGCGCGCCGGCCAGCCCCAGCTCGATGACCCGGGGGCCGTCGTCGGCCAGCAGCACGCACTCGGGGTTGAGCCCGGAGTGGGTCAGCCCGGCCGCGTGCAGCGACCGCAGCGCCGCGGCCAGGGCCGCGGCCAGCGCGACCAGCTCGTCACCTGAGTAGGGGCCGCCGTGCAGTCCCACGGCCTGGCGCAGGTCGGGCCCGCTGACGTATTCGCTGACGACGTAGGGGACGCCGGCGTCGGACCCGACGGCCACCACCCGCGCGAGATGGCGGCAGGTCACCTGCTCGTAGCGCTGACCGACCTCGCCCAGGGGCACGGTGACGGCGTAGCGGCGACCTTCGTCGTCGTAGGAGTCGTAGACGACACCGCGCCCGCCCGCGCCGAGCCTGGCGGCCAGCCAGTAGCCGCCAAGCCTCTCGGGGTCACCGGGCACCAAGCGCATCGTCACTGATGCTTAGATGCACGACACCGCCCATTGGTTGCCTCGAAGACGCCACAGGTCCCCCGCGCGCCTCGGGGGACCCATGCGTCATGATCATTATGCCAGGGTTCCCGTTCGCGCCTGCCACTCGGGCCGCAGGACGGCCATCACCACGGCGTCGTGCCATTCGCCCTCCCACAGCAGCGCGTCGCGCTCGACGCCCTCGGCGACGAACCCGGCCTTCTCGTAGACGTGCCTGGCCCGCTCGTTGAAAGCGTAGACCTCCAGCCGCACCCGGTGCAGCGGCGTGGTGCGGAAGACGTGGTCGAGCACCAGCTCGATGGCCTCGCTGCCGTAGCCCCTGCCGAAGGCGCGCGCGCCGACCAGCGCGATGCGCAGGTTGCAGGACAGGTTGTCGGTGTCGAGCTGGTTGATCACCACCTCGCCGACGAACGCGCCGTCCGCCGTGATCGCGAGGTCGAGCCGGTCGGAGTGGCCGGCGCGGGTGGCGTACCAGGTGCGCAGGCTCTCCAGGTCGGCGCGGGCGTGCGAGCCGGTGAGCCGGCGCACCTCCGGGTCGGACACCAGCTCGAACAGGCCCTCGGCGTGCTCGGGCCCGACCGGGCACAGCGTCACGCGCTCGCCACTCAGCGTGGGTTTCTCAGCGAACATCCTCGTTGGCTATCAGTCGCGATCATCGCCGGGCAAGCCCATTTTGCTCAGTACGGCGTCGCGCACCTGCTCGGGGGCCATCACGCCGACGTCGCAGACCAGGTCGGCCACCTCGCGGAAGTACCGCTCGCGGCGGGCCCGCATGGCGGCGGGGTCGTAGTCGGGGCGGTGGTCGCTGGTGTGCATGCGTTCGCGCAGCACCGCGTCGTCGGCATCCACCCAGACCACGAACGCCCGGCCCAGCGCCGCCCGCACCTCGGGGATCTCCAGCGTGCTGGCCGCCGCCGCGATCACCTTGGGCGGCCCGGCCAGCTCGTCCAGCACGTGCTGGGCCTCGTACCTGTGCAAGGTCTCCTTGCCCTCGCGGGCCGCGATCGGCGCGGAGGTGGCGCCGTGCTTGTCAAGGAGGTACTGGTCGCTGTCGGACAGCAGGAGCCCGAGCGCCTCGGCGATCAGCCGCCCTGAGGTCGACTTGCCCGAGCCCATGAGCCCGATCATTACGACGTGTTTGTTTTTCGACATGTGGATAGAGGTTCCTTCGTGTCAAGGAGGTAAATCTGATGACCATCGCCGGAAGCATCATCCTCATCATGCTCGGTGCGATCCTCACCTGGGCCGTCGAGTTCGACCTCGCCGGCCTCGACATCAACGTAGTGGGCGTCGTGCTCATGCTCGGTGGCCTGGTCGGGCTCGGGTTCGGTCTCTACCGGATCAGGGTCGCGCGGCGGGCGGTCGGGCCGATCGACGAGCCGGTGCACCGCCACGAGATCTACGAGGAGCCGCAGGCCCGTCGTACCACCGTGTACGAGGACCGCCGCCACTACGACGAACCGCCCCTCTGACCTCACCGCTGTAGGAGGTGAAGCGACATGCCAGGTGTCGAAGAGCTGCCGTCGACCGTCAAGCGTTCTCCCAAGAAGGCGCAGAACACGTGGATCAAGGCGCACGACTCGGCCGTCAAGGAGTACGGCGAGGGGCGCCGCGCCCACATGACGGCGTTCGCCGCGCTCAAGCACTCCTTCGAGAAGGTCGGCGACCACTGGGAGCCGAAGGACAAGAAGGGCCCTTCCGACAAGGGCGCGACCGATCGCTCCGGGCGTACGGCCGAGGGCGTGGACGCCAACGCCAGCAAGGAGCACCTGCAGAGCCTGGCCGCCAGGCTGGGCGTGCGCGGCCGGTCGAAGATGACCAAGCAGGAGCTCGTCACGGCCATCAAGAAGGCCAACAGGAAGGCCACGGCGAAGTCCCGCTGAGCGTCCCCCGCGCGAGCTTCCCGCCCCCGGGCCGGGCCCGTCAGACGAGAGGCCCGACCAGAGCCCGACGAAAGGGCCGACGAGAGGGCCGACGAGGAGCGGCGGTCACCCACCGCCGCGAATCGCCGGCCCTTTCGCATGTCCCCACTCGTCCCGTCCAGCCGCGTGCCAGGACAGCGAGCGGGGCGGGTGGTGACACCCGCCCCGGCCGCACTGCATGGAAGCCTCCCGAACCCGCAAGGCCGGCTCACAGCAGGCGCTTGACGGCGTCGGCGATGGCGTGGCGGTCGATGCCGGCGTCGGCGAGCTGCTCCTGCGGCGTCGCAGAGCCGGGCAGGCCGGTGACGGCCAGCTTGATGACGCGCGGCCCCAGCTCGCTCACCGCGTCCGTGACGGCGTCGCCCAGCCCGCCCTCGATCCGGTGGTCCTCGACCGTGATGAGGTTTCCCGTGGTGGTGGCCGCCTCGATGAGGGCGGCGGTGTCCACGGGCTTGATGGAGTACAGGTCGATGACGCCGACCGGGATGCCGGCCTCGCGCAGGTCGTCGGCCGCCGCGAGCGCCTCGTGCACGGTCACCCCGGCCGCCACGATCGTGGCCCGGTCGCCGGGTGAGTGCCGCAGCACGCGCGAGCCGCCCACGGGGAAGCGCTCGCCGGGCTGGTAGATCACCGGCGTGGCCCCGCGCGTCGTGCGCAGGTAGGACACGCCGTCCAGGTCGGCCATCTCGGCCAGCAGGGCCGCCGTCTGGTTGGCGTCGCAGGGGTAGAGCACGGTGCTGCCGTGCACGGTGCGCAGCATGGCGAGGTCCTCCAGGCCCATCTGCGACGGCCCGTCCTCGCCGATCGCCACCCCGGCGTGCGAGCCGACGAGCCGGATGGACGACCCGCTCACCCCGGCCATCCTGATGAAGTCGTGCGCCCTGGTCAGGAACGCCGCGAAGGTGGCCGCGTACGGCTTCCACCCGCGCACCTGCAGCCCGATGGCGGCGGCGACGAGCTGCTGCTCGGCGATGTACATCTCGAAGAAGCGCTCGGGGAACGCCTCGGCGAACGTCTCGGTCTTGGTGGAGTCGGCGACCTCGCCGTCCAGCGCCACCACGTCGCCCCTGGCCGCGCCGAGCGCCGCCAGCGCCTCCCCGTACGCGGCCCGCGTCGCGACCTGCTCGCCCACCGGCCACACGGGCGGCTCCAGCTCGCCCGCGTCGAAGCGGAACGGCTCCGCCGCCGTGTCCGCCCCCGTGTCCGGCGCGTGCACCTCGACGCGCACGTCCCGCACGCCGCCCAGCTCCGCCACGGCCTTGTCCGGGTCCTTCAGAGCCTTGCCGTGGGCGCCCTCGCGGTTCTCGACCTCCAGCACGCCCTCGCCCTTGCGGGTCTTGGCGAGGATCACGGTCGGCCGGCGCCGGGTGTTGGAGGCGTCGGTGAACGCGAAGTCGATCTGCCCGGGATCGTGGCCGTCGATCTCGATCGTGTGCCAGCCGAACGCGCCGAACCTGCGGGCGTACGCGCCGGTGTCCCAGCCGTGCCGGGTGGGCCCGCGCTGGCCGAGGCGGTTGACGTCCACGATGACCGTCAGGTTCGCGAGGCCCTCGCTGCCCGCGTGCTCGGCGGCCTCCCAGATGGAGCCCTCGGCCAGCTCGCTGTCGCCGCACAGGACCCACACCCGGTACGGCAGGCGCTCCAGCCGCGCGGCCATCGCCACGCCGACGCCGACGGGCAGGCCCTGGCCGAGCGAGCCGGTGGCGACGTCCACCCAGGGCAGGCGCGGGGTCGGATGCCCCTCCAGGCGGCTGTCCCGCTTGCGGAACGTCAGCAGCTCCTCGTCGGTGATCGCGCCGGCGGCCTTGTAGAGGGAGTAGAGCAGGGGAGAGGCGTGTCCCTTGGAGAAGATCAGGTGGTCGTTGGCCGGGTTGTCCGGCCGGTCGAAGTCGTAGCGCAGGTGACAGGCGAACAGCACGGCCATCAGGTCGGCGGCCGACATCGACGAGGTGGGGTGGCCGGAGCCGGCCGCGGCGGCGGCGCGTACGGAGTCGACGCGCAGTTGCGCCGCGAGCCCGGCCAGATACTGAAGATCGCGCTCAGGCACGGTGGAGCCTCCTCGTAGACGGTGTTTCCGCCCCGTCTACCCGGGCGGGAGCGCTTAAGTCGGCTCCCGCCCCGAGCGCTCTAGAGCCGTCCCGCCCGGCGCAGCGCCGCGTACGCGGCCGCCGCCGCGCCACCGCCGGCCAGCGCGAGGAGCACGGGCCCGCGGCGCTGGGCGAGCCAGAGCTGGGGGCTGCGCTTGTGCGAGCGGCGGTCGAACGTGCCGTGCGCGCCGTAGTCGGTGTCCTCGTCGGCGGGCTCCCACAGGTTGGACACGCCGCTGGGCGTCTCCTCCTCGGTCTGCTGCGACTCGACGCCGGTCCGCGCGAGGTAGCGGTCCACCAGGGCGGGCGCGACCTTCTGCGCGAGGAGGGTGGCGACCGTGCTGGTGCCGACCCAGTACTCCTTGCGTTCGGGGTGCTCGGCCGCGTACACGATGGCCCGCGCGGCCACCTCGGGCTGGTAGATCGGGGGTACGGGCTGGGGGTGCTTGCGCAGCTTGGACAGCACCCACTGGAACTGCGGCGTGTTGAGCGCCGGCAGCTGCACCAGAGTGATCTTGACCTCGCTGCCGTCGGCCATCAGCTCGGTGCGCACCGACTCGGTGAAGCCCTTGATGGCGTGCTTCGCGCCGCAGTAGGCCGACTGCAGGGGGATGCCGCGGTGCGCCAGGGCCGAGCCGGCCTGGACGATCGCGCCGGCGTTGCGCGGGCGCATCAGGTCGAGCGCCACCTTGGTGCCCCAGACGTAGCCGAGGTACGTCACGGCGGTGGTGCGTTCGAACTCCTCCGGGGAGATGTCGGCGAATTTCGCGAAAACGGAGGAGAAAGCGGTGTTGATCCAGATGTTGATCGGGCCGAGCTCCTTCTCGATCCGCTCGGCCGCCTGCCGTACCTGCTCGTAGTCCGCCACGTCGGCCTCGTAGACCTGGGCCGTGCCGCCCTCGGTGCCGACGTCCACGGCCGCCGCGCCCAGCCCGGTGGTGCCACGGGCGATCAGGGCCACCTTGGCTCCCTGAGCGCCCAGCTCGCGGACGACCGCCCGCCCCACCCCGCCGCTCGCGCCCGTCACCACGACAACTCGTCCTCGAAGTGGTGCCATGTCAGGATCAGCCCGCCTCTCCGTCGTGTCCGGCACGTTGCTTCTGCCGGCGTACGGCCACCAGCAGGTCGATCACCGCGACCACCGCGAGCACGATCGCGATGACGGCCAGCACCCACGCCCGCGTCATGATCCCCAGCACCGTGAACGCGAAAAGGAACACCAGCATGAAGGACACCACTCTGATGTGCACCACGTCGCGGGGGGTCGAGGGCACCATGGCGTGACCTCTGCTGTCCCGTTCCTCGTGCCACTCTCCGTTGTCAGACATGCGGCTCACCTGCCCGTGCTGTTTGTCGCCTAACGTCGGGGGTAGCCGCACCGCGTGCCCGAGACAGCTCCCCCCACGCAGCCGCCCGACGCCGAAGCCCTGGCGGCGGCGTTCGCCGGCGGGCCTGACGTCGAGCTGCGCCCGAGCGACCAGAACGAGCCGGGCTTCACCCGGCGCAGGTGCGGCCGCGGGTTCCGCTATCTCGACTGCGACGGGCGGCCGGTGCGCGACCCCGAGGTGCTCGCCCGCATCAAGACGCTGGCCATCCCGCCGGCCTGGCAGGACGTGTGGATCTGCGCCTCGCCCGACGGGCACCTGCAGGCCGTGGGCACCGACGCGGCGGGGCGGCGGCAGTACCGCTACCACGACGTGTGGCGCGAGCAGCAGGACCGCGCGAAGTTCGACCGGGTGCTGGAGGTGGCCGAGCGGCTGCCGGCGTTCAGGAAGATCGTGGACGAGCAGCTCCAGGGGCGCGGGCTGACCAGGCAGCGGGTGCTGGCCGCCGCCGCCCGCCTGCTCGACATCGGCTTCTTCCGCATCGGCGGCGAGAGCTACGACACCTACGGCCTGGCCACGCTCAGGATGGAGCACGTCACCTGCTCGCGCGGCATCGTCGTCTGCGCCTACCAGGCCAAGGGCGACATCCTGCGCGAGGTCGAGGTGGCCGACCCCGGCGCGTGCAAGGTGCTGCGCTCGCTGAAGGCGCTGCGGGTGGAGGGCGAGCTGCTGCGCTACCGGCGCGCGGACGGCTGGGGCGACATCAAGAGCGAGGACATCAACGAGTACCTGCGCGAGACCATCGGGTACGAGGTCACCGCCAAGGACTTCCGCACCTGGCACGCCACCGTGCTGGCGGCGGTGGGGCTGGCGGTGTCGCGGCCGGCCGGGCGCGAGGGGGTCACGCGCAAGAAGCGGGCCGTCACGCGGGTGATGCGCGAGGTGTCCGAGTACCTGGGCAACACACCGACCGTGGCCAGGGCGTCGTACGTGGACCCGCGGGTGATCGAGGCGTACGAGCAGGACAGGACGATCGGCGCGGCACTGACCGAGCTGGGCGCGGACGTCGACTTCGGCCAGCTCGCCACGGCAGGCCCGGTGGAACGGGCGGTCATCGACCTGATTCGTACTGTTTGAGCGATTGACGCTCGGGCATGCGGCGACAGAGAAGGAGGACGAGCGATGGAAGCTCCGCAGTACGTCGCGGCCCGTGTCCAGCAGGCGCTGGCCGAGGACGGTCGTACGACTGAGCTGGGAATTCGCGTCGACATCCGAGGCGACCAGCTCTTCCTGCGCGGTCAGGTGAGCGGGTGCGAGCAGCGCGACCGGCTCGGGCAGGTGGCCCACGAGGTCGCGCCCGACCTGCACCTGCACAACGAGATCAACGTCGTCGATGCCGGCGAGCCGGGGGAGGATGAGCGTCTTGACTGACCTGCGCATAGCCGCGGTGGGTGACATCCACCTGGGCGAGGACGTCAGAGGCCAGTACAGGAAGCGGCTGCACGACATCGAGGACCGCGCCGACGTGTTCATGCTCGCGGGCGACCTGACCAGGCACGGCACCCTGGAGGAAGGGCGGATCGTGGCCGATGAGCTGCGCGACCTGCCCATCCCGACGGTCGCGGTGCTCGGCAACCACGACTACCACTCCGACCTGGAGCGCGAGATCGCCGACGAGCTGCGCGACGCGGGCGTCATCGTGCTCGACGACGACGGCGTGGTGCTGCAGTGCGGCGACACGAAGCTGGGCGTCGTCGGCGGCAAGGGGTTCGGCGGCGGGTTCGCGGGCAAGTGCGCCAGCGAGTTCGGCGAGCGCGAGATCAAGAACTTCGTCTCCCATACCCGCCACATCGCCGAGTCGTGGAAGATGGCGCTCAAGGAGATGACCGCCGACTACCGCGTCGTGCTCTCCCACTACTCGCCGATCAAGGAGACGCTGGAGGGCGAGCCGCCGGAGATCTACCCGTTCCTCGGCAGCTACCTGCTGGCAGAGGCCGTCGACACGGCCGGCGCCGACCTCGTCCTGCACGGTCACGCGCACAAGGGCAGCGAGAAGGGCATGACGCCGGGCGGCATCCGGGTGCGCAACGTGGCGCTGCCGGTGCTCGGCCGGGCCTACTGCGTCTACTGCGTCAGTTGCGAGGAAGCGCACGCATAGCCCGAAAAGAAAAACGCTCCCCGTCGGCGGGGAGCGTTTTTCTTTTCGTGGGTGGCGGACAGGGAACCGGAGAAACGGTTCCCCTAGACATTGAAGATGCTGACCCCGCCGGGCCCGACCAGGAATCCGAGAACGATGAGCACGATACCCCAGAGGATGTCGCGCCGGGCCAGGAGCACGTAGATCCCGGCGATGACGAGAATGACGGCGATGATCCAGAGCAATGTAGCCATGGGTCTGCTACTGCCCTGGCCGGGCGCTCATTAACATTTTTCCTCCGCGGCGCGGCGCAGGGAAAATCATGGCGTCACTCGGCGGTCTTCATCAGTTTCGCGTACGCGAACTGCAGCCAGTCCGAGATGGCGACGGCGGTCATGGTCGCGCCCACCAGCCGGGTCGCCCGAGGCGCCAGCACGAGGCCGGCCGCGTAGCCGGTGGCCACCCACTGCGCGAGGCAGAACGGGCAGGCCAGCAGCTCGCCGATCGCGCCGCGCGGCTTCTCCTGCACCTCCGAGGGGCCGCCCTGACCCTCGTACTGGGTGAACGGGGCGCGCAGCGGGCTCGTGACGGGGTCCTTCGCCAGCCGCCTGGACACCTTGTGCGTGCAGGCCGCCATGAGCAGGATGTCCAGCACCCCGACCTGCTCGGGCACCCGCCGCCCCGCGAGCGCCACCGCGGCCGCGGCCACGCCGACCGTCCCGCCGTACGCGGCGAGCAGCCCGGCGTAGCGCGCAAGCGGTCGATCGTGCCCGTTCGCGTAGGTCCGTTCGGTCTTTTCCAGGATGTCGCTCATGGCTCATCGGGCTACCCTGACGGCCCTATTTTCAACGCCTACTTGACGATCGTTTGGGTAGCCGATCGGCATGAGCAGCCACGGCCACGCGGTCACCGACGCGATCCTCGACACGCTCAAGCGAGCCAGCACGGGGCTGAAGGACGCCGGAGTGAAGTTCGCGCTGGCCGGCGGCTGTGCCGCGTACGCGCGCGGCGCCGCGCCCTCGCTCCACGACGTGGACTTCGTGCTCACCGAGCACGACGTGCCCGCCGCGCTGGAGGCGCTGCGCGGCATCGGTTTCCAGACCGCCAAGCCGCCGGAGGACTGGCTCGTCAAGGCGTACGACGAGGGCCGGCTGGTCGACCTGATCTTCCGGGTCTCCGACATGGCGATCACCGACGAGCTGCTCGACCGGGCCGAGCCGCTGAAGGCGTCGGCGGTGATCGTCCCCGTGCTGCAGGCCACCGACCTGGTGATCTCGTGGTTGCTGCCGCTGTCGGAGCACGCCTGCGACTACGGCGCGCTGCTGGCGCAGGTGCGCGCGCTGCGCGAGCAGGTGGACTGGCCGCGGGTGGCCGCCGTCACGGCGACCTCGCCGTACGCGACCACGTTCATCACCCTGCTGGAACGCCTGGGCGTGCTCGACGGGCCCGTGGTGCCGTCGGGCGACCCCACCTGGCCCTAGAACATCAGCCCCTGCGGGTCGCGGCCGTCACGCGCTTGAGGATGCGGTCCCACTCGGTGCCGAACGGGTTGTCCTGCACGAGGTAGGTCCACGTCGCCGTCGGCCGCTTCAGATCGGGCTCGGGCGCCTCGAACGAGGCCAGCGAGCGCTTCTCCACCTCGGCCATCAGCGCTTTGTACTCGGCCACGGCCTCGCGGTGGAACTCGTCGATCGGGCTCATCCGGCCCAGCGCCCGCAGGTGGATCCCCTCGCGCAGGTCGGTCAGGAACGCCAGGTGCTCGGTCCAGCACTGGTCGATGGCGTGCAGCACGATCTGCCGCGCCGTCTCGTCGCGGGTGTCCTCGGGCAGCTCGGCCCACCGCTCGGGGTCGGCCTCGGCCAGCGCCTTGGCGGCGGCGTCGCCGTGGAGCACCTTGTCGCGCCACTCCAGAATGAGCTCGCGCTGGTGCTCCAGCAGCCGCGTGAAGCGCCACGTGTTGCGGTGGATCTCCAGGTTGACGCCCTCGGCGACGCGCTGCGCGTGACCCACGAGGTACGCCCCGCGCCGGTGCCTGACGATGCCGTCGGGGTCGGCGGCCGGCGGCCGCTCGTCGGGCACGAACTGGGTGATCAGGTCGTCCTTCATGCTGACGAAGAACACCGAGCCGCCGGGGTCGCCCTGACGCCCGGCCCGCCCGCGCAGCTGGTCGTCCAGCCGGCTGCTGGCGTGGCGGCCGGAGCCGATGACGTAGAGGCCGCCCAGCTCCGCGACGTCGTCGCCGAGCCTGATGTCGGTGCCGCGCCCGGCCATCTGGGTGGAGACGGTGATCGCGCCGCGCTCGCCGGCCCGCGCGATGATCGCCGCCTCCTCCGCGTCGTTCTTGGCGTTGAGGACGACCGGCTCAAGCCCGCGCCGCTGCAGCAGCTTGGCGAGGTTCTCCGACTCGGCGACGTCGAGCGTGCCGATGAGGATCGGCCGGCCGGTCTCGTGGACCGCCTGGATCTCCTCGACCAGCGCCGCGTCCTTGTCGGGCACCGTCGGGTAGATGCGGTCGGGCTCGTCGACCCGCACGCACGGCCGGTTGGGCGGAATGACCGCGACCTTCAGCCCGTAGAACTCGCCGAGCTGCTCGCTGACCGCCACCGCCGTGCCCGTCATGCCGCAGATCTGCGGATAACGCCGGATCAGCCCCTGGACGGTGATCGAGTCGAGGATCTCGCCCTTCTCGCTCGGCGGCAGCGCCTCCTTGGCCTCGACCGCCGCCTGCAGCCCGTCGGGCCAGCGCTGCAGCAGCGCCACCCGGCCGCGCGAGGGGTTGATGAGCTGCACCTTGCCGTCGCGCACGATGTAGTCGACGTCGCGGGTCAGCAGCGCGTGGGCGTGCAGCGCCAGGTTGAGCTCGATCAGCGAGCCGGGCTCGTGCTCGTCGTAGAGGTCGACGCCGAGGATGTTCTCGACGCTGTCGGCGCCCTTGGGCGTCAGATAGACGTTGCGGGCCTGCTCGTCGATCTCGTAGTGGTAGCCGCGGACGAGCTGCCTGACCAGCGCCGCCATCTCCGGCACCGCGTTGCCCACCTCGGACGCCCCGGCCATCACCAGCGGCACCCTGGCCTCGTCGACCAGCACGGAGTCCGCCTCGTCGATCAGCGCCACCTCGGGCGCGGGCACGATCAGCTCGCTCGCGTCGGTGCGCAACCGGTCGCGCAGCACGTCGAAGCCGATCTCGCTGACCGGCCCGTACGTGACGTCCTTCGCGTACGCCTCGCGCCGCTCCTCGAACGTGGAGTTCTGGTCGATCCAGCCCACGCTCACGCCCAGCGCCTCGTAGAACGGGCCCATCCACTCGGCGTCGCGCCGGGCGAGATAGTCGTTGACGGAGATCACGTGGACGTGCTTGCCCTGCAAGGCGTAACCCGCCGCGGCCATCGCTCCCGACAGGGTCTTGCCCTCACCGGTGGCCATCTCGGCCACCTTGCCGTCGAGCAACGCCAGCGTGCCGAGCAACTGCACGTCATAGGGGCGCAGGCCGAGCGTGCGGTCGGCGGCCTCGCGGGCCACCGCGCAGAACTCCGCGAGGTCGCTCATGAGGTCGCTCTTGTCGGGCGCCGGCAACTCGTCGAGACCGCGCACCCGGTCGGCCCGCGACTCGGCCGCCTTGACGATCTTCTGGTAGGGCGCGAGGGGGACGCCTCCCGGTCGGTCCAGGAGGTTCCTCAGTATTCCCTTGAACGAGGCCACAGTTCCTCCAACGCGCGCCACGCCGACACCGTTCCCCCTGCCGCTGTGGGGGAACGGAGCGACGATCCGGCAAGCGCCGCCGTACCGGACCTTAACTCATCCGGCCGCCTGCGCCGTCACATCACGCCGCATCGGCTCGTGCGGCGAGCACGGCCACCGCGGCGAGCAGCAGCACGCACCCCGCCCAGGCCAAGGGGGTGAGCCGCTCGCCGAACAGCGCCACCCCCAGCAGCGCCGCGCCGACCGCCTCGCCGAGCGAGATGATCGACACGGTGGTGGCGCGCAGGGCGGTCAGCGCACGGAAGAACAGCCCGTACGCGAGCGCCGTCGGCACCGCGCCCAGATACACGAGCAGCGTCGCCGACGTCCAGCTCACCTCGGGCAGCACGCCCTCGGCCAGCGCGAACGGCGCCAGGCACAGCGCGGCCACGACGAACCCGCCGATCGCCGCCGCCTCGGGACCGCCGTCGTCGCGGTGCCGCCTGGACACGAGGGTCACCCCGGCGTACCCGGCGGCGGAGGCCAGCGCGAGCAGCACCCCGAGCACCGGGGTGCCCGCTCCCTGGGTGCCCGCTCCCTGGGTGTTCAGGACCGACTCGCCGGTGAGCAGGACGAGGCCGGCCAGCGCCGCCGCCAGGGCGAGTAGCGCCGTACGGCCGAGGCGCTCCTTGAGCAGGAAGCGGCTGCCCAGCGCGGTGAAGATCGGGGTGGCGCCCATCGTCACCACGGTCGCCACCGCGACGCCGGAGTGGGCGATGGCGGCGAAGTAGGCGGTCTGGTAGACGGCCATCCCGGCGCCGACCACCAGCGTGCGGCCCGTGAGCGTGGGGCGGCCCGCCGGGCGGATGAGCAGGACGAGGAAGGTGGCGCCGATCACATACCGCCACAGGGACACGCCGACGGGGCCCAGCCCGCCGGTCTGGAAGAGCAGCGACCCGGCGGCGCCGCCGGTGCCCCAGGCGGTCGCGGCCACGGACACGTAAAGGGCGCCCCGCCGGGCGGAGACATGCGTCATCTGAAGGGTTCTCCGGAGGTGAAGGTCGATCATGGCCCGGTGTGCGGGCAGCGACCACCCCCGGATCAGTGTGACCCGGCGAGCTTCAGAGGATGCCGCCCGCTAGCGGGCGGGGGGCGGAGAACAGATGAAGCGCCGATGCATGCGCCCCACGATAGCCGGTCAGGGGTGGGGCTTGCGGGCGACGCCGCCCAGCAGGAGCTCCTCCCAGGGGGCGAGGGGGCCGGGGAGGCGCTCGTCGGGGTGCCATTCGGGGAAGTGCACGACCCCGGGCTCGACCGGCACCAGGCCGTCGAAGAAGCGGGTGATGGCGGCGCGGTCGCGGAAGTGGCCGGTGCCCATGGTGGCCTGGAGCATCACCTCCAGCGCCTTGGCCTTGGGGTTGCCGGAGGCGAGGAACCCCGAGGCGGCCAGGTGACCGCCGGGCGGGAGCGCGGCGACGTACCTGCGGACGACGCCGTGCGGGTCCTCGTGGTCGGCGAGCAGGTGCAGCACGCCGATGACGAGGACGGCGGTGGGCTGGGACAGGTCGATGAGGCGGCGCAGCGCGGGGTGCCCGAGCACGGCGTCCACGTCGCGCAGGTCGGCGGTGATGGCGTCGGCGTTCGCGTTGCCGCCGAGAATGGCCTTGGCGTGCGGCTCGACCATGGGGTCGTTGTCGACGTAGACGACCCGGCAGGTGGGGTCGGCGAACTGGGCGACCTCGTGGGTGTTCTCGACCGTGGGCAGCCCGGCGCCGAGGTCGATGATCTGCCGGATGCCGGCCTCACGGACGAGGTAGTCGACGACCCGGCCGACGAAGGCCCGGTCGCACCACACCAGGTTCACCACCTCGGGCACGACGTCCTTGAGCTTGCGGGCGACGGCGCGGTCGGAGGCGAAGTTCTCGGTGCCGCCGAGCAGGGCGTCGTGGACGCGGGCGACCGTGGGCCGCTCCGGGTCGACGCCGGGCGGGGCCCACTCGTGTTCGCCGAGACTCATCCGGCCCCCTCTCGCCGTTCAGCGACGCCGCTTCGGTGACGCGGATCGTATCCGGCCCCGGGATCTCCGCGCCCGCCCTGACAACGGGTTGTCGGCAGAGTCGACTCACCCCGTGGGGCTGCCGGCCGGGACCGCGGCGTGCGCCGGAGGCTCCCGCTTGGACAGCAGCCGCTTGAGCACGGGCGCGAGCGGCCGTTCCACGAACCGGTGCACCGCGTACGCGGCCACCAGCATGACCACGATCATCCCGGCGAGCAGCACGTACTTGTTGAACGCCCCTTCGAGCCTGGCGAACAGGATGAACCCGACGTGCGCGTGCAGCAGGTACAGCGGATAGGTCAGCGCCCCCGCCGTCACCAGCCACGGCCGGGCGAGCGCTCTGGTCACCCGCAGCGCGATGAACGTCATCACGAGGAAGATGAGCACGACGACGGCGGTGATGACGACCGGCGAGTACGTGACGTGATACCGCTCGCCGACGGCCTCGGCGTACCCGATGGCCCGGTAGACGGCGTTGCCCAGGCAGATGGGCACCAGCAGCGCGATCTGCCAGTCGAGCCCGAACCGGTAGAGCATGAACAGCGCCATGCCGGCGATGAAGTAGTGCGAGAACTCCGACTGGACGACCAGGTCGGCGATGCCCGGCAGCACGCCCAGCTCGACGAGGAACGTCAAGGCGAGCCACCCCCACAGCCCGGCCATGATCCGCCCCCGGGTGATCCCGATCACGGTGGCGATCAGCATGAGGATGTAGAAGCGCATCTCGGCCCAGAGGGTCCAGTAGACGACGTCCACGTTCTCGATGTTCGGCACCGACTGGAACATCGTCAGGTTGGCCAGCACCTGCGGCACCGACACCTGGAACAGGCCCCACCCGAGCAGCACGGTGACGGTCGCCGTGACCGCGATGCCCACCCAATAGGCCGGGTAGAGCCGCACCACCCGCGAGACCACGAACTGCCGTGGCGTCCTTCCCCACGCGCTCATCAGCACGACGAACCCGCTGATCAAGAAGAACAGGTCGACGCCGAGGTAGCCGTACTTGGCCCAGGCGCTCTCGGTGACGAACGTCACAGTGGTCTTGCCGCCTGCCCAGCCGGAGAACACGTAGTGGAACAGCACGACGCACAACGCCGCAAGCAGCCGGAGCCCGTCGATCTCGTAGAGCCGTTCTGGCCTGGTACGCACGGCGTCTCCTTTCTGATGGGGGAAGGGTGGCGGCATCAGCTTGCGGAATGGTTAAAGGACAGCAAAGGCATTCTTACGGGTTTACACGAGTACCGACCGGTAGTTAGCGCGTTGCCCGACAAGAGGGATGTTGCGGGTAGCGCGTACGTACCTGACAGGAGATGGCAGGTATGGCTGGAACGCTGGGCGCCATGACGACGAAAGCGAACCTTCTGGCCTTCAGCCTCGACTGCGCCGACCCCAAGGCGCTGGCCGAGTTCTACCACCAGGTGACCGGCATGGAGATCACCTACGCGGAGGACGAGTACGCCGCCATCACCGACGGCACGGTCTCGATCTACTTCGGCCGGGTGGCCGACCGCAAGCCGGTCACGTGGCCCAGCCCCGACAAGCAGTTCCACCTCGACTTCCGGGTGCCGGACGTGGCGCAGGCGGTCGAGGACTACCTGAAGCTGGGGGCGACCAGGCCCGAGTTCCAGCCGGGCGTCACCGAGGAGGGCACCCGGTGGGTGGTGCTGCAGGACCCGCAGGGCCACCTCTTCTGCGTCTGCCCGCAGCCGGCGTAACGGGGCAAAAGGGGGCGGCCGGCGGCCAGGCGGGGCCCAAAGATGAGCCACAAGTTCGTGCAGGCCGAGGCCGGTTTGTATGGACTTTTCCGACCAAAGGGTGATTCTCCCCCTCGCCCGGCCTCATAAGCTGGGGCAATGCTCCTGAGAGGATCCCTGCTTCTGCGCGGGCCGCGATGACCTGGGTCGGCATGCTGATCGCGCTGGCGGGGGCGCTGGGCTACGCGCTGGGCGCCGCACTGCAGCAGTACGAGGTCGTGGCCGAGGGCGCCTCGCTCAGCCTGGTGCGGCGACCCCGCTGGTGGGTGGGCGGCGTCATCTCCTTCACCGGCGCCTGCCTGCACGCCGTCGCGCTCAGCTTCGCGCCCCTGGTCGCCGTCCAGCCGATCAGCGTGGCCACCCTGGTCTTCGCCGTGCCGCTGGCCGCGTTCATGTACGGGCGGCGGCCGTACCGCGCCGAGATCTTCGGCTCGATCGCCGTCGCCGTCGGCCTGCTCTGGCTCATGCTGCTGGTGCCCGCGCACGACGTGACGCCCCGGCTCGGCGACGGCGCCGCGCTCGCCTTCATCGCCGTGATCGGCGCCGTCACGCTGGTCAGCCAGCTGTTCGCCCGGCGGGTGCACGGGGCGAACAAGGCGCTGCTGCTGTCGGTGGGCGCGGGCGTCATGACGGCGAGCGTGTCCACGTTCGTCCGGGTGGTCGGCGGCGGGATGCAGGGCGACTGGGGCCGGCTGATCCACTGGTTCAGCCTGGTCGTGCCGGTGCTGCTGATCTGCGCCGTGGTGCTGCTGCAACGCTCGTACGCGGTCGGCTACTTCGGCATCGCCTACGCCGGCGTCCAGGTCATCGACCCCATCACGTCCGTGCTCGCCGGGGCGATCCTGCTGGGCGAGCCGCTGCCCACCTCGCCCAGCACCGCGGTGCCCGCCCTGCTGGCCGCCGCGCTGACCATCGGCGGCACGATCACGCTGGGCCGGCTGGCCCCCGACCACACCGCCAAGCCGGTCGCCGCACCTCCCGCCAAGCCGGCCGCCGCCCCGTCTCCCGCCGAGCAGGCGGTCACGCCCGCGCCGGTGGACGCCAGCGCAGCACCTCGTCCATCGACCGCAACATCAGATCTGGGCTGAGCCGGCTCGCCGCCGCCACCCCGGCGTCCCGCAGCCACACGGCCGCCGGGTTGCGCCACTTGGTCAGCCGGCACAGCGTCATCGATCGCCGGACGACCCGCGCCGTCCGCCGCGTCCGCGCCGCGCTGTAGGCGGCCAGGCCGTCACCCGAGGCGCCGTCACCCGGGGCGCCGGGATCGGCCAGGTGGGCCAGCACGACCGCGTCCTCGATCGCCTGGCAGGCGCCCTGCCCGAGGTTGGGCGTCATCGCGTGGGCCGCGTCGCCGACCAGCGCCACCCTGCCCCGGTGGAAGGCGGGCAGCGGCGTGGCGTGGTAGTAGACGTCGTTACGGGTGATCCGCGCCGGGTCGGCGGCCCGCAGCAGCGCCGGGATGGGCTCGTGCCAGTCGCCGAACCTGCGCAGCAGCTCTTCGCGCTCGTCCGCGGCCGTGCCGCCGGGCGGCGCGACGTCGGTGGCGTAGACGTAGACGAGGTCGCCGGCCAGCTGGTGGATGCCGAACACGGTGCCCCGCCCCCAGCTCTCCGACCTCGGCACCCGCAAGGCGTCGCGACCGTCCCGGCTCCCCGCCTCAGGCGACCGTGAGGGAGCGCGGGTGTCCTGGCTCTCCTTCAGGTCGGCGAGCGGGATGAGGCCGCGCCAGGCGGTCACGCCCGCGTAGACCGGGGCCGGGTGGCCGGGGAAGAGGGCGCGGCGGGTGGCCGAGTGGATGCCGTCGGCGGCCACCACCAGGTCGGCCTCCAGGTCGCCCGCCAGGTCGCCCGCCAGGTCGCCCGCCTCCGTCCGTACGACGCCGCGCTCGGCGTCCACCTCCGTGACCCTCGTGTCGAGGCGCAGGCGGCCGGGCCCGCCCGCCTCGGCGAGGGCGCCGGTGAGCACGTCGAGCAGCGTGGCCCGCAGCATCACCACCACCGAGTCGCCGTACGCGTCGTCCGCCTCCTCCTCCGTGGCCCGCGCCAGCCAGCGCCCGTCGGCCCTGCGCAGGCCCATCGGCCCCTCCGCGTGGGCGAGGGCGCGGATCCTGTCGCCGAGGCCGATGACGTCGAGCGCCTTCAGCGCGTTGGCGGCGATCGCGAGGCCCGAGCCGACGGGCTCGATGGCGGGCGCCCGCTCCAGCACGGTCACGTCCCACCCCTTGCGCAGCAGCGCTACTCCCGCGCTCAGCCCGCCGATCCCGCCACCGATCACCACAGCCCTGGCCATCCGCGCCTCCTCCGGTCACTACGTCCGTAGTTGAACCGTACTACGCCCGTAGTCCGGTCCCACTACCGCAGTAGTATCGGCTTCCGTGAAGCGCTCAGACGTCGTCGCCGACACGGCCATCGCGCTGCTCGCCGAGCGAGGCATGCGCGGCCTGACCCACCGGGCCGTGGACGAGGCCGCCGGCCTGCCGCCTGGTTCCACCTCCAACCTGGCCCGCACCAGGGCGGCGCTGCTGGAGCTGACCCTGGCCAGGCTCACCGAGCGGGAGGCGGAGGCGCTGTCGGGCGCGTACGAGGGCGACCACGAGGGCGACCACGAGGGCGGCCACGAGGGCGGCTACGAGGGCGGCTACGACCCGGAAAGGCTGCCCGCCCGGCTGGCCGAGGCGCTGCACATCCAGCTCAGCGACAGCGCCCGCACGCTGGCCCGCTACGAGCTGGCGCTGGAGGCCACCAGGCGGCCCGAGCTGCGCGCCATCTACGACCGGGCGGGCCGCCGCTTCCGCGACCCCGCCGTGGCGATGCTGGCCGCCCTGGGCTCCCGCGACCCGGTGCGGCACGGACGCGCGATGGTGGCCTTCGCCGAGGGCCTGCTGTTCGACGCGATCGCCGGCGCCGGCGCCGTGCCCACGCGGGAGGAGCTCGAACAGCTCGTCCGCGAGCTGCTCGCGGGCATGCTCGGTCAGGAGGCCGCCAGGCGGACCTGAAGGTTGGGAGGGCGCCGGGCGGGCTTGAAGGCCGGGAGGGCGCGGGGCGGGCTTGAAGGCTAGGACGCCGCCAGGCGGGCCTGGAGTCGGGCGCGGTGCGGCGGCCACTCGTCGTCGAGGATGCCGAAGCAGACCGTGTCGCGCCAGGTGCCGTCGGCCCTGCGGCGGTGCCGGCGCAGCGTGCCCTCGTGCACGCCGCCGATGCGCCTGATCGCGTTCTGCGAGCGTTCGTTGCGGATGTCGGTCTTGAGCAGCACCCTGTTGTGGCCCAGCTCGAAGGCGTGGTCCACGAGCAGCAGCTTGCACGCGGTGTTGACCGCCGTACGCCAGGACGCGCGGCCGTACCACGTCCAGCCGATCTCCACGCTGGCCTCGAAACCCGGCACGTCGGCGTACGTCGTCCAGCCTACGGCCCGCCCGCTCGCCCTCACCACCACGGCGAACGGCACGTGCTTGTCGTCGTCGATCAGCATGCGCGCGACCTTGCCCAGCTCCTCCTCGGTCCGCGGCGCGGCGGCCGGCATCCAGCGCCAGACCTCCTCGTCGCCGCCCCCCGCGGCGAACAGGTCGGGCACGTGGTCCATGGTGAGCGGCTCAAGCCGGACGACGTCGTTCTCGAGCACGGTGGGGGTAGGCAGCTTCGCGGTCATGGCGGTCACTGTAGGGGCATGAGAACGTGCAGGTAGATGTCCACCTGGGGGTATTTACGGGAAACCACCTGTCGACACGCATACCGGCCGGTCGGTAGGGTCGCGTCATGGACTTCGCCTTCGACACCGTCACCGAGGACCTGCGCGAGCGACTGCTCCGCTTCATGGACGAATGCGTCTACCCCGCAGAGCCGGCCTTCGAGGAACAGGCGCAGACCAGCGGCTGGAGCCCGCCGCCGCTGATCGAGGACCTGAAGGACGAGGCCAGGAAGCGCGGCCTGTGGAACCTGTTCCTGCCCGGCGAGCACGGCGCCGGGCTGACGAACCTGCAGTACGCCCCGCTGGCGGAGATCATGGGCAGGAGCCCGGCCCTGGCCCCCGTCGCCACCAACTGCGCGGCCCCCGACACGGGCAACATGGAAGTCCTGTCCATGTTCGGCAGCGAGTGGCAGCGCAAGGAGTGGCTGCAGCCCCTGCTCGACGGCGAGATCCGCTCGGCCTTCGCCATGACCGAGCCCGACGTGGCCTCCTCCGACGCCACGAACATCGCGACCTCGATCGTGCGCGACGGCGACGAGTACGTCATCAACGGCCGCAAGTGGTTCATCTCCGGCGCGATGAACCCCCACTGCAAGATCTTCATCGTCATGGGCCAGACGAACCCCGAGGCGCCCAAGCACCGCAGGCAGAGCATGATCCTCGTGCCGCGTGACACGCCCGGCGTCCAGGTCAAGCGCGGCATGCACGTCTTCGGCTACACCGACGCCGACCACGGCGGCCACGCCGAGGTCGTCTTCGAGGACGTCCGCGTGCCCGCCGCGAACCTCATCGGCGAGGAGGGCGGCGGCTTCGCCATCGCGCAGGCGCGGCTCGGCCCCGGCCGCATCCACCACTGCATGCGGCTGATCGGCATGGCCGAGCGCGCGGTCGAGCTGATGTGCCGGCGGGCGCTGTCGCGGACCACCTTCGGCAAGCCGGTCGCGCAGCAGGGCGTCGTCCAGGACTGGATCGCCGAGTCCCGCGTGAAGATCGAGGAGGCCCGCCTGCTCGTGCTCAAGACGGCCTGGCTCATGGACACGGTGGGCAACCAGGGCGCCCACACCGAGATCCAGGCCATCAAGATCTCCACCCCGATCACGGTGGAGTGGATCCTCGACAAGGCCGTCCAGGTCCACGGCGCCGGCGGCGTCTCCCAGGACTTCCCCCTGGCCGGGCTCTGGGCGCACGCCCGTACGCTGCGCCTGGCCGACGGCCCCGACGAGGTGCACAAGCGGTCCCTGGCCTATCGCGAGCTGAAGAGGTACATGTGAACGAGGCGCAGATCAAGGAGCGCGTGGCCGCGTTCCTCGGCGAGCACGATCCGAGCGGGGACCGCCTTGAGTTCCTGCGCGCCCGGTTCGACGCCGGGCTGGCCTGGGTGTGGTTCCCAGAAGGGCTCGGCGGCCTCGGTGCGCCGCGCGAGCTGCAGCAGGTCGTGGACAGGGAACTCGCCGACACCCCGCAGCTCAACGCCGGGCTGCAGGCCATCGGGCTGGGCATGGCGGCGCCGACGATCCTGGCGTTCGGCACCGAGGAGCAGAAGCGCCGCTTCCTCAGGCCGCTGTGGACCGGCGAGGAGATCTGGTGCCAGCTCTTCAGCGAGCCGGGCGCCGGGTCCGACCTCGCCACGCTGGCCACCAGGGCGGTCAGGGACGGCGACGAATGGGTGGTCGACGGGCAGAAGGTGTGGACGTCGGGCGCCCATCACGCGCGGTGGGCGATCCTCGTCGCCCGTACCGACCCCGAGGTGCCCAAGCATCGCGGGCTGACGTACTTCGTGTGCGACATGCACGCGCCGGGCGTCGAGGTGCGGCCGCTGCGCCAGATCACCGGCGAGGCCGAGTTCAACGAGGTGTTCCTGACCGGCGTGCGGCTCTCCGACGACCTGCGGCTCGGCGCGGTCGGCGACGGCTGGCGGGTCGCCCAGACCACGCTGATGAACGAGCGCGTGGCCATCGGCGGCGCGCCCACCCGGCGCGGCGGCGGCGTCATGGCGTCCGTGCTGGCCTCCTGGCGCGAGCAGCCCGAGCTGCGCACCCACGACCTGCACCAGCGGCTGCTGTCGCTGTGGGTGGAGGCCGAGGTGACCCGCCTGTCGGGCGCGCGGCTGCGCGAGCAGCTCGCCGCCGGCCAGCCGGGGCCCGAGGGCTCGGGCATGAAGCTCTCCTTCGCCCGGCTCAACCAGGCGCTGACCGGGCTGGAGATGGAGTTCAGGCGCGAGCTGGGCTACGACGACTGGACGTTCCGCCGCTCGGAGGAGGTCGACTTCTACGGCCGCGGCCCCGGCTACCGCTATCTGCGGGCCAAGGGCAACTCGATCGAGGGCGGCACCTCCGAGATCCTGCGCAACATCATCTCCGAGCGGGTGCTCGGCCTGCCGTCGGAGCCCCGTGTCGACAAGGACGTGCCGTGGAAGGACCTGCCGCGATGAGCCTGCTGTACTCCGAGGTCGAAGAGGAGCTGCGCGCCGCCGTACGCGGGCTGCTGGCCGACCGCTGCCCGCCGTCCGCGGTGCTGCAGCGCGTCGAGTCGCAGCCGTACGACCTGGACCTGTGGAAGACGCTGGCCGGCGAGATCGGGGTGGCGGGACTGCTGGTGCCCGAGGAGCTGGGCGGGGCGGGCGCGTCGGCCAGCGAGGCGGCCGTGGTGCTGGAGGAGCTGGGCAGGGCGGTCGCGCCGGTGCCGTTCTTCACCAGCTCGGTGCTGGCCACGCGGGCGCTGCTGCCGACCCGCGACGCGCTGCTCGGCGAGCTGGCCGAGGGGCGCAGGACCGCGGCGCTGGTGGTGTCGTTCGGGGCGTCGGCGTACCGGCCTGACCGGGGCGCGTCGGTGCGGGTGGACGGCGGAGGACGGCTGTCCGGCTCGGTGACCGGCGTGGCCGGAGCCGAGGTGGCGGACGTGCTGCTGGTGCCGGTGGACGGCGAC
The DNA here is from genome assembly GCF_042428605.1 of Nonomuraea salmonea. Classification (NCBI taxonomy): domain Bacteria; kingdom Bacillati; phylum Actinomycetota; class Actinomycetes; order Streptosporangiales; family Streptosporangiaceae; genus Nonomuraea; species Nonomuraea salmonea. The sequence continues at coordinate 220,457 of NZ_JBHMCF010000034.1, forward strand.
CTGTACGCGGTCGAGGGCGACGCGATCGAGGCCGGCGTGGTGCGCGTCGTGTCGTCGCTGGACCTCACCAGGCCGGTGGCCACGGTCACGTTCACCAGGACCAGGGCCCGCCGGGTCGGGGCCTGCGACCTGGCCGCGGTGCTGCGGTTCGGAGCCGGGCTGCTCGCCTCGGAACAGCTCGGGGTGGCCGAGTGGTGCCTGCAGACGACGCTCGCGTACGTCAAGGAGCGCCACCAGTTCGCCCGCCCGGTCGGCTCGTTCCAGGCGCTCAAGCACCGCCTCGCGGACCTCTGGCTGGACGTCGTCAGGGCCAGGGCGGCGGCCAGGAACGCGGTCGCGGACGCCTCGTCGATCTCCGTGGCGGTGGCCCAGTCGTGGAACGCCGGCGTGGCCGTGCACGCGGCCGAGGAGGCCCTGCAGCTGCACGGCGGTATCGGGATGACCTGGGAGCACCCCGTGCATCTCTATCTCAAGCGCGCCAAGGCCACCGAGGTCGCGCTCGGCACGCCGGGCGACCACCGGGAGGCGCTGGCCTCACTCGTCGACGTCCCCGGCCCCGAGTGAGGCGAGCAGCAGGTCGGCGAAGTGCTGACCCACCTGGGCTCCGGTGAGCGGCCCCCGCGTGCTGAACCACGTGCCCAGGTGGTGCACCGAGCCGAAGAAGTAGTCGACGACCAGCTCGGCCGGCACGCGGTCGCTGAAGACGCCGGTGCGCTGCCCTTCGGCCACGAGCGCGCGGAAGCGCTCGTGGTAGCGGCGGCGCTCGGCGCGCACGGTCTTCTGCGTCTCGGGGGCGAGCAGGTGGATCGACCTGAAGAAGATCTTGGAGTCGTCGAGGTTGGCGGCCGTCGTCTCCACGACGTCGGCCGCGGCGCGGTGGAGACGCTGCCTGATCGTGCCGGGCCCGTCGGCGATATGGGTGAGCCGGTCCATCTGCATGCGCAGCACCCGGGCGTAGATCTCGTGGAGGAGATCGTCCTTGGAGTCGAAGTAGTGGTACATCGCGCCCTTGGTCACGCCCGCCGCGACCACGATCTCCTGCACCGAGGTGCTCTCGAAGCCGCGCTCGGCGAACAGCCGGGTCGCCTCGGCGAGCAGGCGCTGCCTGACCGGTTCGTCTTTCACTCGGTCCCCCTTGGTCACCGGCTTAGCATACCGACTGGTCGGTTGATGGTCTTGCGGGTACTAATTCCGTCACCTTAGGCTCGCCTTGGTTGGGGAACGGGTATCCCTTGACCGGCGAGGGATCTTCGGCGTGGCAGATCCTGCACAACATCTACATTCGGGGAGTTTGCCGTGCCCGGTGGCTCTATCTACGTGCAGCCCAACGAGAAGTACACAGGCTCATCCCCGCAGTGGTGGTACGAGAAATTCTGGCGCGAGGACGCTCCGAACCGGCGCAAGTACAGGTACGCCAAGGCCGCTGTGGGTTTCGTCATCGGCATCGCCCTGGGGATCAGGTTCGGGCTCGCGGGCGGATCCGCGATCACCGGCCTGCTGCTCGGAGCGCTCACGTTCGGTGGCGACTGGTTGCTCGACTGGTACTCCTTCCACAAGACCGCGGTGTGGCGCGGCGCCAAGAGGGGCGAGCTCATCACGGGGCGCCTGCTGCGCCGCTCGCTCAGCCGCCAGAGCTACCACGTGCTCGACGGCCGGGCGATCCGCGGCCAGGCCTCCATCGACCACCTCGTGATCGGTCCGGGCGGCGTCTGGATCATCGACAACGAGTCGTGGAGCCCCGACACCGAGATCGCCTGCTACGCGGGCCGGCTGTTCTTCGGCGAGAAGTACGGCAGCAAGACCGCCAAGCCGCTGGTCGAGCAGGCCGAGGCGTTCGCCGAGCTGCTGACCCGCGAGACCGGCGTCCAGGTGCGCATCACGCCGATGCTCGCGGTCCACTGCGGGCTGCTGCCCAAGAGCGGCGTCGTCGTGGCCGAGGGCCTGACGCTGGCCAAGCCGCGCGCGATGGCCAAGCTCATCAAGGCCGCCGACCGCGACGTGCTCAGCCCGTCGCAGATCGAGCTGCTCTCCCGCACGGCGGCCCGCGAGCTGCAGCGCGTCTGACCCCGGCCTACGCCAGGGTCTCGATGAACGCGGTGAGCTGGGCGACGTTGCGGCACTCGTGCATGGGCACGACCGTGCCGTAGTCGCCCGCCACCGAGTCACCCGTGTCCCACTGCTGCGTGGGCTCAGGGTTGAGCCAGTACGCGTGCCTGCACCGCGACACCAGCGACTTGAGCGTGTCGAGGGCGGGCGGCTGGTAGTTGGAGCGGGCGTCGCCGAGGATCAGCAGCGACGTCTTCGGGCCGATGGCGTCGCCGTAGCGTTCGGCGAAGCGCTCCAGCGCGTGCCCGTAGTTGGTCCGCCCGAACCGCACCATGTCGGCCTCGTCCGCCAGCCTGGCCATGGCCTCCACCACGTCGGAGCCCGGCTGGAAGAACCGGGTGATCTCATCCACGGTGTCGACGAACCCGAACGCCCGCACCTTCGTGAACTGCTCGCGCAGCGCGTACGTGAGCAGCAGCGTGAAGTGCGCGAACGACGAGACCGAGTCGCTGGTGTCGCAGAGCACGACCAGCTCGGGCTTGTGCGGGCGGGGCGGCCTGAAGTGGGTGGTGAGCGGCACGCCGCCGCTCTGCAGCGAGGCCCGCATGGTCCTGCGGAAGTCGAGCCTGCCGCGCTTGCCCCTGCGCTGCCTGATCGTCAGCCGGGCGGCCAGCCGGCGGGCCAGCGGATGCACCTCCCTGCGCAGCCTGGCCAGGTCGGCTCTGGTGATGCGCAGGAAGTCGATCTGGTCGAGCGGCGGGCGCACGGCCGAGCGGGCGATGCGCTCGATCCCCGAGTCCTCGGCGATGCGGCGGCGCACGTCGGTGGCCACCGCCTCCTCGAAGCGCCTGATGTTGGACGTGACCCGCTGCCGCACGGTCTTCTCCGCCAGCCCGCCGCGCTCCTGCCCCTGGAGCACGGCGCGCAGGATGCCGGCCATCAGCGTCGCGGGCGACAGGGCGCGCAGCACGCTGTAGGAGAACCAGTTCTGCCGCCCGGGAGCGGCCTCCTGCCGGCCGAACCGCGCCACCATGGCCTCGGCGAACGCGCGCATCTCCTGGTCGGTCGAGCCGCTCAGCAGCTCCGCCAGGTGCGCGCGCAGCTCCTTGACGTCGGCCGTCTCGAAGTCGGTACGGGATCGCGCCCGCAGTGCGGACGTGGACGCCGGGAACCACAGGTCGAACAGCACGTCGAACCCCGGTCGGTAGGCGGGCTTCTTGACCAGCGTGGCGGCGTACGCGGCACGCAGCGACTCCCGGTCGGCCAGCTCGATCACCCGCAGCGCGTTGGCCGCGTCGAGCCCTTCGGCGACCGACACCGGCAGCCCGGCCTCGCGCAGCGCGTGCACGAAGCCGACGTGCCGATCGACCAGCGACGTCGGCTCAGGCATCGGGCAGCCCCAGCTCCTTGACCGCCCGTGCGTGGTCGGAGGCGTGCTTGAGCACCACGCCCAGCGTGCCGGCCACGGTGGCCTCGTCCAGCTCGTCGCGGCCGAGCGCGAGCAGCGTGTTGGCCCAGTCGACGGTCTCGGCCACCGACGGCGCCTTCTTCAGCTCCAGCGCCCGCAGTGTGGCGACCGTCCGCGCGAGCTGCTCGGCCAGGCCGGCGCGCAGGCCCGGCACCTGGGCCAGCACGATGTCGCGCTCGCGCTCGGGCGTCGGGTATTCGATGTGCAGGTAGAGGCAGCGCCGCTTGAGCGCCTCCGACAGCTCGCGGGTGGCATTGGAGGTGAGCACGACGTACGGGCGGCGGGTGGCGGCGATGGTGCCCAGCTCGGGGATCGTCACCTGGAAGTCGGACAGCAGCTCCAGCAGCAGCCCCTCGACCTCGACGTCGGCCTTGTCGGTCTCGTCGATGAGCAGCACGGTCGGCTCCTGCGCCCTGACCGCCTTGAGCAGGGGGCGCTCCAGCAGGAACTCCTCGGTGAAGATGTCGTCGTCGTCGCTGGTGGCCTGGATGCGCAGGAGCTGCTTCTTGTAGTTCCACTCGTACAGGGCTCTGGCCTCGTCGAGGCCCTCGTAGCACTGCAGCCTGATGAGGCCGGCGCCGGTGGCCTGGGCGACGGCCTTGGCGAGCTGCGTCTTGCCCACTCCGGCGGGTCCTTCGACCAGCAGCGGCTTGCCCAGCGCGGCGGCCAGGAACACCGAGGTGGAGATGGCGTCGTCGGAGAGGTAGTCCACGGCGGCGAGCCGCTCCGTCACGTCGGCGGGGGAGTCGAACATCAAGGATCCTGTCTGCCGGAGCCGAAGTACCGAACTTTATTCTAGCGTGTCCTGTCCCGCGGATTCCGATTCGACCAGGATCCCGATCACCGGTATATTCCTTCGTGCCGGGCGCCGCTAGCTCAGTTGGTCAGAGCAGCTGACTCTTAATCAGCGGGTCCGGGGTTCGAGTCCCTGGCGGCGCACCAGATCGGGCACTCACCGCAGTCGCGGTGGGTGCCCGAAGTGGTTTTCACGGGCCCCCAACCCTCATCGGGCCGCCCGGGGGCCGATCCCGTCCAGGCTGAAGGTGCGGTTCCACTCGCGCACCCACGCGGGTCCGAAGCCCTCCGCCCGGTTCAGCGGCGTCGCCCGCGCGTCGAAGCGGCCCGTCGCCGCGTCGAAGCCCGCCTCCGCCGGGGTGGCCAGCTTGGCGTTGAAGGAGTCGAAGCCCGGGTTGAACGTCTTCACGCTCAGCCCGCCGGCGTCGTCGGTGTAGGCGAAGTCGCCGGTCGCGATGCTGACCGACCGCGTCAGCACGTTGTGCGCGGGCACGTACAGCGAGTCCGGGTCGCTCCACACCTGCTCGTCGGTGCACTCCGTGTCGCCGACCGCGGTGCACGGCTCGCCCTGGGCGTCGGACGGCACGTACCAGTCGCGGATGTTCGGGTACTGCTTCGCGTAGTGGCGGTACCACGTCTCGACGTTCTGCCGGGTGTTGGTGAACCCGGTGCCGTCGCCGGCCTTCAGCATGTCGTTGAAGCGCTCGACCACGACCTTGGCGTTGGCCACCGGCAGCCGCTTGCCGCCCTCGTGGTAGAGCTTGTCGTGCCCGATGTACGTCACGTTCGTGAACACGTTGTCGCGCGCCACGTTGCTGTGCCCCGACTGGTAGAACAGCCCGTGCTGGACGTTGTCGAAGACGTTGTGGTGCACGACCATGCCCGACATGCCGTCGTCCATGTAGACGGCCTGGTTGCCGTCCGCGCCGACGTCCTTGAACAGGTTGTACGCCACCACGTTGTTCAGATACGTGTAGTCGCGGCCCGCGTAGATCACGCCCTGGTCGGAGGCGTGCGTGACCAGCCGCTCGAACCTGTTGTGGGTGACCTCCATGTCGTTGCCCATGATCTGGATCGCCATGTGCGGCGCGTCGTGCACGTCGTTGTACCGGAACGTGTTCCCGACCCCGTACATGTAGCCCGCCGGCGTGTACGTCGCCAGCTTCGAGAAGTCGTAGATCTCGTTGTGCTCCACCACGTGGTCGCCGCGCTCCAGGGAGTCGCGGTCGCCGCCCGCGGTGAAGACCCCGCCGCCGCCCAGGTCGTGCAGCCTGCTGTCCACCACCCGGTTGCGGTGGCCGCCCCTGCTCGTGCGGTACTCGGCGATGGCCGTGATCGCGTCGTTGGCCTCGCCGATCTGCACCGCGTCCATGCTGACGTTGAGGATCTCCAGGCCGTCGATCGTGCACGACTCGGCGTCCAGCAGGCGCACGCCCGATCCCGTGGTGCCGTTCAGGCGCAGGTCCTTGAGTGTGACGCCGGTGACGTCCTCCAGCTGGAAGAACGGGGCGTCGAACGAGGTGAGGCTGATCTCCTTGCCCTCGACCGTGCCGCCCGGCGGGTAGTAGTAGAGCGTGTCGTGGTCCTGCCACCGGTCGATGTAGTACTCGCCCTCGGCGTCCAGCTCGCTCAGCACGTTCTGGGCCACGAACGAGGTCCACTTGTCGGTGGCGACGTACATGGTGGGGTAGTGGGTGGTGAGGTCGCCGCCGCCGGCGGTCTCGATGCGGAGCCGGTCGTTGGCGTAGTTGTTGCCGAAATATCCGGACAACCAGCCATCTGTCTCGTACGCGGTCCCGTCCGGAGCGTCGGTCCCCGCCGGCTTCGCCCACTTCTCGTACCTGGCCGCCAGGTCCGCGTCCTTGACCGTGTAGACCGGGCCGGGGAGCTCCAGCATCTCCTCGTACGGCAGCGTCGTGCCGTCGGCCGTCTTGTCGGAGAAGTAGTCGCGCGCCCCCTTCGGAGCCTCCTTGACGGTCAGGTGGTCCCTGGTGAGCTTGGCGTCGCCGTTGGGGTCCTGCGCCAGGGTCTGGGTGGTGTCGTCGGTGATGAGCTCGGGGGCGTAGGGTTGCGGCTTCCAGTTGAAGCCGTTCTTGTGGAGCGTGCCCGTGGGGATGCCCTCGGCGCCGAGGTCGTAGACCCAGACGTTCGGGGCGGTCTCGGCGGGGACGCGGGCCTTCGACGACCACTTCGCGTCGTCCGCGGGCAGGTCGCTCAGCCGGCGGAACCTCTCCGGCGCCAGGGTCGTGACGCCGGCCAGCTCGACCTGCTCGCCCGGGTAGGCGGCATAGGTGACGTACGAGTGCTCGGCACCTTTGACCTCGATCGTCTTCGCGCTCTGGTAGACGCCCTCGCGGATGTGGACGATGCCGGGCTCACGGCGGCTGGTCCTGCCGGCCAGGGCGTCGCGGGCGCGTTCGATGGTGGCGAACGGATCCTTCAGGGTGCCTTTCGCGTCGTCGCTGCCGTTCTTGGCGACGTACACGATGTGCTCGACCGGGGCGGCGGTGGCGGGGGCGGTGGTCGTGGCGGCCGTCAGTAAGGCCGCAAGGAGGGGGATCATCGCTCTGCTGAGCATGGGCAGACCTCAATCGATACAATATTACTAACGGCAAGAAGTCCTTGGAGGTGAACGGTAGCGTCGTGCGGGCCTCAGTTCAATGGTTTGACCACAGCGTGGTCACGAACGCGCCCGCTCAGGAGCTTCAGGAACGGCGGGGGCGGCGCAGGCGCAGGCCGGTGAGCGCGGCCAGCAGGATCACCAGGCCGATGCCCATCAGCGCCCGGCCGTCCGGGCCCGCGAGACCGCCGGCGCCCGTGTCCACGCCGCCCGAGGGGGCCTCTTCCGGCGTCTCCTCGGTTGTGGTCTCCGAGGCGTCCTCTTCGGTCTCCTGATCCGTGGGAGTGGTGCTGTCCGAGTCGTCGGGGGTGGGGGTAGGAGTGGTGTCGTCGTCGTCCTGGCCGGCCGTGCCGACCGTGATGGGGTAATCGGTCCTGCCGCTGGTGTCCTCGATCTCGCACTCGATCAGCGGTTCCGTGGGGCGCAGGCCGAAATTGACGGACGCGGCGTGCACCTGGCCGGTGCCGGTGTTCCTGGGGGTCGTCTTGAGGTCGACCGTCGTCGCGGGCAACGGGATGGGCTCGTCGGGGATGACCGTGCCGATCTCGGCGACGCCGGTGGCCGAGGTGAAGTTCGGGATGCCGCTGATGCCGGCGTAGGCGTACATCTTGATGTCGCCCTCCAACCCGGTGGCGGGGGCGAGCAGCTCGGAGCCGGCGGCGTACGCTCCGGTCCAGCCGATCGTCAGCTCCTCGTTGGGCTGTGCCTGGGCGGGCACGGTGAGCTCCACGTCGATGGAGACGTCCTGCTTGGCGCCGGTGGCGACCACCGTGCACACGTACGGCACCGCTGCGGCGGCCTGGGCGGCCGGTACGGGGAGGCACGAGAACACCACGGCGGCGGATAAGACGACCGGCACGACACGCACGACAGGCTCTCCTTGGGACGGACGAGGCACCCGAGAAAGGACGCGAGCCGGGCATGCTCGGGTGACACGGTCATCCAACCGCAATTGAGATGCGCCGTCATCCCGCCGAATGGTAGGAAAACGCCTATGACAACAGGTGTTCGACTCATCCGCAACGACCAGCTGGCCCAGCAGGTCGAATACGCGTACGCGGCCACCGTGGACGCGCCGCTGCGCGCCATCTGGGTGGCCGGCGCCTGCCCGCTCGACACCGACGGCGCCACGGTGGCCGTCGGCGACTACGCCGGCCAGGCCCACCAGGTGATGCGCAACCTCGTCACCGCGCTCGAAGGCGCCGGCGCCGCGCTGACCGACGTGGTCAAGACGACCGTCTACGTCGCCACCACCTCTCAGAAAGACCTGGTCACGGCCTGGCAGGTCTACAGGGAGCACATGGGCGACCACGAGCCCCCGAGCACGCTGCTCGGCGTCACCGTCCTGGGCTACAGCGACCAGCTCGTGGAGGTCGAGGCGGTGGCGGTGATCGCCGGAGCCGAGTGAGCGGCGCGCCGGGGCGTCGTTAGGGTGCCGGTATGTCGTTCATCGTCACCACCGGCGCCACCGGGCAGCTCGGCGGCAGGATCGCGCGGCTGCTCGCCGCCAGGGGAGCCCGGCAGCGGCTGGTCTCACGGCACGCCGCCGAGCGCGCCCCGGCCTACGAAGGCGCCGTAGCGGTCTCGGCCTCCTACGGCGACCCGGCCGCCATGCGCGGCGCGCTCGACGGGGCCTCGACCGTGCTGTTCGTGTCAGCGGGGGAGAGCGAGGACCGCCCGGCCCAGCACCGCACGTTCGTGGACGCCGCCCGCCACGCCGGCGTGTCCCACCTCGTCTACGTCTCCTTCTACGGCGCCGCCCCCGACGCGACGTTCACGCTGGCCCGCGACCACTGGGCGACCGAGCAGTACATCCGCGACAGCGGCCTGCCCTTCACCTTCCTGCGCGACAGCCTCTACGCCGACTTCCTGCCCGCCCTGGCAGGGGACGACGACGTCATCAGGGGCCCGGCGGGGCAGGGGCGGGTGGCGGCGGTGGCGCAGGACGACATCGCCGAGGCGGCGGTGACCGTGCTGCTGAGCCCGGAGGAGCACGCGGGGGCGACGTACGACCTCACGGGACCCGAGGCGCTCACCCTCGACGAGGTGGCCGCCACGCTGACCAGGGCGACCGGCCGCACGATCACCTACCGCCCGGAGACGGCCGAGGAGGCGTACGCGTCCCGCGCGGTCTACGACGCGCCCGCCTGGCAGGTGGAGGCGTGGGTGTCCACCTACCTCGCGATCGCGACCGGCGAGCTCGAAGGGGTCAGCGGCGACGTACCGGCCCTGACCGGGCATCCGGCCACGAGCCTGGAGGAGCTGCTGGCCCGCCGCTCAATGGGCGCGGGGGAGTGAGACGACCACGATCAGCCCGCCGCCGTCGCGGGGCCGCGCCCGTACGTCCCCGCCGTGCGCCACCGCCACCGACCGGACGATCGACAGCCCCAGCCCGGCGCTCGTCCCCGTCACCGCCCGCTCGTCCCCGAGCCGGTGGAACGGCTTGAACAGCAGCGGCACGTCGTACGGCGGCACGGCGGGCCCCGTGTTGGCGACCTCCACCTCGACCGTCTCCCGGGAGACCGTCCTGCTCGTCACCCGCACCCAGCCGGCGCCGTCGGTCACGTTGTAGCGGACGCCGTTCTCCACCAGGTTGTGCACGAGGCGTTCGAGCAGCAGCGCGTCGCCGGTGGTGGGGGCGGGGCCGGTGGCCTCGTCCAGCTTCACCCCGGCAGCGGCGGCGGCGTCGGCGTTCTGCTCGATCACGTGCGTGACCACGTCCGCCAGGTCCACGGGCGCCCGGTCGGCCAGCTCCTGCTCCGTGCGCGCCAGCAGGAGCAGCCCGCTGATCAGCCGCTCGTGGCGGGCGTTGATCTCCAGCAGGCTCTCGCCCAGCTCCTTGACGTCGGACGACGCCGTACGGCGGTGCATGGCCAGCTCCACCAGCGCCCGGTTGAGCGTCAGCGGCGTGCGCAGCTCGTGCGAGGCGTTGGCGACGAACCTGCGCTGCCCGTCGAACGAGCGGTCGAGCCGCTCCACCATGGTGTCGAACGTGTCGGCCAGGTCCTTCACCTCGTCGTCCGGCCCGCGCAGCGCGATGCGCTCGGACAGGCCGCGCTCGGCCATGGGGGCGGCGGCGATCCTGCGGGCGGTGTCGGTGACCAGGTTCAGCGGGGCCAGCACGCGGCCCGCGACCACCCAGCCGAGCGCCACGGCGGCGGCTCCGACCACCAGCAGCGCGACCACGCCCTGGGTGATGAGCGAGGTGACGGCGGCGTCGCGCACCCCGGTCTGCTGGTCGCGCAGCCACTCCAGGGCCGCCTCGCCCTGGATCGTGACGCCGTTCCTGGTGAGGATGACCTGCTTGTGCCGGCCCGGCTCGGAGGCGTACTGGCTGTCGAAGATGCCCTTGAGCTGCTGGTCGAACAGCAGGTACGTGACCGCGAGCAGGGTCAGCCCGGCCAGCAGGAACAGGGCGCCGTACACGAGCGTGAGCCGCAGCCGCAGTGTGGGCCGCAGTGTGGGCCGCAGCGTGGGCCGCAGTGTGGGCCGCGCTCTGCGCAGCAGGCGGGCGGGCATCAGGAGGCTCAAGGGATGCGGTATCCGACGCCGGGCACGGTCTCCACGACCGGCGGGTCGCCCAGCTTGCGGCGCAGCTTGAGTATCGTCAGGCGGACCGCGCCGGTGAACGGGTCGGCGTTCTCGTCCCACGCCTTCTCCAGGAGCTGCTCGGCCGAGACGACGCAGCCGTCCGCCCGCATCAGCTCGGTCAGCACCGCGAACTCCTTCTTCGACAGCGGCACGAACCGCCCGTTCCTGAACACCTCCCTGCGCGCCGGATCGAGCGTGATCCCGGCCCGCCGCAGCACCGGCGGCACGGCGGGGCGCGAGCGCCGGCCCAGCGCCAGCACCCGGGCGGCCAGCTCCTGGAACGCGAACGGCTTGGTCAGGTAGTCGTCGGCGCCCATCGACAGCCCGCTCACCCGGTCGTCGAGCTGCGCGGCGGCGGTGAGCATCAGCACCCGCGCGGCGCACGCGGCGGCCACCATCTCCCTGCACACCTCGTCCCCGTGCACGCGGGGCAGATCCCGGTCCAGCACGACCACGTCGTAGTCGTTCACCGCGATCCGCTCGAGCGCGGCCGCGCCGTCGTGCGCGAGGTCGACCGCGTGCGTCTCCTCACGCAGCCACTCGGCGATCGCGTCGGCGAGCAGCGGCTCGTCCTCCACCACCAGCACCCGCATGACGTTACTCAGGCCCCTTTCGTTCGCTGACAAAGCCGAGTGTGGCTGATGCGGCGTTCGCTCCAGGTAAGCCGCCGGTGGAAACGCGGAGGAAACAGCCCGGACTGTTGCATCTGGCCTCGTACGACGTTCGTGCCACGAAGGAGAGCTTCATGCGAGGAAGAAGACGCACCGCGCCCGCCGTCGGGGCCGCGCTGCTCATGGCGGCACTGCTGGCGGCGTGCGGTTCGGGCGGTGACGCCGGGTCGGACGTGGCCTCGGTGTCCGGCACCGGCACCAAGGCCACCGCGAGCGCACAGCCGAGCGAGGACAGGAAGGACAAGGCGCTCAAGTTCGCCCAGTGCATGCGCGAGAACGGCATCGACGTGCCCGACCCCGAGGACGGCCGGTTCACGATGCGGTTCGACAAGAACACCCCGCGGGAGAAGGTGGAGGCCGCCCAGGAGGCGTGCAAGCAGTACGCGCCGAGCGGCGAGGCGGGGCGCGGCGGCAACGGCAAGGCCGCCGAGAGCCTGCGCAAGCTCGCCCAGTGCATGCGGGACAACGGCGTCGAGAGCTACCCCGACCCCGAGGGCGGCATGATGCGGATCACCCCGGAGGTCGGCGGCGACCCCGACTTCGAGTCCGCCAGGAAGAAGTGCCAGAAGGAGGCCGGCGAGGCCGGCATGGGAGACTCCTGATGGAGCCGCCCAGGAAGCGGCGGCGGCGCGGCGGGCTGGTGGCCGCGCTGCTGACCGTGGTGGCGGTCGCGGGCGGCGCGCTGGTCGCCGTCAACGGCGCGGGCCTGCTGGAGGGCGGCGCGAGCCCGACCGGCTCGGCGAGCGCCCTGCCACCGGCCACCGCGACCGTCACCAGGCAGACGCTCAACGACACCACGGACGCCGACGGCGAGCTCGGCTACGGCCCGGTCACCACGGCCGTGGCCCGCAGGCCCGGCACGATCACCTGGCTGCCCGGGAGCGGCGCGACGATCACCCGCGGCAAGTCGCTCTACCGCGTGGACGACGAGCCGGTCACCCTCATGTACGGCGGCACCCCCGCCTACCGCGACCTGAAGGCCGGGATGACCGGCAAGGACGTCGAGAGCCTGGAACGCAACCTCGACAAGCTCGGCTACGACGGCTTCACCGTGGACGACGAGTTCACCTGGGACACCGCCCAGGCCGTCATGGAGTGGCAGGACGACCGCGGCCTGCCGGAGACCGGCGTGGTGGAGCTGGGCCGGGTGGTGTTCGCCCCCGGCAAGGTGCGCGTGGAGAGCCTGCAGGCCGAGGAGGGCGGGCCGGCGCAGCCGGGGCAGCAGGTGCTCGCGTACACGGGCACCTCGAAGGTGATCACCGTGCAGCTCGGCTCCGACGACCAGCGGCTGGCGAAGAAGGGCGCGAAGGTCCAGGTCACGCTGCCGGACGGCGAGAGCGTGAAGGGCAAGGTGACCGAGGTGGCCACCGTCATCGTGCCGGCCGAGAGCCAGAACCAGGACCCGGAGACGCGGGTCGAGGCGCTGGTGTCGATCGGCAACGCCAAGGCGGCGCGCGGGCTGGACAAGGCGGCGGTCGACGTCACGTTCACCGCGTCCAAGCGCGAGAACGTGCTCGCCGTGCCGGTCGCGGCGCTCGTCGCGCTCCAGGAGGGCGGGTACGGCCTGGAGGTCGTCGAGGGCGGCAGGTCCCGGTACGTCGCGGTCGAGACCGGCCTGTTCGCCGGGGGCAAGGTCGAGGTGTCCGGCGACGGGCTGGCGGAGGGCATGACCGTGGGGATGCCGAAGTGACGTACGAGATGATCGCTCTCACCGGCGTGTCCAGGACGTATCCCGGAGGGGTGGCGGCGCTGCGGGAGGTGTCGCTGCGGATCGGCCACGGCGAGCTGGTCGCCATCGCCGGCCCGTCGGGGTCGGGCAAGTCGACGATGCTCAACGTCATCGGCACCCTCGACCGGCCCACGACGGGCAGTGTGCACATCGACGGTCACGACGTCTCGGCGCTGACGGACAACCAGCTCTCCGCGCTGCGCGCCACCACGATCGGCTTCGTCTTCCAGTCCTTCCACCTCGCGCCGCGGGTCCCCGCCCTGGACAACGTGGCCGACGGCCTCGTCTACACCGGCATGAGCCGCTCCGAGCGGCGCCGCCGCGCGGCAGAGGCGCTGGAACGGGTCGGGCTCGGACACCGCATGGACCACGAGCCGCACGAGCTGTCCGGCGGCGAGCGGCAGCGGGTGGCGATCGCCAGGGCCGTGGCGGGCGACCCGCCGCTGCTGCTGGCCGACGAGCCGACCGGGGCGCTCGACTCGGTCTCCGGCGCGGGCGTCATGGAGCTGCTGCGCGAGCTGAACGCGGCCGGCACCACCATCGTGATCATCACTCATGACAGGGAGATCGCGGACAGGCTGCCCCGTCAGGTCCGCATGCGCGACGGGGAGATCGTCTCCGACTCGGCGCAGGAACCCGTGCGGCTGTGGAAGGGCGGGGCCTGATGACGCTCATGGAGGTGCGGCCCCGGCCCGTCCCGGCCCGGATGCGGGCCCGCGACGTGCTGCGGGTCGGCGCGATCGGCCTGCGGACCAGGCCGCTGCGGGCGTTCCTGTCCGCGCTCGGCATCGCCATCGGCATCGCCGCCATGGTCGGCGTGGTCGGGCTCTCGTCCTCGTCGGGCGCCGAGCTGGACCGCCAGCTCTCCGCGCTGGGCACGAACCTGCTCACCGTCACTTCGGGCACCACGCTCATGGGGGAGGCCGCGCAGCTGCCGATGGACGCCGAGGCGATGATCGACCGCATCGGCCCCGTACGGGCGGTGTCGTCGGTCGGGAAGGTCTCCGAGGCCAAGGTCTACCGCTCGGAGCGCATCCCGGAGGCGCAGACCGGCGGCCTCAGCACGTACGCCGCCCGCCTCGACCTGCCCGCCACCATCGGCGCCACGCTGAGCGGCGGCACCTGGCTGAACGCGGCCACCGAGCGCTACCCGGCCGCCGTCGTCGGCGCGGATGCCGCGCGGCGGCTCGGCATCGGCGCGCCCGGCCAGGACACCCAGATCGTGGTGGGCGGCGTCAGGTTCACCGTGGTCGGAGTGCTGGAGCCGGTGGCACTGGCCCCCGACCTCGACAGCGGCGTGCTGGTCGGGTGGCCGGTGGCCGAGGGGCGGCTGGGCTTCGACGGGCATCCGACCACCCTCTACACCCGCTCCGACGAGGCGCGGCTGGAGGCCGTACGCGAGGTGCTCGGCGCCACCGCCAACCCGCAGGCGCCCAACGAGGTGGACGTCTCCCGCCCGTCCGACGCGCTCGCCGCCAAGCAGGCGACCAGCCAGGCGTTCGCCGGGCTGCTGCTGGGCGTCGGGGCGGTGGCGCTGCTCGTGGGCGGGGTCGGCGTGGCCAACACGATGGTCATCTCCGTGCTGGAGCGCCGGGCCGAGATCGGGCTGCGCCGCTCGCTCGGCGCGACCAGGGGGCAGGTCCGCACCCAGTTCCTGGCCGAGTCGCTGCTGCTGTCGGCGCTGGGCGGGATCGGCGGCGTGCTGCTCGGGACGGGGGTGACGACGGCGTACGCGCTCTACAGCGGCTGGCCGTCGGTCGTGCCCGCCTGGGCGACGGCGGGCGGGCTGGCCGCGACTCTCGCCATCGGCGCCGCCGCCGGCCTCTACCCGGCCGTACGCGCCTCCCGCCTGTCCCCGACGGAGGCACTGGCGACCCCGTGACGTGCGCCGGGTGCCGGCGGGAGACGTCGGCGAGCCCGTGATGCTCGTCCGGGGCCGGACGGAGGCTTCGGCGCGCGCCTGGCGTCAGCCGGTCGCGTAGCAGACGGTCCTGCCGATCACGCGGACGCCGTCGCCGTCCTCGGGGCGCAGGGTCAGCTCGAACGTCACCTGGGTGCGCGGGTTGCGGAAGACCGCGACGTCCTCGGCGTCGTCACGCAGATCGGCGTCGTCGGCGACGCGGTCGTAGCCCAGCGCGTCCAGGCGGGCGAGCAGCCCGTCGGAGGGGCCGGCGAGGTCGCCCTCGGCGCGGACCGCGTGCCGCACTTGCCCGGGCACACACGTCTCGTCGTCGAGCAGGCGCACCGCCGGCCCGCTGAGGCCGGCGCCGAGGAGGGTGTCGGCGTCGTGGTCGAGCTGCCGCGACGCCTCTTCGAAAGAGGGCAGATCAGAGGCCGCCGTGCAGCCCACGGTGCAGGCCGTCATCGCCGCGGCGCAGATGAGCACCGCGGAAAGGGCGTGACG
Source organism: Nonomuraea salmonea (assembly GCF_042428605.1). Lineage (NCBI taxonomy): Bacteria > Bacillati > Actinomycetota > Actinomycetes > Streptosporangiales > Streptosporangiaceae > Nonomuraea > Nonomuraea salmonea. The sequence goes on from NZ_JBHMCF010000034.1 coordinate 235,781, forward strand.
GCCGGAGCGCACCCTTCGACCATATCGAGGACCTTCGCGGCGATCGAGGGGGTTTCAGCGGTCGAGGAGCTGGGCCGCCAGCGTGTCGTGCACCCACTCCTCGAACCGCTCGTGCGGCCAGCCCCGCGCCCCCGCGAGCAGCAGGTAGAGCTCGGGGCTGAGCAGCCCGTACAGCACGTCGGCGGCCTGCTCGGGCGGCACGTCGGCGCGGGCGCCCGGCTTGGCCATCAGGCTCCGCGCGGCGGCGGTGTGCACGACGTGACGGGGGTCGGTGTCCTGCGTCCACTCCGCCGCGACCTCGGGGTCCATGGTGACGGCGGTGTCGAGCACCTTCATGATCGGCGCGACCCTGGCGAGCACGGCGGACGACCCGTGGACGAGCGCCCGCAGGTGCCCGGCGGCCGTCGGGGCGGCCAGTGCCTCCTTGAACCAGGGCCTGTCCATGGTCGCCACCGGCTCGTCGTCGCCCGCGATCGTGACGTCGACCAGCTCTTTGAGCAGCGTGCGCTTGTTGCCGAAGACGAAGTAGATGGTCTGGACGGCCACCCCCGCCCTGGTGGCGACGTCCTGCAGGTTGGTGGCGCCGTAGCCGTCCTGGACGAACAGCTCGCCGGCGGCCCGCAAGATGCGCGCCCTGGTCTCTCTGGCCTTCTGGGCGCGTTTGCCCGCCCTCTTGACATCGCTCATTCGCTGAAGTTTAACTCTAGTTTAGTCACTAGAAGTCAACTCTAGCGAAGGACTCCAACCATGTCCGTGCTCCGCATCGTCCGCTTCACCGCCGACCCCGCCGACGCCGACCAGATCCTCGCCAGGCGCGCCGACCTCATCAGCGCCGTACGCGCCCGCTTCCCCGGCCTGTCCGAGACTCGGCTCATGCGGCCCGACGAGCGCACCTGGGTCGACTCCTGGGTCTGGGAGTCCCAGGCCGCCCTGGAGGCGGTGGTCGCGGTCGCCCACGACCTGCCCGAGGCCGGACCGGCGTTCGCCCTGGTCAAGGACCCGACGAGTGAGGAGGGAGAGATCATCGACGAGCGCTAAGGACGCCAGCGGCGCAGGTCCGTCTCCTTCTCGTACGCCTGCGGGTCCGGATACGTGACCAGCTCCACCGTCGCACCCCAGGGCGTCCGGCAGTAGACGAACCGGTTGTGCGGGCCCGCCTCGGGACCCGGCAACGGCACCGGCTCCGACAGCGCCGTCCCGCCCGCCTCGGTGACCAGCCGCAGCGCCTCGTCCAGGTCGTCCACGTACACCGCGACGTGCTGCCACCCCAGGTCACACGGCACCACGGGCCCGCCCTGCCGGGGCCCGCTGAACTCGAACAGCTCGATGCCGGGCCCGTCCGGCAGGCGCAGCATGCGGACCGCCACCTCGGCCGTGCCCTGCGGCACGCCGAGGCGCCGCTCGGTCGCCCAGCCGCCCTTGGGTCCCCGCTCGCGCGGAAGGGTGTCGAAGAGCACCTCGGCGCCGAATGCCCGGACGAAGAACGCGGTGGCCGCTTCCAGGTCGGGCACGGTGACCCCGACGTGATCGATGCCGCGGACGGTCATGGCCTACCTCCTGTCGGAACGGGGGGTCGCTCACCTGCGGCTGCGGAACCTCCCGATCAGCCCCAGCTCGTCCACGCAGCGGCCCAGCCCGAGCGCCACGGCCTCCAGCGGGCGGTCCGCGCGGCGTACCGGCATGCACAGGGCCCCGCGCAGGCACCGGCCGAGGCCGCGCAGCAGCGCGCCGCCGCCCACCACGACCGCGCCGCGCACGCCGAGGTCGGCGGCCAGCTCGGCCGGACAGCGCTCGACGGTCTCCACCGCCGTGCGCGCGATCGACTCGAACGACGGCTCGGTGGCCTCGAAGATCTTCTGTACGGGCAGCACGAGGTCGTGCTCGCGCCCGGTCTCCGGGTCCCTGGCCCGCACGGTGACCTCGGGGTTCGTGCCCGAGGACCGGCGCTTGGCCGACTCCGCCTCGTCGTCGTCGAGCAGCAGGCCGTGCTCCCGCTCGACGAACCTGGCGATCGCCCGGTTGACCGCCAGCCCTCCGTACGGGACCGAGCCCGACGCCACCACCGACTCGCCCGACAGCACGGCGATGCGTGCGCTGTCGCGGCCGATGTCGATCACCATGTGCCCCGTGCAGTCCGACAGCTCCAGGCCCGCGCCGAGCGCCGCCGCCACCGCGTGCGGCACCAGCCGGGCGATCCTGGCCTCCGCCTCGTACGCGATGTCGCGCAGCGCCGCCCGGTCGATCGGCGTCGAGTCGCCGGGCAGCGCCATGACGACGCGCGGGCGGGAGTAGGGGTGCCAGTGCACCTTGCGCAGGAAGTGCCGGATCATGCGCCGGGCCAGCTCGGTGTCGGCGGGCAGCCCGCCGCGTACCGGCCAGCACGTACGGCCGCCGCCCCCGAGGGCGGCGGCTTCCGCGCCGTAGCCGATGACCTTCCCGGTGCGGCCGTCGCACATCACCGCCGAGGGCTCATCGAGCACGATGCCCTTGCGCTTGGCGTAGATGCGCGTGCTTGCGGCTCCGAGGTCCATCGCCAAATCACGACCGAAAACACTCATCGCAGGACATATTTCCTGAGCCGCTCCAACGCAACACCAGGAAGAGAACCGGGCATTTTTACCGAATCGGCGTTAGCGCCGCGATACTTGACGCGTGCTCGACTACGACCGGGAGGCCGCCCGCTACGACGAGACGCGCGGCGGCCTGCCCCGCGCGCGGGCGGCCGCGCGGGCGGTGCGCGAGTTGTTGCCCGGCTCGTTGCCCGGCTCGTTGCCCGGCGGCGGCACCCTGCTCGACGTCGCCTGCGGCACCGGGCTGGTGACGCGTGAGCTGGCCGGGGCCGGGCTGCGGGTACTCGGGGTGGACGCCTCCACCGGGATGGCCCGCCTCGCCGCCGGCCGGGTGCCGGTGGTGCTGGGCGACGGCCGCCTGCTGCCCGTACGGGATCGGTCGGTGGCGGCGGTCACCACGATCTGGCTGCTGCACCTGCTCGACGACGCCCGCCCGGTGATCGCCGAGGCCGCCCGCGTCCTCCGCCCCGGCGGCGTGTACGTCACCACCGTCGACAAACGCGCCGCCCATGACGCGAGCATGCCCGTCGACCGGCGGCCCGCCGACGGGGCCGCCACGGTGATCGAGGCGGCGGCCCGGCACGGGCTGCGGCCGTGTGGTGAGACCCGCTTCACCGGCCACGGCCAGAGCACGTCCGAAGCCCCCGACCCGATCTTCCGCCTCCTGGCCTTCACCGCCTGACAACGAGTGGCCGAGGCGGATGACGTCCACGACGGGGGAGAGCGGCAGGTCGCGGGGCAGGTGCCCGCCGAGGACGGTGACGCCGAGCGAGCACGGCCCCTCGCACGACGTGGACCAGGGTGGTGACCAGGCCGCGGCCGGCGTCATGGCCGCCGGGCGCGGCTGGATCAGGTGACGGGACGCCTGAGGTCGGCGAGGGTGTCGTCGGCCCACTGGAGGCCGGTGCGGGCCATGGCGAGGCCGAGGGTGTGGGCGTGGTGGCCGAACTCGCCGGGCCGCAACGACTCCAGCTTCTCCAGCCGCGCCACGTAGCGGGCCCTGATGCGCTCGAGCACGGCGACGGCCTGGTCGCGGTCCACCAGGTGCAGCAGGAACGCCTGGAGCGCGACCTCGCTGCGCACGGTCATCGCGGCGTCGTGCTCCTCCATCCACCCGCCCAGCTCGCGGCGGCCATCGGGCGTGATGCGGTAGATCTTGCGGCCCCTCGCGCCCTCCGACTCGACCTCCACGAGCCCGTCGGCGGTCATCTTCACCAGCTCGGGATAGATCTGCGTGTGCCCGGCCTGCCAGACGTGGTTGAGCGATTGGTCGAACGTCTTGGCCAGGTCGTAGCCGCTGGCCGGGCCCACGGCCGAGAGCAGCCCGAGCAGCGCGATCCGTAGGGACATGGTGGCCAGCATATCGAAGACTTGACATGTCAGAAGTTACATATCACTCTTCACCTGTGAGAGCTGACAAAAAGGGTGACGTCGTCGTCCTGCTCGCCGTGCTCGGCGGCATGTCCCTGGCGATGCTCGACCAGACGATCGTGGGCACCGCGCTGCCGCGCATCGTGGCGGAGCTGGGCGGCGGCCCGCTCTACACGTGGGCGGTGACCGCCTACCTGCTGACCTCCACGGTCACCGTGCCGCTCTACGGGCGGCTGTCCGACCAGCACGGCAGGAAGCCGCTGCTGCTGATCGGCATGGCGGTGTTCCTCATCGGCTCGGCGCTGTCCGGGGCGGCGCAGGACATGACGCAGCTCATCGCCTTCCGTGCCCTCCAGGGGCTCGGCGCGGGCGCGCTGCTGCCGCTGTCGATCGCGCTGGTCATGGAGATGTTCCCGCCCCGCTCGGGCGGGGCCCGCGTGCAGGGGGCGCTCGGGGGCGTGATGGGGCTGTCGTTCCTGGCGGGGCCGTTCCTGGGCGGGCTGTTCACCGACCACGCGAGCTGGCGCTGGGCGTTCTACGTGAACGTGCCGATCGGCCTCGTGCTGATCGCGATCATCGTGCTGCGGCTGCCGCGCCGGCCCGGCACCGGCGGCGGCAGGCCCGACTACGCCGGCATCGCGGTCTTCACCGTGGCCGTCACGTCCCTGCTGCTCGGCCTGACCGAGAAGGGGCTCGACGGTCACACCTGGACCGACGTGGCCGTGGCGGGGCCGATCCTGCTGGCGCTGGTGCTGCTGGCCGTCTTCGTGGCGGTCGAGCGGCGCGCGGCCAGCCCGATCATGCCGATGGAGCTGTTCGCCAACCGGTCGTACACGCTGGTCAACCTCACCTCGTTCGTCACGGCCTTCTGCATGTACGCGGGTGTCGTCTTCCTGCCCCGCTACTTCCAGGAGGCGCTGGGCGTGGCCGCCACCGAGTCGGGGCTGCGGATCTACCCGCTGACGCTGGGCATGGTCGCCGGCAGCGTGCTCATGGGCGCGCTGATGTCGCGGACCGGGCGGTACAAGCCGTGGCTGCTCGTCTCGCCGTTCCTGCTGGTCGCGGGCGCGCTGCTCTGCCTCAACCTGGCGGTGGACAGCCCCGGCCTCGCGGTCGCGCTGTGGATGCTGCCGCTGGGGCTCGGCATGGGGCCGATGCTGTCCGGGCTGACGGTGGCCGCGCAGCAGTCGGTGGAGCCGCGCCACCTCGGCGTCGCCTCGGCGAACCTGGCCTTCTTCCGGCAGATCGGCGGCTCGGTGGCGCTGGCCGTCGGCGGCACGCTCTACACGGCGGAGTTCGCCGCGAGCGTACCCGGGGCGGGTGCCGCAGCCGCGCACGCCTCCGCAGCCGCGCTGGTCGTGCCGTCGCTCGGGGTGGCGGGCGCGGTGATCGCCCTGGTCGCGCTGGTGGCGCTGCCCGACAGGCGGCTCGCGGACCCGGCAGAGCCGGCGGACCGGCCGCCGCGGCGGCCTGAAGACACGGTGGAGGCCGGTTTCGCGTCATGAGCGGGGGCGTGCGAAGCTTTGAGTGTCCCCAACACCATGGAGGTCCTCATGGCGGATACACCGGAGCCGGAAGTCAGCGAAACTCCCGAGGACGAGATGAAGCGCAAGTTCCGCGAAGCGCTGGAGCGCAAGCGCAGCCAGCAGGCGGGCTCGGGCGCGGGTGGCAGGGGCGTCGACCCATCGAAGATTCACGGGGCGCACGGTCCGGCTGCCAATAAGAGATCGTTCAGGCGCAAGAGCGGCGGCTGAGGACTGAATCCTCAGGGGGCACGGCATGCCGTGCCCCCTTTTTGTATGCATTCCCGCTGAAGGTAGATCTTTGTCCGATTCGTGGTGAAACGTTTGCGGGTGTCCGATCCCGTCGTTAGAGTGTTCGCCATTACCAGCCGGTGACCTAGTCCTTACCCAAGACGGACGACCGGCTGGCGCCGAATCCCGAACCCTTCGGGAACCGGGGAACCACCCGCATTCGGGGTGAATCCGGCCCGCGCGGCCGGTAGGGCAACTCCACCGCCCGAACCCGTCAGCTAACCCGGTAGGCGTGATGGAGAGGATCACGTATTACATGTTCCAGCGCGTCGTACCCCCAGACCGCTCTTTGACGGCCGCCCGCTGAGCGGCCCCCTTCCCCAGGCTCGTCATTTGCGCTCCGCGTAGCGCCGCGGGGTCCCCCGCCCCGCCGCGCCCCCATCCCCTCGCGCCCGAGCGCAACTCCCCCGTCCCCTCGTGAAGGGTTTGCTGCTTCATGTCTGCTCGTTTCAGCCTGCGTTCCCTCGCCACGCTGACCGCCTGCTGCGTCGGCATGCTGACCTGCGCCAGTACGGCCGCGCACGCCGACACCCCCGACAAAGACAGGAAGATCCTGCTCAAGGGCTCGACCACGGCCTCGTACTTCTGGGACGACGCCTCCGGCCGGGCCGGTGACACCGGGCTGCCGGCCAGCGGCAAGCCCATGCAGAAGGGTCTGGCGGCCAGCCCGAGCTGGCCGCTGATGACCGAGGGTTACGTGGTCTACAAGGGCAAGAAGGCGCCCTTCTTCGTCGGTGACCGCGGGCCGGGCGAGCCCTCCAACCGCGGCATCATGCTCGACCTCGACGCCAAGACGTTCGCCGAGCTGACCGGCGGCAGTTTCAACTCCAGCACGCTCGGTGTGGACGGCGTCGGCGGCCAGGGCCACATCGAGGTCGAGTACGTCATCACCAAGTGGGGCGACGGCGTGGGCAAGAAGAACCACCCGGTCCCGTTCTCGACCGGCGCCTGGTCCAGGCGTGACAGGAACCCGGCGCCCCCGCCCGCCGACCAGGAGCAGGACTCCCAGGCCGGTGGCATCGCCGTACCGGCCGCCCGCTGACGGCTTTACGCCACGCGTACCAGAATGACATTCTGGCCTGCGTGACGACCCGTGTAGCCGCAAACGGCATTGAGATCGCCTATGACAGCTTCGGCGCACCCACAGGGCGGCCGCTCCTCCTGATCATGGGGCTCGGCGCCCAGCTCATCCAGTGGGACGAAGGGTTCTGCCGGCTCCTCGCGGAGCAGGGACACCACGTCGTACGGTTCGACAACCGCGACGCGGGACTGTCCACGCACATCCACGACGCGGGCGTCCCCCAGCCGGGGGCGCCCGCGCCGTATTCGCTGACGGACATGGCCGCCGACACCGCCGCGTTCATGGACGCCATCGGCTGGCCGTCCGCGCACGTCGTGGGCGCCTCGATGGGCGGCATGATCGCCCAGACATTGGCCATCGAGCACCCCGAGCGGGTGCTGACCCTGACCTCCATCATGTCCACGCCGGGACCCGACGTCGCCCCGCCCACCCCCGAGGCGATGACCGCGCTCATGACGCCGCCGCCGGCCGACCGCGCCGGCGTGCTCGACCAGTCGGTGGTGACCTGGTCGACGATCGGCTCACCGGGCTACGAGCTGGACGAGGAGGCCATCAGGGAACGGGCCGGCCTGGCCTACGACCGCTGCTTCGATCCGGCGGGCACGGCCCGGCAGTTCGCGGCGATCAGGGCGTCGGGCGACCGTACGCAGGCGCTGGCCGGCGTCCGCGCCTCCACGCTGGTGATCCACGGCGAGGCCGACCCGCTGATCCCGGCGGCCGGCGGCCGGGCGACGGCGGAGGCGGTGCCGGGGGCGCGGCTGGTGACGTATCCGGGGATGGGGCATGACCTGCCGAAGGCGCTGTGGCCCGACATCGTCGCCGAGATCACCAAGTTGACCGCGTCCTGAACCCTCCGGCTCTGGTCGGCCCGCTGGGGCCGATCAGAGCCGCGCGTGCTTCTCGCGGCAGCGCATGATCTCGTGGACGTTGTCCTCCGCCCACTCGGCCACCACCGAGATCGGCCCGTGCAGCGAGCGCCCGAGGCCGGTCAGCGTGTACTCGACCCGCGGCGGCACCTCCGCGAACGCCTCGCGCGTCAGCAGCCCGTCCTGCTCCATCGCCCGCAACGTCTGGGTCAGCACCTTGGGTGTGACCCCGCCGATCCGCGCCCTGAGCTGGGTGAACCGCATCGGCCCCCCGATGAGGCAGAGCAGCACGAGGGCCGACCACTTGTCGCCGATCCGGTCGAGGACCACCCGGGTCGGGCAGTCGGGATCGAAGACGTCGCCAGTATCCATGAGGTACTTATAGCACGATGAAGTAACCAGTACCCGATGGATACTCTTGGCCGTATGAAGATCCTTGTCTTTGGCGCGACCGGCATGGTCGGGCAGCGCATCGCCGCCGAGCTCCGTGACCGCGGCCACGAGGTGACCGGCGTCAGCCGCAGCGGCGGCCCCGTCAAGGGCGACGTCCGCGACACCGCCACCCTGGCCCCCGGCCACGACGCCGTCGTCTCCGCCGTCGCCCCGCCGCGCGACGGCACCGAGCCCGAGCCGCCGTTCATCGAGGCCAACACGGCGCTCACCGACGGCCTGCGCGCGGCAGGGGTGCGCCGGCTGATCGTGGTCGGCGGCGCCGGCAGCCTCCAGGTGGCCCCCGGCCAGGACCTCGTGGACACGCCCGAGTTCCCCGAGCTCTACAAGAAGGAGGCGCTGGCCGGGCGGGCCCTGCTGCGCTTCTACCGCGAGGTCGACGACCTCGACTGGACGTTCGTCTCCCCGGCGGCGGAGATCGCGCCGGGGGAGCGCACCGGCGTGTTCAGGGTGGGCGGCGACACCCTGCTCAGCGACGAGCAGGGCCGCAGCTTCATCAGCGCAGAGGACTACGCGGTCGCGATCGCCGACGAGCTGGAGAAGAACGCCAACGTGCGCAAGCGCATCTGCGTGGCCTACTGATCGGGCTTACTGATCGGGCTCACTGATCAGCGTCCTTCGGTAGCAGCGCCCGCTCGTCGGGCTTGTGCACGAGGATGTTGTCCACGTACGAATCCACCGCCTTGGCCAGCCCGACATCGGCGCCGGCCTGCTCCGACAGGTACCACCGGTGGTCCAGGATCTCGTGGAAGAGCTGCGCGGGCTCCAGCTTGCCGCGCAGCTCGGCCGGGATCGCCTCGACCGTCGGCTGGAACACCTCGGCCAGCCACCGGTGCGCCACGATGGCCTCGTCCTCGTGGCGCAGGCCCTTGGCCACCCGGAAGCCGTCGAGGTCGTTGAGCAGCCGCCTGGCCTGGTTCTCCTCGACGTCGAGGCCGGTCAGCCTGAGCAGCCGCCGCTGGTGGTGCCCGGCGTCCACGACCTTGGGACGCACGATGAGCCGGCCTGTGCCGACCTTGCGCCGCACCATCATCTCGGCGACGTCGAAGCCCAGCAGGTTGAGCCGCCTGATGCGCTGCTCCACGCGGTGCCAGTCGACCTCCTCGATGATCTCGCTCTCGTTGATCTCGTTCCAGAGGCGGTGGTAGCGGGCCACGATGTCCTCGGCGGTCTCCATGGGGTCGATCGACGGGTGCAGCAGCCCGCCGGCCTCCAGGTCGAGCATCTCGCCGAAGATGTTGGTGTGCGCGGTGTCGATGTCGCCGAGCCGCTGGCCCTCGCTGATCATCGGGTGCATCTCGCCGGTCTCGGCGTCCACCAGGTACGCCGCGAACGCGCCCGCGTCCCGCCTGAACAGCGTGTTCGACAGCGAGCAGTCACCCCAGTAGAAGCCGTTGAGATGCAGCCGCACCAGCAGCACGGCCAGCGCGTCGAGCAGGCGGGTGAGCGTGTCGGGGCGCAGGGTGCCCGACATGACCGCGCGGTAGGGCAGCGAGAACTGCAGGTGGCGGGTGATGAGCGCGGCGTCGAGGCCGTCCTCGCGGCCGGTGACGTACGCGACGGGTTCGACGGCGGGCGCGTCCAGCCTGGCCAGGTCCCACAGCAGCTGGTACTCCCGCTTGGCGTACCGCTCGCTGATCTCCTTGATCGCGTACACCTTGCCGGAGAGCCGGGCGAAGCGGACCACGTGCCGCGAGATGCCGCGCGGCAGATCGACCAGATGGTGCTGCGGCCAGTCCTGCAGCGGGACTTCCCAGGGGAGGCGGATCAGGTCAGGGTCACCTAGCGCGCCAGTGATCTGGAGGGGCATTTGCTCAGGATATGGTGCACCGGTGGACGAGTTTCTCAAGTGGTACTTCTCCGACCATCCGATCGTCGCCGCCACGCTGGGAGCCGACGGCTACGATCACACACTCGGCGACTGGACCGCTGACGCCTGGCACAACCGCGAGCGCGAGCAGGTCCGCTGGCTCGAACGCCTCTCGGCCCGAGAAGCCTCCACCCTGGACGACGCGATCGACAGGGACCTCGTCCTGTCACAGCTCAGAGGCGCCATCGCGGAGGCCGCCTGGCCCGAGTGGCGCCGCGACCCGAGCGTCTACCTCGGCACGATCTTCACCTCCATGTACGCCCCCTTCCAGCACCGGCTCAAGCCCGAGCCCGAGCTGGTGAGCGCCGCGCTGTCCCGGCTGGCCGAGGTGCCCGGCGTGCTCGCCGCCTGCCGCGCCAACCTCGACCCCGACCTGGCCGCCCCGCTGCTGGTCAAGCGGGGGCTCGGGCAGGCGCGTACCGGCCGGAACTTCCTCACCCGCACGATCCCGTCCATGGTCGAGGACCCCGACCTGCGCGCCCGCCTGGCCGAGGCCGCCGAGCCGGCCGCGCGCGCCTTCGACGAGCTGGTCACCTTTCTCGAGACCTTCGAGTGCGGCGGCACCTGGCGCATGGGGGAGCGGCTCTACACCACGCTGCTGCGCGAGCGCGAGATGCTCGGCTACGGCGCCGCCGAACTGCACGAGAAGGGCAGGGCCGCCTGGGCCGAGCTGGACGCCCGCATGCAGGAGGTCGCGGTCCAGGTCAACGGGAGCCGCGACTGGCGGGCCGCCATGGAGTTCCTCATGGACGACCACCCGGCCACGCTCGACGAGATGCGCGCCGAGTACGAGGCCGAGACCAGGCGCGCCCAGGCGTTCGTCCGCGAGCACGACCTGGTCACCTTCGCCGACGGCGAGGAGTGCCTGGTGCTGCCGTCCGCCGAGTACAACCGCCCGGTGCTGTCCGTGGCCCACTACATGGCGCCGCCGCCGCTCAGCTCCTCGCGGCAGGGCGTCTTCTTCGTGCCGTTCACGCCGGACGACTTCAGCCCCGATCAGGTACGCCAGCGGCTGCGGACCAACGCGCACGCCCAGATGCCGTCGATCGCGGTGCACGAGGCGTACCCGGGGCACCACTGGCACCTGTCGTACATCGCGGAGAACCCGCGTACGGTCAGAAAGGTCTTCAGGACGCCGTACTTCACCGAGGGCTGGGCCCTCTACGTCGAGAAGCTGCTGCAGGAGCACGGCTACTTCGACACCCCGGCCACCCTGCTCGCGCACCTCGACTTCCGGATGTTCCGGGCCGCCCGCATCATCGTGGACACCGCGCTGCACTGCGAGGAGATGTCGATCGAGGAGGCGGAGAGCTTCATGTCGACCAAGTCGTCGCTGTCGCCCGGCACCGCGCAGGGCGAGGTCAACCGCTACTGCGCCTGGCCGACGCAGGCCCCCTCCTACCTGACGGGCGCCATCGAGATCGACCGCATCCGGGAGTCGTTCCGCGGCACCCTGAAGGAGTTCCACGACCGCATCGCGGGCTCGGGCGGGCTCCCGCTCGGCCTCGCCGAGCAGGTCGCGCTGGCGTGACGCCGCTCAGGCCCGGGGGAACTCGGGCGGGTTGAGCGCGCGTTCGACCACGGCGGTGAGCTGCTCGTCCGTCAGGACGGCCGGCTTGCCGACGCCGGACGCGCGCACGTACACCTCGCACAGCCACTCCAGCACCCGCGTGGCCTCGAACGCCTCCTCCAGCGTCGCCCCGATGCTCACCCCGCCGTGGTTGGCCATCAGGGCGGCCCGCCTGCCCTCCAAGGCGGCGCGCACGTTCGCGGCCAGCTCGGGAGTGCCGTACGTGGCGTACGGCGCCACCCTGACCACCCCGCCGAGCAGCAGCGTGTTGTAGTGCACCGGGGGCAGCTCGGTCATGGTCGTGGCCACCACCGTGCCGAAGACCGAGTGCGTGTGCACCACGGCCCGCGCGTCGGTGGTCTCGTAGATGGCCAGGTGCATGGGGGTCTCGCTGGACGGCTGCAGGTCGCCCTCGACGAGCCGGCCCGCCGGGTCCACGATCGGGCACATCTCGGGGGTCAGCCGGTCGAGCGCGACGCCCGACGGGGTCACCGCGATCCGGTCGCCCTCGCGCACGCTGAGGTTCCCGGACGTGCCGATGACCAGGCCCAGCTCTACGGCGCGGCGGCCGTACTCGCACAATTGCTCGCGAAAGGTCATATGCCGGGAATGTAGTCCATCACAGGCGCTCGATCGCGCCCAGCATGATCCGCTCAGCCCGCTCCCGGCTCAACCGCCCGGGATAGAGCAGCAGATGCAAACTCAACCCATCGACCAGCGCCAGCAACTCCTCAGCGAGGTCGTCGAGCTCGTCGGATGTGCTGGGGTCCTTGGGGGCGCTGGGGGCGCTGGGGGCGCTAGGGACGCCGTGGCGCAGCTCGCCGGCCTCATGGGCGCGGTCGAGCAGGGCGCGGACGGCGGCTCGTAGGTCGCTCGCCTCTGCGCGCTGGACCTCGGCCAGCTCTTCGGTGGCGAGGCTGCGGCTCCAGAAGCTGACCTCCAGGCGGGTCTCCTGGGCGCGGTCGGCGTCCAGGGGCAGGTTGTCGAGGAGCAGTTCGCGCAGGGCGGCCAGCGGCCCGGAGGCCCCCTCGACCTTGGCGGTCAGGCGGGCGCGGATGCGCTCGTGCGACTGCCGCAGCGCGGAGAGCAGGATCTCGTCCTTGTCGGCGAAGTAGTGGGCGAGCACCCCGTTGGAGTAGCCCGCCTCCTTGGCGATGGCGCGGGTGGTGGCGGCGTCGATGCCGTCCCTGACGATCACCCGGCGCGCCGCTGACATGACCTCGCGCCTGCGCTCGTCGTGATCGACGATCTTCGGCATCGGCCCCTCCGTTGACTTTTTATTCGGACGTCTGTCTATTTAGACTATGACCGTCGTCACCGTCGGCGTCCACATCGTCGACATCCTCGCCAGGCCCGTCGATCACATCCCCGAGGGCCAGGACACCGTGCTGGTCGACCAGATCCGCCTGACCGCTGCGGGCGCGGCCGCGGGCACCGCGGTCGATCTGGTCAAGCTGGGCAACGACGTGGTCACCATGGGAGCGGTCGGCGACGACGAGCTCGCCGACTTCCTGCTCATGGTGCTGGCCAAGCGCGGCGTCGACACCTCCGCGCTGGCCCGCAGGGCAGGGGAGCGCACGGCGGCCTCGATCCTGCCCATCAGGCCGGACGGCGGCCGCCCCAGCTTCCACGTGCCGGGCGCCAACCTCACCGTCGCCTACGCCGACCTCGACGTGGCCGTGCTGCGCCGCGCCAGGGCCGTGCACCTGGGCGGCATGGACGTCACGTTCGGCCTGGGCGACCCCGCCTTCTTCGCCCTGCTCGACGAGCTGCGCGCGGCCGGCACCATCGTCACGATGGACCTGCTGTCGGAGATGCCCGACCTGCTGGGCATGGCCAGGGCGTTCCTGCCGCACGTGGACTACGTCCTGCCCAACGAGTCGCAGGCCCTGCTCATGACCGGCGAACCCGACGTGACGTCCGCCGCGCGGGCATTGCTCGCGGACGGCCCCCGTGGCGTGCTCGTCACGCAGGGGGAGGCGGGCAGTCTCGTCGTCACGGCGGACGGCGAGGAGCGGGTGCCGGCGCTCAAGACGGAGGTGGCCGACACGACCGGGTGCGGTGACGCGTACTGCGCCGGGTTCCTGACCGGGCTGCTCCACGACCGCGACGTCCTGACCGCCGCCCGCTGGGGCACCGCCGCGGCCGCCCGCGTCGCCACCGGCCTCGGCTCCGACGCCGGGCTGACCGATCTCGACTCCACCCTCGCCCTCCTGTAAAGGGCGTCTCCATCCTTGAGGATTCACTCCATGACCGACGCAGAGCTTCGTCAGCGCGCACTCAAGGTCGTCCCGGGCGGCATGTACGGCCACCTCAACGCCGCCCTGTTCGCCCCCGGCTTCCCGCAGTTCTTCGAGCGCGGCCGGGGCTGCCGCCAGTGGGACGCGAACGGCCGCGAGTACATCGACTTCATGTGCAGCTGGGGCCCGGTCGTGCTGGGCCACCACCACCCGCGCGTCGAGGAGGCCGCCGCCCGGCAGGCCGCGCTCGGCGACTGCCTCAACGGGCCTGGCGCGATCATGGTGGAGCTGGCCGAGCTGCTGGTGGACACCATCCCCAGCGCCGACTGGGCGATGTTCTCCAAGAACGGCACCGACGCCACCACCCAGGCCCTCATGGTCGCGCGGGCCGCGACCGGCAGGACGAAGGTGCTGATGGCGCACGGGGCCTACCACGGGGCCGACCCGTGGTGCACGCCGTCGCCCGCCGGCACCACCCCGAACGAGCGGGCCGACCTCGTCGAGTTCGCCTACAACTCGCTGGAGTCGCTGGAGGCCGCGGCCGCCACCGTCGAGGGCGACGTGGCGGCGATCATCGTCACGCCCTTCAAGCACGACTCGTTCGAGGACCAGGAGCTGGTGGAGCCCGCCTTCGCGCGCGGCGCGCGGGCCCTGGCCGACCGCATCGGCGCGGCGCTGGTCATCGACGACGTCCGCGCCGGGTTCCGCATCGACCTGCGCGGGTCGTGGGAGCCGTACGGCGTGCGTCCCGACCTGACCGCCTGGTCGAAGGCGATGGCCAACGGCTACCCCATCGCCGCCGTCACCGGCACCGACGCGCTGCGCGGCGCGGCCCAGCAGCTCTACTCGACCGGCTCGTTCTGGTTCTCGGCGGTGGCGATGGCGGCGGCCAAGGCCACGATCGAGACCCTGCGCGACACCGACGGCATCGCCGCCATGGAGCGGGCCGGCACCCAGCTCAGGGAGGGCCTGTACGCGCAGGCCAAGTCCCACGGGTTCACGATCAACCAGACCGGCCCCGTGACGATCCCGTGGCTCAGCTTCGACGGCGACGCCGACCTGTCGGTGGCCATGCACTGGACGGACGCCTGCCTGCGGCACGGCGTCTACCTGCACCCCTGGCACAACTGGTTCCTGTCGGCCGCCCACACCGAGGAGGACGTGGCGGCCGCGCTGGAGGGCACCGACCAGGCCTTCGCGGAGACCAGGGCGCACTTCGGCTGACACCACGACGGCGCCTCCGGACGCTCACGGGGGCGCCGCCGTACGGTGGTGCCATGGACATCGAGAGCAAGCTCGCCGGAGTGCCGGCCTGGCAGCGCGTGGGCGAGGAGATCAGGTGTACGGTCACCGCGCCCGACTTCCCGACCGCGATCCGCATCGTGGACGAGATCGCGGTACGGGCCGAGGAGCTCGACCACCACCCCGACATCGACATTCGCTGGCGCACGCTGCACCTGGCGCTCACCACCCACTCGGCGGGCCGCCTGACGGACAAGGACGTCACACTGGCGGCACACATCGACGAGATCGTGGCAAAACATGGTGCTGCAGCGGAATGACGATACGTAGCGGCCCGGTCACTCGTTAGAGTGGGTGCCTCTCGGAGCCCGCGTGCCGGAAGGGCTCGGATTCATGGGGGGTCTCATGCGTGTGTCCGCGTTCCTGCTCAGCCTGGCGGCGACCGCCACTGTGGCGGCTTCCATCACGTCGTGCGCGGGGCCGTCCGCGCCGGTCCAGAACGCCAAGACCGCGCCCGAGGAGACGATCAACCTCAGCGCGGCGGGCGAGTTCTCCAAGGACGACACCGCGGCCATCGTCTACGACCGCAAGCTCGCCCCCCAGGGGGCGCAGGCCAGCGTCACCGTGGAGTCGTCCGGCGGGCAGACCCGCACCTCGCTCGTGGTCGAGGGGCTGCGGCCGCGCCGCACGTACGGCGCCCACCTGCACGCCAAGCCGTGCGGCACCGACCCGGAGGCCGCCGGCCCCCACTACCAGCACCACCCCGGCCAGATCGACCCGGTGAGCGAGGTGTGGCTCGACTTCACCACCAACGAGGAGGGCCAGGGCCGCTCGGCCGCGCGCAACGACTGGGCGCTGGAACGTGCCAAGCTGCCGGGCTCCCTGGTCATCCACTCCAAGGCCACCAAGAAGTCCGGCCCCCAGGTCGGCACCGCCGGCGACCGCGTCGCCTGCCTGACCCTGAAGTAGAGCCGCCCGGACCAGGCGCCCACCCAGACCAGGCGCCCACCCAGACCAGGCGCCCGCCCGGAGCCGGGCGCCTGGCCGCTGGAGGCCCGCAGCGACGCTCGCCCGCAGCGACGCTCGCCCGTGGGGGCGCTCGTCCGAGGCGGGGCGCTCGTCCGGGGCGGGGCGCCCGTCCGGGGCGGGGCGCCCGGCCGTTCTGGGTGCGTCAGGAGCCGTTGGCGAGGGTGAAGGCGCCGCGCGCCACGGCCACCTGGTCGAGCGTCGCCGCCTCGCTGATGGGGGCCTTCCCGTCGGCCCCCATCGCCACCACCACGTACGTCTTCCCGCCGGCCGTCCGCGCGAGGAAGCTCAGGTCCGACAGGCCGGGCTCGGACCCGCCCTTGAACCACACGGTCGGCCACGCCTTCTTGTCCAGCCCGAGCCCGGCGTCGTTGATCGACATGACTTGCCCGACGCGCTCGTCGCCGAGTTTCACCAGCTCGGCGTAGGCGCGGCAGATGTCCTTGGGGGAGGCGAACCACTCCACGGTGTCCAGCTCGCGCGGCGCCGTGTACAGCTCGAACGCCGACAGGTCCTGCCCGGCCACCACCTTCTCCAGGTAGGAGCGCTGCTTCGCGTCGCTCATCGCCAGATACTTCCTGGCGTGGCGCGGATACTTCACGCCCTTGAGCACGAACAGGTCCCTGGTGGTCAGCAGCGGCTCGTTGCGCCGGTCGCGCACGCCCCAGGAGCGCAGCGTCCGCTCGACCGCCTTGCGGCCCACCTTGTGGATCAGCAGGTCGGTGGCCGTGTTGTCGCTGATCGAGATCATCAGCTTGGCCGCCTCAAGCACGGTGACCTTGCTGCCGTCGGGCCGCTCCTGCAGCTCGCCGCCCGGCAGGCTCTTCAGCTCCCGCGTGATCGTCAGCTCGGTGTCCCAGCCGAACCGGCCGCTCTTGATCTGCTGGGCGACCGTGCCGAGCACGTACAGCTTGATCATGGACCCGAGCGGCAGGCGCTTGCCCGCGGCGATGGCGTGCACGGGGCGGCATCCGCCGCCGGCGGTCAGCTCGGCCGCCAGGAAGCCGGTGCGCGGCGCGATCGCGCGCAGCCGCCGGTCCGCCTCGCTCCAGCTGCGCACCTCAGGCGCGCCGAACCGCAGCCCGTCGATCAGCCCGCCGCCGTCGACGGTGAGCGCCAGGTCGATCGGGGTGCGGCCGACCAGCACGCGGGCCACGAGCTGCCGGTCCTGCGTGGACGTCAGCCGCTCCAGCTTCATGCCCTTGAACGTCGCCAGCGCCTGGTTGAGCTGGGCCGGCGGGATGCTCGCGAGGAAACCGGCGGTGAAGTGCGCGCGCAGCTCGGCCTCGGGGAGCGGCGCCCGGGACACCGCCTCCAGCACCCAGCCGAGCTGCTTGCCCGCCGGCGTGTCCGGGATCGCCGGCGCCGCGACGGCGCCCGCCGCGGAGGTGCCTGCGGCCTGGGCGGGTACGGCGGCGCTCCCGTGAGCCGCCGTCGTCGTCAGCGTCGTCGTCAGCGTCGTCGTCACCGTTGTCGTCACCGCCATGGTCGCCGCGAGCGTGGCGGCGGCGAGGAACCGGGCGGGCTTCGATCGGGTGGTCATGCACCCTCCTTCGGGGGTCGGCTACGTGACCACCATTCGATCGCCGTCGCCCGGCCGGGGACCACCGTGTGAGCCACCGTCGTGGCAGGTGCGGGTGGCCGTACAAAATATGCGGATAACCTCATAGACGCCCACCCGCACGCTCGCCACGATGGGAGCCTATGAGTTCGAGGCCGCTGGCCGGGCTGACGGCGCTGACCGCGGCCGCGACCGCCACCACGGGCGCGCTCCTGGAGAGCGGGCTGCCCGCCCCGGCGACGCAGTGGGTCTACGTCGTGATCGCGCTACCGCTGCCCGCGCTGGGCTGGCTGCTGACCGTGCGGCGGCCCGAGCTGCGCTACGGCCCGCTGCTGCTGACCGCCGCGCTGCTGTTCGGGCTGGGCGGGCTCGGCGTCGGCCTGGCCGCGCGCGGCGCACCCGACCTGCTCGTCGTCCCGCTCACCGCCCTCTACGCCCCCTTCTACGCGCTGACCTGGGTCTTCGTGCCGCTGCTCTTCCCCGACGGCCGGCTGCCCTCGCGGCGCTGGCGTCCGGTGGCGTGGATCTCCGCCGCCGCGCTCGTCGTGCACACCGCCGGCACCGTGCTGATGGCCGAGAACCCCTACGGCCCGCCGGGCGGCCCCACGACGCCGCTCGATCTCGCCGTCGGGCTCGTTCAGGCCGCCGGGCAGCTCGTCGTGATCATCATGGCGGTGGTCGTGTTCTGCGGGCTCGTGATGCGCTGGCGGCGCAGCGCGCCAGGGGAGCGCGGCCAGTACGCGTGGATCGTCGGCGGCACCGCCGCCACCCTGGCCGGCGTGGTCGCGCTCTTCTTCGGCCTGGGCGGCTCGCTCGGCGCCCACGAGCAGGCCTGGCCCGTCATCATGGTCGGGATGCTGGCGATCGTCGGGGCCCTGCCCGCCGCGATCACCGTGGCGATCTTCCGGCACCGGCTGCTCGACGTCCGCGTCGGCATCAGGGGCTCGCGCCTGCACCTCGTGTTCGACCTGCGGCCGACCGCGGACGAGGTGCTGTCCGACCTCGGCACCGCGCTCGCCGGCACCTCCGAGCCCGTGGAGCAGCTCGGTCGGCTCGCCGCCGCCATCCGCGCCGGGCTCGACCTCAGGTGGGCGGCCGTCACGCTCGCCGACGGCACCCGCGTGGTCGCCGGCGAGGAGGACGGGCCGGCCGCCCTTGAGCTGCCCGTGCCGGGCGACCTCGGCCGCATCGCCTGCGGGCCCAGGGACGGCGGGCCGCTCACGCGTACCGACCGGCGCCTGCTCGAAGCGCTCGCCGTGCCGGCCGGGCTCGCCATCCAGAGCGCCGGGCTCGTCACCCGCCTGGTCAACGCGCAGGAGGCCGAGCGGCGCCGCATCGAGCGCAACATCCACGACGGCGTGCAGCAGCAGCTCGTCGCCCTCATCGCCGGGCTCGAACTCGCCAGGGCCACGGGCGCGGGCCCCGACATGCTGACCCACCTGCGCGAACAGGCCCGCCAGACGCTCGACGACCTGCGCGAGCTGGCCGCCGGCATCCACCCGTCATCGCTCAGCCAGGGCGGGCTGGTCGAGGCCGTGGAGGAGCGCTGCTCGCGGCTGCCCGTCCGTACGACGGTGAGCGCGCCGCCGCCGCCGCTGCGCGCCCGCCGCTTCACCGACGAGGTCGAGGGCGCCATGTACTTCACGGTCAGCGAGGGCGTGGCCAACGCACTCAAACACGCTGAACCCGGCCACATCGACGTGCGCCTGTCACAGGACGACGGACGCCTGCGCGCCATCGTGGCCGACGACGGCGCGGGTTTCGACCCGCGTACGGCGGCTCGCAGAGGGCTCGCCACCCTCGCCGACCGCCTCGACGCGCTCGGCGGCGGGCTGACCGTGGACAGCGAACCGGGGAAGGGGACTCGGATGGACGCATGGGTGCCCGTCGATGGCTGAGCAGATCCGCACGGTGGTGGCCGACGACCACTACCTCGTCCGCGAGGGCACCAGGCGGCTGCTCGAGCTGTCGGGCGAGGTGAGCGTCGTCGGCGCGGTCGGTGACGCCGACGAACTGCTCGACGCCGTACGCCGCCTGCGCCCCCACGTCGTCGTCACCGACATCAGGATGCCCGGCGGGCAGTGGCGGCAGGGCTTCGAGGGCATCGACGCCGCCCACCGCATCCGCGCCGCGCACCCCGAGGTGGGCGTGGTGGTGCTGTCGCAGTTCTCGGACGCCCTGTTCGCGTTCGAGCTGTTCAAGCACGGCACCGAGGGGTACGCGTACCTGCTCAAGGACCGCGTCGGCGACCTGGACGAGCTGCTCGGCGCGATCCAGGCGGTGGCCGCGGGCGGCTCCGTCATCGACCCCAAGGTGGTGGAGGGCCTGCTGGCCAGGCGCGACGTGCGCGGCCAGCAGGAGGAGCTGACCGCGCGGGAGCGGGACGTGCTGCGCGAGATGGCCCACGGCCGGACGAACGCCGCCATCGCCCGCGCCCTGCACCTGTCGATCTCGTCGGTGGAGAAGAACGTCAACGCCATCTTCACCAAGCTCGGCCTGGAGAACAGCGGCGACGTGCATCGGCGGGTGGCCGCGGTGCTGGCCTACCTCGGCCCGGAGCCCTGACGGCTCAGCGGTAGGCCAGGCGCCGCAGCAGCAGCTCGGCCGGGCCCCGGTGACCGGCCCGCCGCATCACGTCGGCCAGCAGCAGCGACAGCGCCCAGGTGGCCGCGCCGACCAGCGTGGCGCCCGTCCTGCCCAGGTCGTCCTGGAGGCCCAGCGCGTACGGGGCGAAGAGCAGGACGAACGCGACCGACTGGAACAGGTACATGCTCATCGACCGCTGGCCGAGCGACTCGACCATGGTGGTGAACCGGCCGCGCCGCTTCGCCGCCCTGATCGCGATGAGGGCGACGATCGCCGCCATGCCGATGCCGCCGGCGTACCCGGTGAGCGGCTGGGCCAGGACCGCCGCCCACAGTGCCGCACCGGACGGATCGGTCCACACGCCGGCGTGCATGAGCGCGGCGGGCAGTGAGCCGGCGATCGACACGACGGTGGTGAGCACGGCCACGCGCACCAGGAACGGGCGGTGCCGCTCCGGCTCGTCGAGGAAGCGGCGGCGGGCCGCCCACATGCCGAGCACCACGCCGGGGATCACGAGGAGCAGCTCGATGATCAGCGCGAGCGGCCACACGGAGACCCGCTCGACGAGCCCGGCCGCGTAGGAGCCGCCCGGCTCGACGGCCACGCTGCTCGCGTCGTACGTGTGCCGGCCCTGCGACATCGGCAGCCACATGGCGGCCCCGGTCAGCAGCGTGGCGGGCACCAGCGTGAGCCCGGCCGTCCACAACAGCGCCCTGTCCGAGCGGCGCAGCAGGGGGACCAGGATGAGGGCGGTCACGCCGTAACCGGCCAGGATGTCGATCGGGACCAGCAGCGCCGTGTGCGCCAGCCCGAACACCACCAGCCACCAGCCGCGGCGGCGCAGCAGCTTGCGCGCCCCCACCCAGCCGGCGCCGCGCGCGAGCCGCCGGTCGAGCAGCTGGACCAGCGAGTAGCCGAACAGGAACGCGAACAGCGGCCGCGCGTGGTTGTTGACGAACAGGAAGTGGAAGACGTCGGTGATGACGCCGGCCAGGGGCGGGCTCTTGCTGGTGCCGTCGATGAACAGCGGCGCGTGCGCGAACGCGATCGCCAGCAACATCGCGCCCCTGGCGAGATCGGGCGCCAGCGCTCGGGAAACAGTGCCAGCCGGCACGGCCGGCGCCTGCGTGGACACGGTCATGAGACTCCCCCTCTGGGATGTCGTCGTGCTCACTGGAGGTACGCGGGGAGGCGATCGCCGCTGTCGTCGTGCGGGGTCCGGGAACTGGGTCAGCCTGCGCTGGATGAACTCTTGATGGCGTCGATGATCTTGCGGAGGGCGGTGGCGATCGGTTCGACGGGCTGGGCGAGTTGTTCGACGCGGTCGCGGCCGTCGTGCGGACCGCCGTCCCCGACGACCGATCTGATGCGGGCCGCCGCCGCCAGCGCGGCGAGCACCCGGAGGTCGGGCTCGACGCGGCTCACCGGCCGGCCGCCACGCACGGCCCTGCTCACCCGTTCGGCGAGCCGGCGCGAGACGTACGGACGGCGCGGCACGACCCGCTCCACCGGGAACAGCAGCACCCGCCGCCGCTCCACCCGGATCAGCCGGTCGGCGGCCAGCTCGTCGCGGACCAGCGTGACCGCCTTCGCGTGGTCCTTGCGGATCCAGCGCCGCCAGGAGCGCGGCGGCGAGGTGGAGATCTCCTCCCAGACGGCCGCGGGCAGCGAGGCGGGGGCGAGGCCGGCGGGCGGCCGCACGGCCTTGGCCTTGCCCCCGTCATCGGCCAGGCTGCCCTGGAGCAGCAGCTCGGCGAGCGCGGCGGCGCGCAGCAGGTGGCCCAGCTCCATGTGCTGGACCAGCCGGTCCTTGCGCAGGTCGAAGGCCAGCAGGAAGGCCGATCGGGTCAGCGGCTCATGATGCCTCACCGGCGTCTGCATCGGGTGGTTCCTCCTCATCGCGGCTCTCGCCGTCGGGTGTCTTGCGCGGGCGCCCGCGCGGGCGTATCCGCCCCACCCCCTCGGGCAGGCGTCCCGCCTCGGCCAGCGCCCTGCGCAGCAGGAACTCGATCTGGGAGTTCGTACTGCGCAGCTCGTCGGCGGCCCACTTGGCGAGCGCGTCGTGCACCACCGGGTCGAGCCGGAGCAGGATCTTCTTGCGTTCCACGGGTTACTGGTAGAGCGTGCCGGCGTTGACGACGGGCTGGGTGTCGCGGTCGCCGACCAGCACCACGAGCAGGTTGCTCACCATGGCCGCCTTGCGCTCCTCGTCCAGCTCGACCACCTCGTGCTCGGCCAGCTTCTCCAGGGCCATCTCGACCATGCCGACCGCGCCGTCGACGATCCGCTGCCTGGCCGCCACGATCGCGCCCGCCTGCTGGCGGCGGAGCATGGCGTGAGCGATCTCCGGCGCGTAGGCCAGGTGGATGATGCGCGACTCGATGACCTTGACGCCGGCCGACGACACCCGCGCCGCGATCTCCGCCGACAACTGCTCGTTGATCTCGTCGGCGTTGTCACGCAGCGACAGCCGCGGGTCGCCGTGCGCGTCGTACGGGTAGCTGCCCGCGATGTGCCGGACCGCCGTCTCGGCCTGGATGGCCACGAACTCCAAGAAGTCGTCCACCTCGAACACCGCCTGTGCGGTGTCCTCCACCTGCCAGACCACCACGGTCGCGATCTGGATCGGGTTGCCGTCGGCGTCGTTGACCTTCGTCACGTCCGTCTCGTGGTTGCGGATCCTCGTGGAGACCCGCCGGCGGGCGGTGATCGGGTTGACCCACTGGAAGCCGGGGGTGCGCAGCGTGCCGACGTACCGGCCGAGCAGCTGCACCACCCTGGCCTCGCCCGGCGCCACGGCCGTCAGCCCGAAGAACATCACGAACCCGATCGCCATCACCAGCGCGCCGGCGATCATCGTGAACAGCCCGCCCTGCCCGGCCCCCGAGGCGAGCAGCGCGATGCCCACCACCAGCAGCGCCACGCCGGCCAGGAACACCAGCGTCGAGACCGCCAGCATCACGAACCCGTTGGCCGCCCTGACCGGGCGCTCGCTCGTGCGCGGTGCCGGCATCTCCACGACGGTGCTCTCGAGAGCGACCCCGCCCGATGTCTCCGCCATCGTCTCGTCCCCTTCTACGTGACTTCACCTTGCTAGCAAAGTGATATCACTTTTTCCAGGAAGAGGAAACCCCTCCCGTGGCGACCCTTCCGCGCTCGGCCGCTGCGGGCGGTTGGGCGGGGGTGGTGGTGTCGGTGGTGTCGGTGGCGGTCGGCATGACGCCGATGATCCGGGCGGGGCCGCCGGACGTCGCGCGTGTGATCGCGTGTGATGAGGTCGGCTTCCAGCACGCTCACGGTGTTGGTGTAGATGAGCCGGCGGTAGCCGAGCGCGGCGTAGTTCGCCCAGACGGCGGCCAGGTTGGCCTCGGTCATCGCGGTCCTGTGCGGGTCGCCGTCCGGCGCGGGGTGCGCCTCGCAGAGGTCGTCGCCCTCGATGAGGCAGTGGGCCACGTCGGCGGCCCGGCCGCCGAAGGCGCGAAACCGGTGTTCAGCCGAAGACGGCGGGCGGCGGCACCGGAGCGAGCACGGCGTCACCGTCGTTGATGGCGGCGGCGCCGGCGATGAAGTTCGTCAGCGCCTCGCCGTGCACGCAGCGCGCCTGCGTCAGCCCGCCGGCCGCGCGCCGGGTGAGCAGGTCGGTGGGCAGTTCGGTACGCGAGGCGGCCACGATGAGGTTCCCGAACCGCCGCCCCCGCATGACGCCGGGCTCGGCCAGCAGCACGACGTGCCGGAACGTGCCGGTCACGGTGGCGAGCAGCCGCTTGGCGAACGCGAGCCCCTTGCCGTCGGCCAGGTTGATCAGCAGCGTGCCCCCGGGCCGCAGCACGCGCGCGATGTCGCCCATGTACTCGGCGGTGGCCAGCTCGACCGGCATCGTCGCCCCGCTGAACGCGTCGAGGACCACCAGGTCGGCGGTGGTGTCCCAGACCTTGCCGGTGCCTTCGCGCCCGCCTGCGACGATGACCTTCAGCTTGGGCACCGAGCGCAGGTCGAGCTGCTCGCGTACGAGGTTGACCAGCAGCCCGTCGGGCTCGATCACGATGTGGCGGGAGTCGGGCCGGGTGGCGGAGACGTAGCGGGGGATCGTGCAGGCGCCGCCGCCGACATGTACGCAGCTCAGCGGCCCTTCCGGCAAAAGGTCGATCACATCCGCCATGAGTCGTACATACTCAAATTCGAGAAATGTCGGGTCTTGTAGATCAACATACGACTGCGGTACGCCATCCTTGGACAGCACCCAGCCGTCCTGCCGGTCGAGGTCTCGGAGCAGCTCGATCTCTCCGAACGTCACCGGATAACGGCCGGGCATAGGTTCCCGCTGTCCACGTGCCACGTCTCATCGCCTCCTGGGAGCACCGTATGCGACGTCGAAGGCTGATTGTGCTCGTTATCGCCGTTGTCGCGATAGTTGGGGCCGGTGCTTTCGCCGTCATCGCATCCAACCGGATCAAAGGCAGCGCTGCTCAGACGGCCGCCGCGTACTTCGCCGCCTGGGGCAAAGGGGACCTGCTGGCCATGGCGCGGCTGGTCCACCAGCCTCCCGGCGACTTCTCCGTACGGCATCGGGAGCTGAGCGAGGACCTGCAGGTCGAGTCGCTCCAGCTCACCCCGGGCGCGCTGCGCGGCACGGGGGAGGAGAGCGCCGAGGTGCCGTTCTCGGGGGTGCGGGTGCTGGCGGAGCTGGGGGAGTGGCCGTTCGACGGGGTCCTGCGCATGGCCGTGCGCGACCGCGCGTGGAAGGTCTTATGGACCCCCGAGACGCTGCACCCGCTGCTCAAGGACGGCGGCACGCTGGAGCTGACCGAGATCGACGCCTCCCCGGCCGAGCTGGTCACCAGCGAGGGCGACAAGATCCCGGTCGACAGCTACGCGGAGGCGTACCTCGAACCGCTCAGACCCGAGTTCGAGCAGGCCAACCACGGCTGGGCGCTGGTCGCCAAGGCGCCTGGACGCCCCGACCAGCGGCTGCTCACCCGCAAACCCGAGGCCGAGGTCGAGCGCACCACCCTGTCCCGCCCGGTGCAGGCGGCGGCCGCGCGGGCGCTGGACGGAGTGGACGACTCCACGATCATCGTCATCCGGCCCAGCACCGGCGAGATCCTGGCGCTGGCCGACCGCCTGGAGGACAACTACAGCGCCGTGCGCGACGTCTTTCCGCCCGGCTCGGTGTTCAAGACGATCACCGCGGCGGCCCTGCTCAAGAGCGGGCTCGACCCACAGGCCCAGGTCGGCTGCCCCGGGACGTACCAGATCCCGTTCCACCGCCTCTACAGCAACGACGGCGAGGTGGACCGCGGCGTCGTCACCTTCACCGACGCGTTCGCGCACTCCTGCAACACGACGTTCGTCGAGCAGACGACGACCAGGCTGACCAGCGCGGACCTGCGGGTGGCGGCCGAGGAGTGGGGGTTCGGCCGGTCCATCGCGACCGGCATCGGCGGCAGCTGCGGCGCGGTGCCGGAGACCGACGACCCCGACATGCTCGCCGCCGACGCCATCGGGCAGGGCGAGGTCGTCACCACCCCGCTGTGCATGGCCGCGCTGGCCGCCGCCGTCGAGAGCGGCACCTGGCGCTCGCCGCGGCTGCTGTCCAAGGAGCAGGTACGCCGCATCGACGGCGTCCCGCACGGCGACGTGGTGATGGACTCCCGGCTGGTTTCCGCGCTGCGCGACATGATGGCCGCCGTGGTCGACCACGGGACGGCCGGTGGCGCGGGACTGCCCGCCGACGTCTCTGGCAAGACGGGCACCGCCGAGGTGCCGGACGGCACGTCGCACGCCTGGTTCATCGGCTTCCGCGACGATCTGGCCTTCTGCGTCTTCGTCCGGCACGGCGGCTCGGGCCGCTCCGCCGCCGTCCCGATCGCCGCCCGCTTCTTCAGCGGCTTGTGAGGCGCTCCCCAGCCGGCGGCTTGTGAGGCGTTCCCCAGCGGTCTCCCGCACCTGGCCCGCCACTTCCGGCGGCCTTCCGCACCTCGCCCGCCGCTCCCAGCGGCTCAAGCGTTTCGCCCTTTTTCTACGGGTCCCGATACCTTTCCGACTAGTAACCTACGGTACCGTAGGTTTCATGACGACCATCACCGCCAAGCCCAGGCTGCGAGGCTGGTTGCACACTGGAGCGCTGCCCGTGACGCTGGTCGCCGGGTTCGTGCTCGTGGCGCTCGGCCCCACCCTGCAGGCCCGGCTGGCCTCCGCCATCTATGCGATCACCTCGGCGTTGTTGTTCGGCATCTCCGCCACCTACCACCGCAGCACGCTCGGTCCCCGCCTCGCGGAGTTCCTGCGCCGGATCGACCACGCGAACATCTACCTGATCATCGCCGGCACCTACACCCCGTTCGCCCTGCTGGCACTCGACGGCACCCCACGGGTGGTGGTGCTGTCGGTGATCTGGGGCGGCGCCCTGGCCGGCGTGCTGTTCCGGGTGTTCTGGATGAACGCCCCCCGCTGGCTCTACACCGTCCTCTACCTGGCACTCGGCTGGACCGCCGTCTTCGTGATGCCCCAGCTCCTGGAGGGCGCGGGCGTGGCCGCCGTCGTGCTGGTGGCGGTCGGCGGCGTCTTCTACTCGGCGGGCGCCGTCGTGTACGGCCTGCGCCGCCCCGACCCCGCACCCCGCTGGTTCGGCTTCCACGAGGTCTTCCACGCGTTCACGGTGGCGGCCTACCTCGTGCAGTACATCGCGGTGTCGATCGTGGTCTACTCCCACGTCTGACGCACCGACCTGCGACTTGTCCGGCCCGTGGTTTAAGAGAAGCTGGCGCGCCCATAGGCATCCATGACGCTTCTCAGGGGGAAGGACCATGTCGTGACTCCTCCGCTCCTTGAAGGGAGCGGCTTCTCGCTAAGCCGCTTCCGCAGCCTGGCGAAGGGCAAGCCCTGCCCTGAGGATGTTGATGGCCGCGTTCACGTCGGCGTGTGCGGCATGCCCGCACGCCGTGCAGGCGAACGCGGCCTGGGTGAGGCGGTTGTCCTTTGCGCGGTGCCCGCATCGGGCGCATGTGCGGGAGGTGTGGGCGGGGTTCACGGCGATCAGCTCTCGACCGGCGCTTTCAGCCTTGTGCGCGAGGATCTGCAGGAACACCCCCCAGCCCGCGTCCAGGATGCTCCGGTTGAGGCCCGTCTTCTGCGCGACGTTGCGGCCCGGAGCGTCGATCGTGCCGGACGCCGAGCGGGTCATGTTCGTGATCCGCAGGTCCTCGTACACGATCACGTCGTTGTCGCGGACCAGTGCGTTCGCGGTCTTGTGCGTGTGGTCGAGGCGCTGGCGGCGGACCTTGCCGTGCAGGGCGGCCACCCGTGCGACGGCCTTGCGGCGGCGCTTGGAGCCGCGTTTCTTGCGGGCCAGGTCGCGCTGCGCGGCGGCGAGACGATCAGCGGTCGCGGCGAGATGGCGCGGGTTGGCCACGTGCGCGCCGTCGCTGGTGGTGACCAGGGAGGCGACGCCCAAGTCGATGCCGGCCGTCGCGCCTGTGGCGGGCAGCGGCTCGGCGGGCACGTCGTCGCACGACAGGATCACCTACCAGCGGGAGCCTTCCCGCTTCACGCTGATCGTCTTGACCCGGCCTCTGACCGGGCGGTGCTGGTGGACGCGGACGTGCCCGATGCCCTGCAGCCGGACGTAGGTCGCGGTGGGGTGCTCGGGCTGGGAGTCCCACCGGCAGCCGTCACCGTCTTTCGGCCATTCCACGCTGTCGAACCGGCCACGCCCCTTGAACCGTGGGAAGCCCGGTGTACGCCCGGCCTTGACGCGGTCGAAGAACGCGCGGAACGCCTTGTCCAGCCGCCGCAGCGTGGCCTGCTGAGAGGAGAACGACCACCGGCCCTGCCCGCCCGCGTCGTCGGCGCGGATGTGCTTCAACTCGGCCGACTGGTCACCGTACCGGACGCTCACCCCCGCCTTGGCGTACGCGGTGCGGCGGTGCTCCAGCGCGGCGTTGTACAGCGTGCGGTGATCCTCCAGGCACGCCGCCAGCGCGGCGGCCTGCTTGCAAGCGCCACGACCTCCCAGCCGTGCTCGCCGGCCTCGGCGCGGATCAACTCCTTGAAGCGGTCCTTCACCCGGCCGCCGAAGGCCGGGCAGCGGTACGTCGGGCACCACACCACGCGGTATCCGAGGTCGTACGCCGCGCCTGCGGAAGCGCGCACCTGACCAGCCACACGATCATTATTACCGTGTTATCCATCTAACGCGCTACGAACGGAGATCCCTGATGCGCGAACCTGACAGGTCACCGCACGCTCGGGCCTTGACGGCCCTCCCGCTCCCGATTCCCCCGTCGCCTAAAGGCGATGGTCCCCTCTGGAGAGTCTGATGGGCAAGAGAGCACGGGTCGTCGTCGTGGGCGCGGGTTTCGCCGGGCTGGCCGCGACCCGCGAGCTGGCCAGGAGCGGCGCGCTGGTGACGCTCGTCGACCGCAACCCGTACGCGACCTTCCAGCCGCTGCTCTACCAGGTCGCGACGGCCGGCATGAGCACCTCCGACGTGTCCTACCCGACCCGCACGTACGCCGCCCGCTGGCCGAACGTGCGGGCCAGGCGGGGCTCGCTGAGCAAGATCCTGGCGGATGACCGGCGGGTGGAGTTCGAGGACGGCACCTCGCTCGACTACGACTACCTGGTGCTGGCCACCGGCGTCACCACCAACTGGCTCAACGTCCCCGGCGCCCATGAGAACGCGCTGCCGATCTACTCGCTCGGCGACGCCGCCGTGCTGCGCCGCCGTCTCCAGCACCACCTGGAGGACACCGCGGCGGGCCGGCGCGAGAGCATGCACGTCGTGGTGGTGGGCGCGGGCGCGACCGGCGTCGAGATGGCCGGCACGCTGGCCGAGCTGCGCCGCAACACGATCCCGCTGACGCATCCCGAGCTGCGCGACGACCAGACCAGCGTGACGCTGGTCGAGCGGTTCGACTACGTGCTGGCGCCGTACAAGCCGCGGCTGCGCGACGCCGCCGCGGAGGCGCTGCGCAGGCGCGGGGTGCGCCTGCGGCTCGGCGCCACCGTGGCCTCGGTCGAGCCCGACGCGGTCGTGCTGGCCGACGGCACCCGCCTGCCCAGCGACGTCACCGTGTGGGCGCTCGGCGTCACCGCGCCGCCCGAGGTGGGTTCGTGGGCGCTGCCGCAGGGCAAGGGCGGGCGGGTCACGCTCACCGACACGCTCAACGTGCCGGACCATCCGGAGATCTTCGTGGCCGGCGACCTGGCCGCGCCGCCCGACGTGCTGCCCCAGCTCGCCCAGCCGGCGATCCAGATGGGCAAGCACGTGGGCAGGCAGATCGCGGCGGCCTGGCGGGGCCGCCCGCTGCAGCCGTTCTCCTACCGCGACCCCGGCATCATGGCGACCGTGGGCAAGGCGGAGGCGGTGCTGCAGCTGGCCAACGGGTTGACCATGCGCGGGCTGCCGGCGTGGCTGGTGTGGATCTTCGTGCACGTGGCGTACCTGCTGGGCGGACGCAACCGCGCGGGCGTGCTGCTCAACTTCTTCTGGCGGTACGCCGGCCCGCACCGCAGCAGGGCCAGCGTCACGCAGTAGGACCGGCTAAAGGGCCGCCGACAGGGCGGCCAGGCCGTGGTCCACGTCGGTCTCGGGGATGTTGAGCGCCGGGCGCAGGCGTACGGACCTGGGCCCGCACGGGAGCACCAGCACGCCGTGTTCCTCCCTGAGCCGGGTGATCAGGGTGTCGCGGGCGCCCACGTCGGGCAGGTCGAAGGCGCACATGAGACCGCGGCCCCGTACGTTCGAGACGGTCTCGGGGTGCTCGGCCTCCAGCTTCGTCAGGCGTTCGAGCAGCGTGGCGCCGAGGGTCCCGGCGCGCTCGATGAGGCCGTCACGCTCGATGATCTCCAGCAGGCCGCGGCTGCGGACCATGTCCACCAGCCCGCCGCCCCACGTCGAGTTGATGCGGCCGCTCCGCTGGAAGACGTTGTCCGGCACCTCGTCCACCCTGCGGCCCGCCATGATGCCGCCGACCTGCACCTTCTTGGCGAAGGCGACGACGTCGGGCTCGAGGCCGAGCTGCTGGTAGGCCCACGGCGTGCCGGTGGTGCCGCCGCCGGTCTGCACCTCGTCCAGGACGAACAGCGCGTCGTGGCGGTGGCACAGTTCCTGCATGGCGCGCAGGAACTCGGGCCGCATGTGGTTGTCGCCGCCCTCGCCCTGGATCGGCTCGGCGATGAAGCAGGCGATGTCGTACGGGTCGCGCTCGAACGCCTCCCGTGCCTGCGCCAGCGCCCGCTCCTCGGCGGCCTCGACGTCGCCGCAGTGGATGGCGGGCACGTCGATGCGCGGCCAGTCGAACTGGGGGAAGCGGTCGGTCTTGCCCGGCTCGGTGTTGGTCAGGCTCAGCGTGT
Source organism: Nonomuraea salmonea (assembly GCF_042428605.1). NCBI lineage: Bacteria > Bacillati > Actinomycetota > Actinomycetes > Streptosporangiales > Streptosporangiaceae > Nonomuraea > Nonomuraea salmonea. Next base: position 266,384 of record NZ_JBHMCF010000034.1, read on the forward strand.
AGCCGCTGCGGCCGTGGAAGGCCTTGGTCAGGTGCATGACCTTGGTGCCGAGGCCGCGCGAGCGTCCCGCGGCCTCGTTGCGCCGGCTCTTCCAGTCGAAGGCGGTCTTGAGCGCGTTCTCCACGGCGAGGGCGCCGCCCTCGACGAAGAACAGGTGGGGCAGGTCGGGGTCGCCGAGCACGCGGCTGAAGGTGTCGACGAAGTCGGCGAGGTGCTCGGTGTAGATGTCGGGGTTGGCCGGTTTGTTCCGCGCGACCTGGCCGAGGAGCTGCGCGAAGTCGGGGTCGAACGGGGGGTTCACGCCCAAGGGGGCCGAGGCGAAAAACGTGTAGAAGTCCAGATATCGACGACCGTCGCGGGCGTCGACCAGCCAGGAGCCCCGGCTGAGCTCCAGGTCGAGCACGAGACGGTAGCCGTCGACGAGCAGGTGGCGGGCAAGGCGGGTGTGTACGTCCATGGCGCCTCCACAGCGATTCTGACATTCCTCTTGAGGAACGCCGTCACGTATACAAAATTTACGGTACGGGAGCGCCAGAAGTGAAGTTCTTCACGCGGAAAGCAAGAGCGATCATCGCGATGCCGTACAGGACGGCGAAGATCCCGATCAGCCACGCCAGGCTGAGCAGCCCCGCGCCGGGCCATGCGAGCAGCAGCACACCGAAGATCACCGACAGCGCGCCGCCGAGGATGAGCAGCCACTCGTTGTCAATCCGCTTGCGCAGCTGGATGCCGGCCACGATCTCGGAGACGCCGGAGACGATCGCCCAGACGGCGACGACGAAGAGCAGCGCGATCGAGGTGATGCCGGGCCAGGCCAGCGCCACGAGGCCGGCCACGATGCCGATGATCCCCGAGAAGATCAGCCAGGCCCGCGACTGCGCCCCGTGGCGGAACCCGGCGAACAGTGCGAAAAGACCGCTGACGAGGGCGTACGCGCCGAAGAAGATGACCAGGGCGAGCAAGGTGAGCCCTGGCCAGATGAGCGCGAGGATGCCGAAGATGACAGCCGCGATACCGCGAACCAGCAGCAACCACCACGAGCGCGTGATATCTCCCATGCCTGGTCTGCTTTCCGCGACGTTCCCGCAAACAGACCAGTGCGGAGTCAAAAGTCGGTGACCCACCGGCCGCGGAGCGCGCGTGGGCGCGGGGCGTGCGGCCCGGCACGCCCCTGACGAGGCGGGAGCGACGCGGCCCGGGGGCGGCCGCGCCGTCTCAGACGCCCGGTGTCACTCCTGGCGTGACAGCCACAGCCCGATGGCCGTCACCCGGGAGTCGACGCCGAGCTTGGCGTAGATGCGGTTGACGTGGTTCTTGACCGTCTTCTCGCTCAGGAACAGCCGCTGGGCGATCTGCCCGTTGGACTGACCCGTCGCGATCAGGTCCATGACTTCGGCCTCGCGTTTGCTCAGGGACGTGAACACGCTTTCGAACGCTGCGTCGTCGACTCTCATCCGGCCTCCGAGGGCGCGCGCGGACGGTGATCGCCGATGGCCCCCGTGCTCCCGGCGTTGGCAGTAGACAGCGAGCATAACCCGCATTGTCATGTTTTGGGGGTGTTGCCCGGGAAAAACGCGGACGATGACCGGAACAACGAAAAGGGCGAGGCCCCAACCCGCGACCGAGACGATCTCTCAGGTCACAAGGTGCGGAACCTCGCCCACATGGGGTGAGTGAAGGGACTTGAACCCTCGACATCCAGGACCACAACCTGGCGCTCTGCCAACTGAGCTACACCCACCATGGCCGCCCGCGAGAAGCGGCACAGGAAAAGTGTAGCGGGGTTCGGGAGTCTTTACGCCACTCCTTTAGCCCGTGACACGCTCGGCGAGTGCTCGGGCGGTCGCGGAATCGGGCCCCGGCTGACCCACGAAGATGGCCGCGCGGTAGTAGCGCAGCTCCCTGATGCTCTCCGTGATGTCCGCCAGAGCACGGTGTCCGCCCTGCTTTTCCGGCGCCGCGAAGTAGACCCGGGGATACCACCGGCGCACCAGCTCCTTGATGGAGGAGACGTCGATCATCCGGTAATGCAAATAACCATCGACCCCGGGCATGTCGCGCGCGATGAACGTGCGGTCGGTGCCGATCGAGTTGCCGCACAGCGGCGCCTTCTTCGGCTCGGGCACATGACGGCGGATGTAGTCGAGCACCAGCGACTCCGCCTCCGACAACGTCACACCGCCCGCCAGCTCGGGCAGCAGCCCTGAGGCCGTGTGCATCTCGCGTACGACCTCGGACATCTGCTCCAGCGACTCCGGCGGCGGCTTGATGACCACGTCGACGCCCTCGTCCAGTTGGTTGAGCTCACTGTCGGTGATGACGCACGCCACCTCGACGAGCGCGTCGCGGCTCAGGTCGAGCCCGGTCATCTCGCAGTCGATCCAGACCAGCAAGTCACTCATTCGATCTCCTCGCCCAGCGGCTCGGAGCAATCCGCCCGCTTGTTACATCCATCAGCCTAGTGCCACCTGTCAGGCGGGCTTGAGCGAGTCGAGAACCTCGCCGACCACGCCGGTGCCGAGGTTGTCGGGGACGGAGACGTACACGATGGCCGGGCTCTGGCCCGCACCCCGGTCCATCAGCACGATCGCGCCGTTCTCCTTCTTCCACTTGTAGCCGTTGTCCTCGGCGACCTTCGTGAAGTCGAGCTGAAACTCCAGCACCCACGCGTCCTTGTCGCCGATCTTCGTCTTCTTGTCGGTGACGACCTTGCTCTCGTGGGCGGGCCCGTAGTACTGGGTCGTGAAGTGCACGAAGACGGCCTTGGCGGTCTCGCTCATGCCGGAGACGCCGTTGTAGGGATAGAGCTCGTTGAGCACGCCCGTGTAGACGTTGCCCACCCAGTCGGACTGGCCCCGGTAGTTCTCCTGCGCGATCTTCTGCACCGCCGCGGAGAACTGCTGCTCCACCGGGCTGCCGTTGTTGACCGCCTCCCACCGCGGCACCGTCCAGCCCTCGGGCACCTCGAACGAGACGCCGGCGCGGGCGTCGGTGACGCGGTCGCCGGACGGCTGCGGGAACTGGGCGCCCTGGCTGGGCAGCGGCTCCTGCGACGGGGGCCCCTGCGACGGGGGCTCCTGCGACGGCGGGCGCTCCGGCTCGAACGTCGGCGTCGGCGCGGCGCTCGGCGTGGTGTCGCGGTTGATGAAGAAGATGCCCGCGACCACGATCAGCGCGAGCACCACCAGGGCCGCCAGCCCGCCGAAGATCCACGGCAGCGGGTTGCTCTGCTTGGGCGGCGGCCCGTAGCCGGGGCCGGGCAGCGGGGTGCCGCCCCAGTGCGCGCCCGACGGCGGTTGCTGCTGCGCCGGCGCGCCGTAGGCGGCCTGCCCGTACGTCGGCTGGCCGAACTGCAACGTGGGGTTGGCCGGTGTCGTCGCCCATCCCGGCCCTGCTTGGGGCGCTGTCTGCGCTTGGGACCGGGGGAGAGGCGACTGGGGACCGGAGGGCTGCTGGGCCGGACCCGGCTCCTGGGCGTGTGTGGCGTCCGTCCATTGGGTGCCGTCCCACCAGCGGAGCTGCGGCTCTCCATAGGGGTCCGGGTACCAGCCCGCGGGGGTCTGCGTGGTCATGGTCGCCAGATTAGTCAGGTTCGCCTGGCCACGCACAGGGCGGTGATCAGCACTTGTACGTGAAGCTCGCCTTGTCGCTGCGCACCGGGCCAGGCGTGAGGATGCGCAGCGTGGCCGTGGCCTTGACGTTGCTCCTGCCCTGCAACGTCCACCGCAGCGGCACCTTGTACGACGTCTTGTCGGACTCGGTACGCAACGTCCCCTTCACCACCTCGTCGTCCAGGTTCTTGCGCCACTCGTACGTGATCTCGCCCGGCGCCCCGTTGGTGACCACGGTCGCCGTGACCAGGACCGCGCTGTCGCAGCCCTGCGTCTTCTTCGGCGCCACCACGTTCAGCGACTTGACGGCGAGGTCGGGCGCGTTGCCCAGCCGCAGCCAGGCCAGCACGGCCCCGGACATGATGACCGCGAAGAGCACCCCGGCCAGGATCGTGCGCCGCCGCCTGGCCCGCGCGGCCCTGCCCTGGCGTTCCGTGCGCTGCAGGGTGGCCGCCTCGTCGCGGCCCTCCCGCCAGATCCGCTCGACCGGCGTCTCCGGCCGTTGCGACTGGGTGCCGGTCTCTGCGCCCACCCCGGGGCCGAAGTGGACAGGCTGCACCGATCCTGCCGGAACGTGCAGGAGGGTGACGATGTCGCCCTCGTCCTGGGGGACGGGCACCGGCGCCCGCGCGTACGACGGGGGCTGCGCGAACGCCGACCGCCCGCGTGCCGCCCGCGCCAAACCGTCCCTGCTGATCCGCCCGCCCGGCAGCCTGCCCCGCTCGTTGACCAGCAGGTCCCTGGCCGCACTTAGCCCCAGGGCGGTCGCGGCGGCCGCGGCCCGCTCGAACAGGTCGGCCGGCGCGCCGGGACCGAGCGAGGCCGCGAGCCCGCGCGCGAGCGACGCCCAGCCGGCCGCGTCCCGCTCGGGCGGCGAGACGCGGGCGCGGATGGCGTCCGACAGCCCGCGCTCGGATAACAGCGACACGCCCTCGGCCGTCACGACCACCGTGCCGGGGTGCACGGAGCCGTGCGTCACCCCGGACGCGTGCAGCGCCTGCAGCGTCTGAGCGGTCTCGACCAGAAGGGACGCTGCCCCGTTCGGGTCCACGGGCCCGGCGGCCAGCAGGTCGGCCAGCGTGGGACTGACCGCCTGCGCGGTGAGCAGCCACACCTGATCGCCGGCCGCCACCACGTCGGCCACCGGGATGAGCCCGCCCATCCCGGACATCACCAGCCGCTGATCCGTCATGACGGCCTGCACCACCCGGTCGCGCACGCCGGGCAGGCCGATGATCTTGGGATCGAACAGCAGCGCGCCCGCCCGTCGGCCGTCGGGCGAGATGGCGTCGATCCAGTTGCCGAGTTCGGTCATCCACGTGTGCTCGGTGAGCCGGAACCCGGCGATACCGTTTCCAGGGTTGTTCATCGCCGTTCGTGCCCCCCGGCGCCCATCAACGCTTGTTTCGGCTTGGTCCCGTCCTGCGGCCCTTCACCGCAAGTGTGACCGGTGGCGCGCCCCTCGTCACGAGGGCGAGCCCGAGCAGCTTCTCTCCGTGCCCGCCTTTCAGCGGGGGACGTCGTCCGTCGGCGTCTGCACGCGCGGCGACTCAGGGGACGTCCCGCCGGACTGCGTCGGCCGGCTGGTGGGCCGATCGGGGTCGCGGGTCGGCGGGTTGATCGTCGGGGCGGGCCTCGACGTCTGCGTGGGCGTGCTGTCCGGCGTGACGCCCCTGGGGTCGTCGATGTCGCCGGTCATCCGCGGCTCGTCGGGCTCTTCCGGCTCGTCGGTCGGCGTGCTCGTCGGCGTGGGCTTCGGAGCGGGCGTCCTGACCGGGCGGCGGGTCGGCCGCGTCCTGGTCGGGGTCGCCTTCGGCGTCCTGGTGGGCCGCACGGCCGGCGGCGCCTGGGACCGCGTCACCGACGGGACGGTCGCCGGCGTCTCCTCCGCGAACGTGGGCGGCGCCTCCTCGGTCTCCTCCGGCTCGCTCGGCTCCTCCTCGGGCTCCGTCTCCACGGGCTCAGGCGTGCCCGGCTCGGCCGTGGTCGGCGTGACCTCCGTGGTCTGCGCCTGCAGCACGGTCTCGTCCGACCTGTTCCCGACCGCGAACACCACGGCGCCCACGATCACGCCCACGCCGACCACGGCGACCGCGATCTTGGCGGGCAGCTTGCTGAGCAGGCCCTTCGGCTCGGGGAAGCGCGTCTCGGCGAGCGAGGTGTCGGCCTGCGCCGGCTCGTCGGCCAGCGCCGTCGGGAAGAGCGCCACCAGCGCGCCGGCCAGGGCGGCCAGGCGGCGGCGGCCCCGCTCCTCCCAGTCGGGCCCGTACGCGGCCGCCGCGATCTCCTCAAGCTCGGCCAGGAACGCCTGCGCCGACGCGGGACGGTCGTCCGCCCGCTTGGCCAGGCCGCGCTCGACCAGCCCGCGCAGCGGCTCGGGCACGTCGCCCACCGGCGGGGCGGCGCTCTGGTGCTGGCGGGCCAGGGCCGCGACGTTCTGGGCGCGGAAGGGCCGGTTGCCGGTCAGGCACTCGAAGAAGACGACGGTGGCGGCGTACACGTCGGTCGCGGGGCTCGCCGGGGCGCCCGCCCACTGCTCGGGCGCCATGTACGGCGGCGTCCCCGCCGCGCTCGCCCCCTCGCCGACCCTGACCGCGATGCCGAAGTCCACGAGCTTGCTGGTGCCGTCGCGCTGCACCATGACGTTCTCGGGCTTGAAGTCGCGGTGCACGATGCCGATCGTGTGCGCCGACGACAGGCCGCGCAGCGAGCCCTTGAGCACGGTCAGCGCCGCCTCGGGCCCCGTCGGCCCCTCGGCCCTGATCAGCTCGCGCAGCGAGGCGCCGTCGATCAGCTCCATGACGATCGCCGCGCCGTATCCGGACTCGACGTAGTCGATCAGCCTGGCGTGGTACGCGCTCTGCACCGTGGCCAGCAGCCGCGCCTCATGCCGGAACCTGGCGACGAACGAGACGTCCGACCTCAGCTCGTCGCTGAGGTACTTGATGGCCACCTCGACGCCGTCGTAATCGCGCCTGGCGAGGACCACCCGGCCGGCGGCGCCCGAGCCCAGCTCGCGCACCTCCGTGTACCCGGGGACCCCCCATGGCCCATCACCGTGCATAACGGTCTCCTCTGGAGTCTGTGGGCCCCCACCCTCATCAAACGGACCGTAGCTTAACCAGAAGCGAGCACTATCCCGCTACCTAAATCCAGACATGCGGAGAAATATCACTTGATCATGCCTTGACCGCCGGATCGCGCGCGGTGGGCGGCGGCGCTCACGCAGCCGCCCGCGACCGGGTTCACCTGGGACGGGCCTCCTCTGACGGGGTCCGCTCGGCCGGCGGCTGCTCCTTGGACGGGCTGTCCTGCGGTACGGGGGAGGACTGCGGCTCGGGCTCCTCCTCCCTGGGGCAGGGCGGTGTGCTGCCGCTACGGGTGGCCGCGCCGCCCGCCGCCGCCGGAGCGGTGACGGCCGTGATCGACCAGCGCGTGCCGCAGGGCAGCTTGGCCGGATGGCTGAAGGACCGGCTGTAGGAGGTCGCGCCCGACAGCGTGACCGTCTGCGCGCCGCCGCCCTCACCGGCCGCGAACCTGACCGTCAGCCGTACCGGCCGGGTGTTCGCGGTGGTCACCCTGACCTGCGCGCGCAGGCCGCCGTCCGCGCCGGCCGCCACGATGGCCACCCTGCGCACCTGCGGGGGACAGGGCACCGCGACGCGGGCGGTGTCGGTCCTGCCGCCCGCGCTCACCTGGACCGACAGCGTGGACCCGCAGGGACGGGAGCGCAGGGCGAGGGCGAACGACTCGGCGTAGGACGTGCGTCCCGACAACCGCGCGGTCCGCGTCCCCATCGACTCCCCGTTCACCGCGAACCTGGCCCGCACCGGGATCACGCCCGTGCCGCTCGCGGTGACCCTGACCCGGGCCGTGGCGGTGCGCGCGGGCGCGGCGGGCAGGTTGAGCGCGACGTTCAGCGCGGTCACCCGGGTCGGGCAGGGCGGCACGGACACCGTCGCCGTCGCGGGGCCTCCGGGTGCGGCGGGCGAGGTGGTGACGGCCAGGGAGACCCTCTTACCGCACGGGCGCTCGCCCATCGACCAGGTCAGCGTGCGGGTGTAGGTGCGCGCGCCGCTGAGCCTGACGCGCTGGGTCCGGCCGTCCTCGCCGGCGGCCGTCCAGGCGGCGGTGGCGGTGACGCGGCCCTCGCCGCTGGTGCGGAGCGAGAGCGTGCTGCGGGCGACGCCGTCCGAGCCGACCGTGATCCGGCCGAGCGACACGGCCTGCACGGAGGTGACGGGCTCGCCGGTCTCCGTCGGGGTCGGGGTCGGAGTCGGGGTCGGAGTCGGGGTGGGCGTAGGAGTGGGGGTGGGTGTGACGGTGGGCTCGGTCGTCTCGGTGCCGGTGGGGGCGGAGGACGACGGGCGCTCGGGCCGCGCGTCGTCCGGTCCTGGGACGCGGGCGCTCCGCGTGGGCCTGGCCCGTTCCGGCTCGCCGGCCTCAGGCGAGCCCTGCGGCACGACCTGCGGCGTCGCCTCGGGCTCCGGGCCGGACGGCTCAGGTGTCGGCCCAGTCGTCGGCCCGGTCGTCGGCCCAGCCGACAGCCCAGGCGTCGGTTCGGTCTCGGCGGGTGTCGCGGGCGGCCCGGTGGCGGGCTGCGTCGCGATCTCACTCGGCGGTACGACCGCCGCCGCCCCCGCCGCCTCTTCGACCGGCGGCTGCCGGTTGATGAGCACGACCACCACGGCCACGGCCGCCGCGGCGGCGATCGCGCCGCCCATCGTCAGCCGCCGCGCGTTCGACCGCATGCCGCGGAAGACGGTCCGCGCCAGCGAGGTCGTCACCTCGGGGGTGGACGCCTGCGGCCTGGGCAGCAGCAGCGCGAGCAGGGCCACGAGCGCGGCCAGCCGCCGTCTGCCGCGCTCCTCCCAGTCCTCCCCGTACGCCGCCCGCGCCGTGGACTCCAGCTCGGCCACGAACTCCAGGGCGCTGCCCGGCCGCCGCGCCGGGTCCTTGGCCAGCCCGCGCCTGACCAGCTCGCGCACCGGCTCGGGCGCGTCGTGGAAGGGCACGGGGGCGTGGAGGTGCTGGTAGCCGAGGACGCTCGGCTCGGTCGAGCGGTAGGGGCGGTGCCCGGTCAGGCACTCGAAGAAGACGGCGGTGGCGGCGTACACGTCGGTGGCGGGCGAGGCGGGCCCGTTCTCCCACAGCTCGGGCGCCATGTACGGCGGCGTCCCCTCCGCCCTGGTCGCGCTGCCCTGGCGGACCGCGATGCCGAAGTCGACGAGCTTGCTGACGCCGTCGTCGCGGACGATCACGTTCTCCGGCTTGTAGTCCCGGTGCACGAGCCCCAGCGCGTGCGCCTTGGCCAGGCCGAGCAGCGAGCCCTTCAGCACGACCAGCGCCGCCTCAGGCTCGGTGGTGCCGTTCTCGCGTAACAGGGCGCGTAAGGAGACGCCGTTGACGAGCTCCATGACGATGGCGGCGCCGCCGGCGTCCTGGATGTACTCCCACATCGTGGCGATGTGGGGATCGCGCAGCGTGGTGAGCAGCCGCGCCTCGGACTGGAACCTGGCCAGCGCCGCGGGATCGCGCAGCAGGTTGTGGGACAGATATTTGATCGCTACTTCGAGCCCGGTGTCGTCGTGCACGGCCAGCGCGACGCGCCCGCTGGCACCCGCCCCGAGCTGCTTGACCTCTGTATAACCGGGAGCGCTCCACTCCATATGCCTCTCCCATCAGGAGCCGGCCCACCTGATGAGACGTGTGATCAAGGGGTCTGGTTTGCCAGGTGGTTCCGGAATTATGGAACTACTCCCGGTGGAGGATGTGAACAGGCGTGGCGATACCTTCTGGGAGCACCGAATCCGGCTCGGGTTCGCCCCACGAGGTGACCAGCGGCAGAACGCCGGCCCACACCGGCAGCGCGTAGTCCTCCTCCTCGTCCTTCGGCCCGCCGCTGCGCATCTTCACCGACGCCTCCTCCAGCGACAGCGCGAGGACGGCGGTCGCGGCCAGCTCCTTGCGCGAGGGGCGGCGGACGTAGTCCCACTGGCCGGGCGCGAGCCGCTCCGACAGGGCGCGCAGGCCCTCCATGCGCTCGTCGGGGTCCGTCACCGGCCTGGCCCGGCCGTAGATGATCGCCGAGCGGTAGTTGACCGAGTGGTGGAAGATCGAGCGGGCCAGCACGATGCCGTCGAGGTGGGTGACCGTGACGCAGACCTCTCCGCCCTCGCCGGCCCGCAGCGAGGCCGCGCCGGTGGAGCCGTGCAGGTAGAGGGTGTCGCCGATGCGGCCGTAGCCGGTGGGGACCACCATCGGGTGGCCGTTCACGATCACGCCGAGGTGGCAGATCAGGCCGGTGTCGAGCACCTCGTACAGGTCGTTCCTGTCGGTGCTGCCGCGCTCCTTGGAGCGTCCGAGCGTGGTCCGCGGAGTGGTGGAGAGCATGATTCGACCGTAGCCACGAAGTGGACCTACGCTGTAGGGCCACTATCGCCGCCTTTGTAGAGACCACTTCCATGCGTACGCCCGTTGACCTGCCGCTCTCCCTCTCCCGCACGTCGGCCGAGCCGCTGACCGCCCAGCTCGCCGGGCGGCTGCGCCGGGCCATGCTGGACGGCGCGCTCGCGCCCGGTGAGCGGCTGCCGTCCACCCGGGCGCTGGCCGTGCAGCTCGGGGTGAGCAGGACGGTGGTGACGGAGGCGTACCAGCAGCTCTACGCGGAGGGCTGGCTGGACGGCCGGCACGGCTCCGGCACCTTCGTGGCCGACCTCACCCCTGGAGTCCCGCAGGAGGCGGGACCGGTCGAGCGTCCCCGCGCGCCGGCCGCGCCGCCGGCCCCGGACGGCGCGATCGACCTCACGCCCGGCAGCCCCTGGGTGCGCGACTACGACCGGGCCGCGTGGAAGCGCGCCTGGCGCAAGGCCGCCGACCTGCCGCCGAGCGCCTCGCCCGACCCGTACGGCCTGCCGCGCCTGCGCGAGCTGCTCGCCGAGCACCTCAGGCGGGCCAGAGGCATGGTCGTCGGCCCGGAGAACGTCCTGGTCACCAGGGGCACCGGCAACGGACTCGACCTGGTCGCGCGCATCCTCCTGGAGCCCGGCACGAAGGCCGGCGTGGAGGACCCCGGCTACCCGGCGGCTCGGGTGATCTTCGGCTCCAGGGGCGCCGAGGTGGTGCCGTGCCGGGTGGACGAGGACGGCGTGATCGTCGATCGCCTGCCCACGGACCTGCGCCTGCTCTACACCACCCCGGCGCATCAGTATCCGCTGGGCGGCCGCCTGCCGATCCCGCGCAGGGAGCGGCTGCTCGCCTGGGCGAGGCGCACGGGCGCGACGATCGTCGAGGACGACTACGACGCCGAGTTCCGCTACGACGTGGCCCCGCTGCCCGCGCTCTACGGCCTCGACCCGGCCCGCGTCGTGCTGCTCGGCACGCTGTCGAAGACGCTGGCCCCCGACGTCGGGGTGGGCTGGCTGGTCGGCACCCCTGAGCTGGTCGCCGAGGTGGCCGCGCTGCGCGTGGCGGTGGCCGACCGCACCAGCGGCCCCGTCCAGCAGGCGGTGGCGACCCTGATCGAGCGCGGCGACCTCGACCGCCACCTGCGCAGGATGCGCCTGGAGTACGCCCGCCGCCGGGCCGCGGTGGTGGAGCTGCTCGGCCCGCTCTGCCGGCTGCGCGGCGACACGGCGGGGCTGCACGTGCTCGCCGAGCTGCCGCCCGACCTGGTGCCCGTGGTGATCGAGCGGGCGGCGCGGCGCGGGGTGCTGCTCGACTCCACCCTCCGCCACCACCACGCGGAGCCCCGCCTGCACGGCCTGGTCATCGGGTACGGCTCCGCGTCCCTGGCCGACGTGCGGCGCGGCTGCCGGATCATCGCCGAGCTGATCCGCGACGCCGGTTGAGCCGGTCAGTTGAGCCGGTCGGTTGAGCCGGTCGGTTGAGCCGGTCGGTTGAGCAGGTCAGCCGTGCGGGCCGCGCTCCGGCGGCTCCAGCCGGCTGAGGACGGGCAGTGAGCGGAAGGTGTACATCGGGTCGACGGGCAGCACGTGACGGGCCCACCAGCGCGCGGGCAGCGGGTCGGGCGAGGGGTCGGTGAAGCCGGGGGCGTAGTCGTCGTACGGCGGGTCGTACAGGTAGCCGGTCGAGACCCCGCCCCGCTCCAGCTCGGCGATCGCCGCGTCGCGGTCGCGCACCAGCAGCGGCACCCGGAACAAGGGCCTGGACAGGTCGTCGAGCACGGCGGGCGCGACGGTGGGCAGCTCGGCCAGGCGCTGCACGCCCGCCAGCCGGCGCGCGCGGTCGCGCGGCACCCGCGCCACCCGCCTGGCCTGGTACCAGCGCACCAGGCGGCTCCTGCGCGCCCGGTAGTGGTGCAGGTCGGCGCGGACCCACGGGTCGAAGGGCGGCAGCACCGGCACCTGCTTGAGCGCCTCCTTGAGCCGGTCGGCGGCGAGCGGGATGCGGTAGCCGTCGCGCGGCTCCATCAGGCCGAGGCGGCGGGCGAGCGCGAGCGCGGGGCGTACGAGGTCGAGCTTGAGCGCCGCCTGGCGGGCCATGGAGGTGGCCACGCTCAGCATGTCGGCGCGCAGCGAGCCGGGGACGAGCAGCGCGTCGCGGGCGCGGGTGAGCGCCTTGAGGTCGGACTCGTGCTCGACGGCCAGCACGCCGCCCGAGCCGGCGGACGGATGCTTAGACAGACTGAAGACCCCGGCCTGCCCGAACGTGCCGAGCGGGCGGCCCCCGAGGTCGGTCTCCATGGCGTGGGCGACGTCCTCGATGAGGATCTTCCCGGCGAAGGCGGGGACGTCGTCGGGCAGGCCGTACAGGTTGGTGGTCAGCACCGCGTCCACGCCGGCGAGGTCGACGCGCGAGGTGTCGATGTTGCCGTCACGGGGTGACAGCGGTGCGATCACCGGGAGCAGGCCGGCCGCCAGCACGAGGAAGAGGATCTCGTCCGCCGAGATGGGTGACATCAGCAGCCGCTGGCCGGGGGTGCACCAGTGACGCAGCGCGAGGTAGAGCCCCAGCCGGTTGGACGGAAGCGACAGACAGTGACGGTCTGTACGCTCTGCGATGCGTTTCACCCTTGTAGGACAGTACGCAGTCTCCCGTACGTTTTCAATGCTTTGTCGGCGGTCTTGAGCAACACCGGATTGGCCATCACCGTGGCTCTGGTCTTGCGCACCGGCACCCGCATCATCCAGTGGACGCCCGCCGCCACGCCGGCCCTGGCCACCCGGCCCTCGGCCACCTCAAGCTGGCCGTTCTTGAGCTTGTCCTTGTACTCCTTCTGGCCCCGCCCCATGTCGATGATCTGGATGCCGTCGGCGGCGGCGCGCTCGGCCATCGCCAGGTGGTGGATGAGCCCGGGGGAGTATTTCGCGAACGCGGTGTCGTAGGCGGGGAACCAGCCGGCCAGCGTGGTGCGGGTGCGCACCCCGAAGTGGCCCGCCACCGGCCGGTCGTCGACGTAGACCATGTCGAGCACCCCGGCGAACGTCTCGGTGCGGGTGGCCAGCAGCCGCTCGACCAGCTCGACGATCCACTTGTGGGCGAACCTGTCGGTGCGCCCGGTGCGCCGGTATTGGTCGGTCTTCCAGTTCAGCAGCGTGCGCAGCGGCGCGAGGTCGCTGGTCGCGTAGTCGTGACGCAGCGTGCCCATCTCGCGCTGCAGCTTGCGCGACTTGGCCAGGGTGGACTTGTAGGTCTTGCCGGACTGCTTCTTCAGCGTCTCGGTGTAGGGCTCCCAGCCCTCGCGCAGGTCGATGATCGGCGAGGGGTGCCGCTCGGCGCGCGCGTTGAGCAGCGGCTGCCCGCCGACCAGGTGGTCGAACTCGTAGACCGAGAGCCCGCACTCCTTGATCAGCCGCATCGGGTCGATCTCGACGTCTTTCGCGTGGACCAGGCCCTGGGCGTCGGTGAGGCCGGCGGCCACGGGTTTCCCGATGCCGAGCGGATGCCGTTCGAAGGGGAAGAATCCCACTATTTCCGGACCGTCGTAAATGACGGCGACACGTACGACGTCTCGGAGTTCGCCCACGATGAGGGTGAATTCTGGGGATAGGAAGGGGTTGTCGAAGGCGGTGTCCGCTTCCTGCAGGGCACGCCATCGGGTCACTTCCGGCTGACCCAGTTCACGAGGCAGGGCAAGGGTGACGCGCATGAGCTCCTACTGTCGGCATGCACTCTGTCCAGCATGTGGCCAGGGGTGTATTACCCAGAGTAAAGGATCTCGCCCCCTGCGGTCGCCGCAGCTCCGGAACGTTACAAGATTCCCAGCTAGCGCTCAGGACCGAGTGACGTTCTAATGTGTGTTCATGACCGAATCTGGGACCGTGCCCGGCATCGACCACCCCCGTCTGGTCGCCTGGATGGGCCAGAACGTGCCCGACGCCGGCGAGCCCGGCTCCGTCTCGCTCATCTCGGGCGGCAGGTCCAATCTCACCTACCTCGTCGAGGCCCCGGGACGACGGCTGGTGCTGCGCCGGCCGCCCCTCGGTCACGTGCTCCCCACCGCCCACGACATGCGCCGCGAGTGGCGGGTCATCTCGGCGCTCGCGCCGACGCCCGTCCCGGTGCCGGAGCCGGTCGCGTTCTGCGCCGACGAGGACGTGATCGGGGCGCCGTTCTACCTCATGGGGTACGTCGAGGGCGCCGCCGTACGCACCCGCGACGAGCTCGGCGACCCGGCGCCCGAGCGCGTCCAGCGGCTGTCGGAGCGGCTGGCCGAGGTGCTCGCCGCCATCCACGCCGTCGACTACAGGGAGGTCGGCCTCGGCGACTTCGGCCGGCCGGAGGGCTACATGGCCAGGCAGCTCGACCGCTGGAGCCAGCAGTGGGAGCGCTCGAAGACGGCCGACCTGCCCGACTACCACCGCCTGGTCGAGCGGCTGCGCGCGCGGCTGCCCGCCGAGGCGCCCGGCACGCTGGTCCACGGCGACTACCGGCTGGACAACACGCTGCTGCGGCTCGGCGACCTGGAGATCGCGGCGGTGGTCGACTGGGAGATGTCCACGCTCGGTGACCCGCTGGCCGATCTGGGGCTGACGCTGACGTACTGGCATGACAGGGACGACGAGGAGCGGGCGCGCATCCCCGTGGCCGGTGACGTGACGGTGGCGCCAGGATTCATGAACGCGGCGGAGTTCGCCGCCCACTACGCCAAGGTGTCGGGTCGCGAGATATCCGACCTGGGGTTCTATGTGGCGTTCGGCAACTTCAAGCTCGCCGTCATCGTGGAGGGTATCCACGCGCGCTTCCGTCAGGGTAAGACCGTGGGAGAGGGCTTCGACCGCATCGGCGCGGCCGTGCCCACGTTGATCTCGCGCGCCCATCGCATGCTCGACCAGCACTGAACGCCTCGAACCCCCCAGGCAAGGAGCGTCATGAGCACTGTTGCACTCATCACCGGAGCGGCGAGCGGCATCGGGGCCGCCGTCGCGCGGCGCCTGGCGTCGGGCGGCGCCCGCTGCGTCCTGGTCGACCTCGACGCCGAGGGCGTGGAGCGGCTGGCCAAGGAGGTCGACGGAGCCTGGCTGGCCGCCGACGTCAGCCAGGAGGAGGCGTCGCTTGAGGCCGTCGCGCTGGCCGAGCGCCGCTACGGCCGGCTCGACCTCGTGCACCTCAACGCCGGCATCGCCGGCAAAGTGGACTTCGCGGACTTCGACGCCGAGCGCTACCGCAAGGTGGTCGGGGTCAACGTGGACGGCGTGGTGTTCGGCGTGCGGGCCAGTGTGCCGCTGCTCGTACGCTCGGGCGGCGGCGCCATCGTGGCCACCGCCTCGCTGGCCGGGCTCGTGGGCTTCGCCGGCGACCCCGTCTACACGATGACCAAGCACGCGGTGGTGGGCCTGGTCAGGGCGCTGGCCGAGCCGCTGGCCGCCCAGAACGTCCGCATCGGCGCGGTCTGCCCAGGCTTCACCGACACGCCGCTCGTGGCCGAAACCCGCGAGCTGTTCGCCAACGCCGGCTTCCCCCTGCTCACGGCCGACGACGTCGCCGCCGCCGTCGAGAGCGCCTTCTACACCGACATCCCAGGCACCCTCCTCGTCGTGCAGCCGGGGCGGCAGCCCGTGCCGTACCGGTACGCCGGCGTGCCGGGACCCGTCACCGGGCAGCGCCCGCCGAACGTCGGCTGACGAGTCCAGATCAACGGCAAGCGCCTCGCAAGCGGGACCACTACCGTGAGGAGGGCCGGGCACGCAGCCCGGCCCTCGTCACTTTCCGGACCTTGTAGGTTCGTTGTTCCCCCTAACATCTCGTGAGGATGAGGAGCGTTCAGTGATTCCGACCGAGGGCCGACACGCGCGCAGGCGATCGCCGTGGCCGATCGCGATCGGGGCGGGCGCGCTCGCGGTCGTGCTGGTGGCGGGCATCATGATCTACGCCGCCATCCGCACTCAGGCCCGCACCGAGTTCAAGGGCAGCGACGTCGCCACGTCCGTGCCCACCCAGCCCGCCCCCACGCTGGAAGCGCCGCCCGCGTTCGACAAGTGGCCGCGCTGGGGCATCACCCACACCCAGTTCAGCGCCGACAACGAGCCGGAGCACGTCGCCGAGCAGGCGAGAGGCGTGCTCGGCCGGGTCCCCATGCTGCAGAACCAGCACATCATGGGCTGGGGCGTGGGCAACCCCGAGCCGAGCCCCGGGCAGTTCAACTTCCGCGACCTCGACCGGCGGCTGACGTTCATGGCGTCCTCGCGAGCGATGCCGGTCATCACGCTGTGCTGCGCCCCCGACTGGATGAAGGGCGGGCAGGCCGGCCGCACCGACTGGAGCAAGAACCACACGGTCGCGCCCAAGAAGGAGCACTTCGACGACTTCGCCAAGCTCGCCGCGCGGGTGGCGAAGCAGTACCCGACGGTCAAGCACTACATGGTCTGGAACGAGTTCAAGGGCTTCTGGAACGCCGACACCAACCGCTGGGACGCCGAGGGCTACACCGAGCTGTACAACAAGGTCTACGACGCGCTGAAGAAGGTCGATCCCCAGATCAAGGTCGGCGGGCCCTACGTGCCGATCGGCACCCTGTCGGGCACCGGGCCGTCGGAGCTGACCGGGCCCTGGGGCACCGTCGACCAGCGGGCGCTCGACGCCATCGAATACTGGATCGAGCACAACAAGGGCGCCGACTTCATCGTGGTCGACGGCGCCTCCATGACCAGCGACAAGGGCAACGTGCCCGACGACTTCAGCGCGCAGGCCAAGTTCAGCGCGATCACCACCTGGCTGCGGCAGAAGAGCGGCGACAAGCCGGTGTGGTGGGCCGAGTGGTACGTCGAGCCGGAGAACTCCGGATGGAGCGAGGACAAGCGCACGGCCGTGCAGGCGAGCGCGCTGATGGAGTTCGTCAAGAGCGGCGTCACCACCGCCCTCTACTGGAACCCCCAGCAGGACGGCGAGGGCGAGTGCCCCGGCTGCCTCTGGGCGCCCAAGGTCGGCGGTGAGATGCCGATGGCGGGGCTGCTCAGCGGCTTCACCCGATGGTTCCCCGCCGGGGTGAAGGCCGAGGAGGTGAGCTCGTCCGACCCGAAGGTCAAGGCGATCGGGCAGGAGCAGCAGCTCGTCATGGTCAACACCAGCGACCGGAGCGTCACGGCCACCGTGGACGGGCGTCAGGTCAGCCTGCGGCCGTACGAGATCAAGTGGTCGGGGCGCGGCGGCGCCTGACCCCCGCCAGCGCGCAGCACGCCACCAGCACCGCCCCGAACGCCGGCAGCCAGGTCAGCCTGGCCGCCACCCAGGCCGCCGACTCAGGGGCGGTGTGCAGGCCGGGCAGCACCCGGCCGGTCAGCAGGCCGAGCGCCGTCACGGCGATCATCGCGGTCTGGTGCCACAGGAAGATCGTGATCGCGTGCACGTTCACCAGGGCGACGGCGGCCCAGGCCAGGGGGCGGCGCAGCGCCCGGCGTAACGGATCGGCCAGCAGCCGCGCCGCCCCGCACTGCGCCAGCCCGAACATGACGACGGCCGGCGTGGGCGGATCGAGGTTGGACACCGCCGCCCCCGGCACACCCACCATCGAGGCCGGATAACCGGCTGCGAGCACGAGCGCGACGGTGGCTGCGCCGCCGCCCAGCAGCAGGCCCCACCCCGTACGCCGGGACGGCATCCCACCCGCCCAGGACACCCCGAGGCAGTACGGCACCAACCACCCCGCCACCACATTCACCCACCCCAGCCACCCAGGCCCACCCGCCCAGAACCGGCCCACATCGACCAGCGCGACCACGACCACCAGCACCGCCACGGTCACGGCAGGGGCCCGCCGGACCGATGCCGACGTGGTGGGGGCGGGGGCCTGCTGGGTCGGTGCCGTTGTGGTCGGGGTGGGGATCTGCCGGGTCGGCGCCGTCGCGGTCGGGGCGAGGGCCGGTTGGGTCGGTGCTGTCGTGGTGGGAGCGGGGGATTGCCTGGGCGGTGCTGTCGCGGTCCTGAGTGAGACTGACTTGGTGGCCAGGGGGGTCAGGGCCGTGAGTGCCGCGAAGACCAGCAGGAACCACAGCGGCGACCAGACCAGCCTGGCCAGGGCGAGCACGACGTCCAGGGAGACCCCGGAGGCCAGCATGGTCACGGCGGCCACCGTCCACACGGCGACCACGGTGACGACCGGTCCGAACAGGCGCGCCAGCCGCCGGCCGAGCCACACGCGGTAGCGCTCGGTGGAGCGGGCCCAGCCGCGCGCCGCGACCAGCCCGCCCACCAGGAAGAACACCGACAAGGTCTGGAACAGCCAGGACGCCGGGGCCAGCTGCGGCAGCGCGCTCAGCGGGCTCGCACCGCGCAGCGTGCCGGAGTCGGCGACCAGGGCCGTCACCAGCCAGTGGCCGAGCACCACGCCGCCGATGGCGAGCGCGCGCAACCCGTCCACGGCCCGGTCCCGCCCCGCCGGGGTGGCGCGCTCGACGCGCTCGAGGAGCTCACGCATCGCCGGAGACGATCCGCGCGATGGTACGCAACGCCGGGGAGCCGGGCCGCAGGTAGTCGCTGTGCCCGCCGTCCCCGGCGGGGAAGACGCGCGTCCCGGCCGCCGGATCGACCGGGTCGAGTCCCAGGCCCAGCGTGACGAACGGCAGGTCGAACCGGGCGTGCGGCACGCGGGCGATCCAGTCGCCGCCGGCCCTGGCCGCCCACACCGGGGCCTGGGTGCCCAGCGGGCCGGTGGTGCCGGTGCCGGGAGCGCCGAACAGGACGATGCTCGCCACCCCGTCCAGATCAGGAGCGGCCCGCCCGCAGACCACGGCGCCGTACGAGTGGCACAGCAGCGACACCCGGGCCGGCCCCAGCTCGTCCACCAGGGCCCGCAGCGCGGGCGCCGCCGCGTCGGCCCGGTCGGGGGTGAGCAGAGCGGCCTCGTACGTGCCGGGCGTCCGATACCCCAGCCACGCGACCACCGCCGCCCGCCCGCCCAGCTCCTCGCGCAGGGCAGAGGCACCGGAACGCAGCCGCCCGTACCGGTCGAGGCTCGTGTCGGAGCCCGGCACCAGCACCGCGACCCGCTCGGCCGTTGCCGGATCGCCGAACACCTCCGCCGCCCTGCCGCCGTCCCGCCCGTCGAAGAACAGGAACCGCCGCGCGGGATCGGCCATCGCCCGCAGCACCTCCGCACGGCGCCGATGCCCGTGCCCGGCCGCCATCCGCTCGGCCGCCAGGATGCCCTGCCGGACGGCGGCGTAACGGGCCTCGGACAGCCCTGAAGGCGGCTGGACGGGCTCGGGAGCGGGAACCTCGGCACTGGACAGCGGAGCCGCTAAGGAGACCGTTAGAGACGCGATGAGCAGGCTGCGGCGAAACGGGAAGCGCATGCAGCCGAAGCTACGAAGCGCCCCCCGTCATCGTCGTCACGCCACGGAGTGGACCAGGAACGTACCCCTCAGGTACTACGCCGCTCAGTTGTTCGCCGCGATGTAGAGGAATCTCTCCACGATCACCGCCAGCGCGACCGCGAACGCCGGCACGGCCAGGAACAACAGGCGTTTGCGGGCCCGCGGCGCCCGGTTGGGGCCGTTGAGGCGGATGATCTCGTAGCTGAAGAGCGCCACCCACGTCACCGCCAGCGCGGCGATGCCCACCGGCGTCCACGGCGAGGTCGGGTCGCCCCTGCCCTCGTACGGGTTCGGCTCCGGGATCTCGGTGCCTCTGACGAACTTCTTCCACGTGTAAAGCGCCGCGTCCTGGTTGGCGTAGACCCGCTTGACGTCGGGTGACTTGTCCAGGGCCGCGCGGAACCGTTCGCCCCAGTCGGCCGGGAAGCCCTCGTTGAGCTGCAGGTAGCTCACCTGGCCCCGGCTCACCATCAGGTACGAGTTACGCGGCGCGCTCTTGAGCTTCGCCACCGCGTTCTCGATCTTGGACGGGTCCTTGAACACCAGCGCCTGCTCGGAGAAGCTCACCCGCTCGATGTCCCGCTCGCCCCACGGCAGCGTCGGCGTGACCTCGGGGCCCTCCTTCGGCACCAGGTAGAGCACGCGGGCGCTCGGCTTGTCGTGGTCGTAGACGTAGTGCAGCGCCGCCACCTCGCCGGTGGTGACCCGCTCGAACTTCTCGTTGCCGTACCTCGCCAGCAGGAACGCCATCGCGAACACCACCGCGAAGCACGCCGCGAGCACCAGCGAGATCCGCTTGGTGAGCTGCGGGTTGAAGCGCACGTTGCGCTTGCGCAGCGGCACCGTCTCCTCGCGCACGTCCGCGCTGTCGGCAGGCAGGTTCGGGAAGAACGCGTACGCGGCCAGCAGGCACGCGCCCGGCAGCGCGAACATGTAGATGCGCAGCCCGATCTCGCCGCCGTAGCTCTGCAGGCCGAGTGCCAGCACCGGCACGCAGAGCAGGATCAGCGCGGAGCGGTCGAACACCCCGCGCCGCAGCCGGCGCAACAACCCGGCCGCCGCGCAGGCCAGGATCACCGCGAGGATGCCGAGACGGGCCTGCAGCACCATCGCGTGCGCCGGGTCCGTGCCCTCGATGCGGTCACCGGTGTTGCTGCGCAGGTTCTGCAGGATGTTGCCGAGGCCGCCGAAGATCGTGTCGATCTGGCTGGCCCAGAAGCCGACCGTCAGGTAGCTGATCCAGGCCAGCACGATCAGGCCGAGGAAGAACGGCAGCGCCCACGTCAGCGTCGTCCGCTTGAACAGCAGGAACGCCGTCACCACGCCCAGCATCATGAACGGCGTGATCTGATGCGAGGCCACCGACGCCAGGAACAGCGCGACGAGCAGCATCAGCATCAGCAGCTTGTCGGCGCGGAACGTGCCGGTGTTGGCCAGCTCGCCCGGCGTCATCGCGTCCAGCTTGCCGATCCACTTGCGCAGGCCCTTGGGCGGCACCGGCTTCGTCCGCTGCTCCACCCGGCCGAACCAGCGCAGCAGGATCGCCACGAACGCCAGATAGAGGGCGAACGTGAAGCCCTGCGGGGAGAAGTAGTCCTGGCCGATCCACTGCACCAGCACGAACAGCAGCGCCGCGAACCACCTGGCCCGCGTCGTCGCCACCACCTGGCGCAGGATCAGCACGAACGGCAGCAGGTAGAGCAGGTTCGACAGCAGCGGCGTCCACTGCAGGATCGTCGTCATGTCGCTGATGCCGGCCGCCTTCGTCACGAAGGCGAACAGCGCGAAGAAGCCCGGCCAGCCCATGCGGGCGTCGATGTTGATCGCGGTCTCGCCGGTCCTGCCGATGAACTCCACGAAACCGGCATGGATGTACGCCGTGGGGAAGCGCGGCTCGTCGGCCACCAGCGCGCCCGCGCCGTGCAGGGCGAACGTGATGGCGGCGATCTGGAACAGCAGCAGGAACTTGCGGTCGGTGCTCTGGGAGACCGTGACGAAGAACGACACGATCATGATCAGGATGGCGATGAACGCCGTCGCCGGCAGCGCCGAGATCAGTCCGAGCCCGTCGATGTCGGCGGGATCGACCCCACGCCAGGGCCCAGGGGGCACCTTGAGCGCGAGGATGTACATGACGAGGCCCTCAAGGACCAGCAGGACGGGCAGCCACTTGGGCGCGCTGGCGACCAGCGCCCCCAGCCGCGCCCCGATCCCCTTCTTGGGCGCCTGCTGCCGCTGGGGCCCGCCGTAGGGCGCCTGCTGAGGGAGCGGCGGGCTGCTCACCGGCGGGCTGCTCACCGGCGGGCTCTGCACCGCCACCCCGCCACCGGGCGGCCCGGGGACGGTCATCGGCTGCACGAGGTCCGCCAGGCTCCGCGCCCCACCGGGCGCCTGGGAGGCGGCCGGCGCGCCGCCGGACGGCGCGGCCGCCCCGCCGGCGGGTGGCATGCCGGAAGGGGCGCCTTCGGTCGTGGCGCTCGTCGTGCTGGGCGCGTCGGCGGGTTTGGGTGCGTCGGCGGGCTTCGGTGGCGTGGCGGGCCGCACCTTCATGGGCTGCGTGCCCCCGACCTCCTCGCCGGCGTCGGAGGCCGGCGGCTTCGGAGGCTCCGCGACGACCGGGGGTTTGACGCCCGCCGGGTTCGTGTCGGTGGTGTGGGTGTCAGGGGCGGGCAGCGGGAGGGGGAGCCGGATCGCCGTGGTCGTTTCCGCGTCGGGGCCGCCCTCGTCCGCAGCGCCCTTGTCCGCAGCGTCCTTGTCCGCAGCGCCCTTGTCCGTGGAGCCCTTCTCCTCGGTGCCCTCGGTCTCGGTGCCCTCGCCGTCGGCGCCCTTCGGGGCCTCCTCGGCCGCGTTCGGGCCCTCACCGGACGGGGGCTCGAACGTCAGCTTCGGGATGACTCCCGTAGCGTCCGGATCGAAGGGCACGTCCGACTCCTCCTTGTCACCACGAACGTCCGGGGAGCTGGTCCCCGTGGTCTTGCCATCGCCGTCCCGTTGCCTCACGTTGACCATCATGCGGCCCCGGACGACCCCTGGGTGACAGGCGACCGACCAGTTTCGTCCACTTTGAGAATCTTGCGGAGATTTCCAAAGATCACAAGTGCGACGAGCACCTCGCTGACCAGCAGACCGTACCCGACCGCGTTCACCCCGAAGTACGGGAAGAGCAGCAGCGTGGACACCAGCACCAGCACGGCGAGCCCGATCTGCACGATCGCCAGCGTCCGCGCCTGGCTCTGCGCGCGCAGCGCACTCAGGTACACCTCGATCAGCACCCGGGGCAGCACCGCCAGCGCCATCAGGCGCAGCAGCAACGTGCCCTCCTCGGCGAACTCGGAGCCGAAGATCCGCAGGATCAGCGGCGCACCCAGCACCGCGACCGTGATGATCGGCACCACGATCATGAACGCCCGCCGCAGCGCCCGCCGGCAGTTCTCCGCCAGCGCCGCCCGGTCGAAGGAGCCCTCGACGGTCAGCGACACCGCCATGTTCATGGCCAGCAGCTCGATCATGCTGGCCAGCGTGTGCGCCATCGAGAAGCGGCCGAACGTGGCCTCGCCCACCTGCGTCGCCACCACCACGGGCACCAGGTAGACGATGGCCAGGATGGACAGCGTGCCGGGGAAGTCACCGGCCAGGAAGCGGCCGACCTCGCGCAGCCTGGGCGGCTCCTTCACGGGGTCCGACTCGCGGACGTGCCGGCGTACGACCACGCCGAAGATCAGCCACTGCACCGGGATCAGCGCCAGCGCGGTCGGGATGACCCACGAGACGAAGATCCCGCCGGAGGGCAGCGCCCCGGCGAGCGCCACCAGCAGGCCCATCTTGACCAGGCCGAAGACCAGGTTGTTCAGCGGCACGAACGGAGCCCTGCGCAGCCCGGTCAGCACGACGTCCTGGAGCGTGAAGACCGCCCACACGACCACGGACCCCAGGAAGAACAGGCCGGGCCCGAACCCGGCGAGCACGGAGTACGTCTTGCCCCACAAGGGCAGCGTCAGCAGGAAGCCGACCGCGGCGACCCCGCCGGTGGCGGCGGCCAGGCCGTACCCGCGCAGGATCAGCTCGGGCGTGCGGCGGCCGGCGATCGGCAGGAAGCGGGCCAGCGCGCCCACGAAGCCCAGCGCCGTCAGCGAGGCGAACAGCCGCATCGCGGTGATCACCGCCTGGCCGCGGCCGAACTCCTCAGGCGTGTAGAAGTGGGCGGCGAGCAGCCAGTAGCCCATGCCGAGCACGCCGGTGATGACCGTGTTGGCCATCAGCGCGTAGCCCTGCCGGAACAACGGGTTGCGCAGATCGGTGACGACCCTCGCCCAGACCCTAGACATTTCCGCGCACCCGCTGCAGCCCGTACCTCGTCCTGCGCACGACCGCGTACCCCTTGGTGAGGATGCGCTCGCGCAGGTAGATGAGAGGTACGGCGGTGCCTTCGACGGCGCGCTTGAACATGTTGATGGTCGTGCCCTTGCCGACCGTCAACCGGGGGATGGCGAGCATGTCGTGACGATCGGCGGCGATCGTGTTGCTCACGGCGCAAGCAGCAAAGTATCCGGCTTTGCGCACTTCACGGCGTACGCGGGCGCTGGAGTACCCGTACGGGTAGGCCATGGTGGCGACCGGCGCGCCGATCTTCTCCTCCAGCAGGCCCTTGTTCCTGCGCAGCTCCTGCCGCAGGTCCTCGATGCGGAGCTGGTCGAGCTGCGGATGGCTGTGGCTGTGGCCGCCGATCTCGATGCCGGTCTGCGCGGCCTCGCGGGCCTGGCCCCAGGACAGCATGTCGTCCAGGGGCCGGCCCGCGGCCTCCTTGCCCGCGTCGGAGACCCAGCCGCTGGTCAGGAAGACCGTGGCCGGGAAGTTGTAGCGGTCCAGCAGCGGCAGTGCGTGGCTGTGGAAGTCGGCGTACCCGTCGTCGAACGTCACCACGATCGGCTTGTCCGGCATCGAGCGGCCGTTGTTCTTGTTGAGCGCGGCCACCAGATCGCCCAGGGTGAGCGGGGTGAAGCCGCTCTCCTTCAGGTAGGCGAGCTGCTCGGCCAGGTCGGACGGCCGCACGGCGTGCGGCTTGGTGTCGTCGTTGGGCGTGTCGGTGACCGAGTGGTACATCAGGATCGGTACTCGAGTCATGATCGTGCCACTTTCAGCCGTACGGAACCGACGACGTAACCCCAGGTCGTCCAGGCCAGCCCGATGACGATGGCGGCGGCCCTGCCGAGCCCGCCCAGGTCACCGCGCAGGGCCTCGCCGACCCCGCGCAGCGCGCCGAGCGGCAGCGTCTTCATGGCGTGCGCCCGCTCGCTCGACAGCCCGTCCTGGGTGCCGACCTCGCGGGTCACCAGCGCCTTCGACAGCCCTTCCGCGTAACACCTGGACCTGAAGTACGAGAACCTCTCACGCTGTGTGGACACCTTGTGCCCGATCACCGCGCGCGGCTCGAAGAGCATGACCGAGCCCGGCTTGCGCTGCGAGAGCCTGATGCAGAACTCGGTCTCCTCGCACCCCAGCGGGCGCGACTTGCGTCCTTGCACGCTGCGGCCGATGCCGCTGTGGAAACCGCCCACCTCGGACACCGCGTCGCGCAGGAAGGCGGCGTTGCCGCCCATGACGTTGCGGATCGGCGCCCTGACCGCGGGCATGCCGCGGTAGGTGCAGCCGACCGTCCAGTCGAACTCGTACGGGAACCACGAGGGCCGCCGCCCCGACGCCCACAAGGGGTCGGTGCGGCCGCCCACGCCCACGACACCGGGTTCCTGGAAGCCCTCCTCCAAAGCCTCCAGCCACCCGGGATCGGCGACGGCGTCGTCGTCGAGGAACGCGACGATCTCACCGTTGGCCGTGGCCACACCGGTGTTCTTGCCACCGGACAACCCCTGCTCGTGCGTGTTCTCCACCACGATGGCCTGCGGGTACTCGCGCTTGAGCTTGAGATGCAGGTCGGGGTTGTGATCGACCACCAGGATCAGCTCGTGTGCCGGGCGCGTCTGGTTCTCGACCGACTCGACTGCCTGCCTGATGTCCTCCCACCGCTCCTCGGTGTAGACGCAGATGACAACAGACGTGTTCACAGAGATCCTTTTTTAAGCGACGCCTCGATCAGCGGCGGGAGTGGCGGCGGGCTCAGGCTGAGGGGGAGTGGGCTGGCGACGCCACTCCTTCAGGATGGTCTTGAGCACGCGGAAGCCGTCCCGTACGACGTGCAGGTTGCTCTCGCCGTGGATGCGATTGCGCTCGTGGCTCGGCACCTCGTGCACCTTCAGCCCGGCCTTGGCGGCCCGCACGTTCATCAGGGTCTCCACCTCGAAGCCGTCGCAGTCGAGGTCGAGCACGTCCAGGTGGCGCGCCCAGAACGCGTTGTAGCCATAGCAGAGGTCGGTGTACTGGGTGCGGTACATCACGTTGACGATCCCCGTGAGGATCTTGTTGCCGAGGCGGCGGTTGAGCGTCAGGTCGTCGCTGCCGCCGCCGGCCGCGTAGCGCGAGCCCTTGACGAAGTCGGCGCCCGTGACCAGCGCGCCCACGAAGTTGATGATCTCGCGGCCGTCGGTGGAGCCGTCGGCGTCGATCATCACGATGATGTCGCTGGTGCACGCGTCGAAACCGGCGGCCAGGGCGTCGCCCTTGCCCTTGCCCGTCTGGGTCACCACTTTGACGTTGGGCCGCAGCCGCTTGGCGACGGCCACGGTGTCGTCGACGGAATTGCCGTCGACGAGCACGATCTCGTCCACCCACTGGGGGATGGTGGCGAACACATGAGGGAGGTTCTCGGCTTCGTTCATCGCCGGCACGACCACGCTGACCGTCGGGGAGATGGCCAGGTGCGGAGTGACCGGCGTGAAGCTGGAGGGCGGAGGCATCGACCGCAGGGGTGCGGAGTGGACCTTGCCGTTGTGCTTGGTTATCTCGGGACTCATAGCGAGGGAATTCCTTCCGGGACCCGCATCACGCGCCGGGCACGGACCCTCCCCGGGTGCTGCGGGAACGGTGAAACCGGCGAATGATGCATCGGTGGATCCAGTGGAGTGAGGGTGTTGGTGCTGTGCCGGGGGGTCTTGCCCGGGAGCGGTCTAACGTGCTCCCGTTGGTTCCTGACTTACCGCATTGGATGGCTCCTGATGTTGCATCGAGGTGCGCACCCGACCGAAGCCCTTGAGCACTCGGTCGGCCGCCCTATAGAGAGACGGCCGGTCCATGACAATTGTTCGGGCCTTGTTGAAAGGAGTTCGGCCCATCCAGTGGACCGCCGCCGACGGCGACGGCCGTGAGATGCGGCCTTCGGCGACGTACAGGACGCCGCTCTTGAGCCAGTCCTTGTACTCCTTGCCGCCCTTGCCCATGTCCACCATGTGCAGGCCGGCGTTCGCGGCGGCCTCGGCCATCTGGAGATGGTGCACGATGCCCGGCGAATAGCGGCCGAACTCGGTGTCGTAGGCGGGGAACCACCCTACAAGCGTGGTCGCCGTACGGAGGCCGAAATGCCCGGCTACCGGCACGTCACCGGCATAAAGCATGGTCAGCACGCCCGCGAAGTCCGATGAGTTCTCGGCATGCATCATGTCGGTCAGCTCGACGATCCACGGCTGGGCGAATCTGTCCACCCGGCCGGTTCTTCGATACTGGTCGGACTTCCACGCCAGCAGGGTGCGCAGCACCTCGGGGTCGGGCGAGGCCCACTCCAGGCGCAGCTCGCCGTGCTCCCTGCCGAGCTTGCGTTCCTTGTACCTGACCGTCTTGAGGTTCTTGGGCGAGTTGGACTTGACCTGCTCCAGCCAGGCGTCGAAGCCGGCGGTGAAGTCCATCACGGGCGCGGGCCTGACGTCGGCCTCGTACGCGGTGAACGTCGGCTGCCCGGCCACGAGGTGGTCGAAGTCGAACACGCTGAGCTTGCAGGCCCGCAGCAGGGCCTTGGCGTCGAGCTTGAGGTCGGGGACCGAGATCAGGCCGTGGCAGGTGGTGAGGAAGCCGCCGAGGGGTTTGCCGATGCCGAAGCTGTGCCGCTCGTACGGGAAGAACCCGACGATGCGGCCTCCGTCGGAGATGACCGCCACCCTCACGTAGTCGCGCAGACGATCCATCGCCACGGCGAATTCGACCGACAGGAACGGGTTGTCCAGACTCGGATCGGCCTTCTGCAGCTCACGCCAGCGCGCGCGCTCGGAGTCGCCGAGTTCTCTGGGCCGGACTACCTGGATGTTCACCTTGCCCTGGCCCCCTGTTCGGTCTGCATGCTCTTCCCCCGGTACAACACCCGAAGCACGTACATGAACCCACCGAGCACGGCGACCGTCGCGACACCGGCCCGGGGCGACCACGCGTTGAAGAGCAGCATGGCCTGGGCGAGCAGTACGTTGAGCACAAGGCTCGCTGCTGCTCCCACGGAGAGTGCGGCAAGGGGGTCACGATCACGCAACAGTCCCACCACTGCCGCTCCTGGCACGACCAGGAGGAACAAGGAGATCAGGAACGGGCGCAGCGGTGTCTCGATATCGAACAGCGCGATGACCGCTCCTGCGATGCAGGCGAGCGCGACCAGCCAGGCCAGCGCTCTGCGGTGCTGCTTGAGCATCTCCTGTCTCTCTCCTGCCCTTGCTGGTTAGGACGCCGAACGATCGCAATTCATGGGACCAATCGGCGCCTGGACACGTCAATGCCGACGCTTGGCGACGCGCGCCGGTTTACCGGCAGGCGGGGTCTTTCGTGTGACCTTCAGCACACGGTCAAGTGATCGCCCACCCCGAAGCGGTCCCCAAGCACACCAGAATGCCCTATGTGGCCTAGGATCTTCGAGCCAGGGTCCGATTTATACCCGTTTGTCGATCAGATTTGTCAATCTACTGCGGGTTGACTTCTGCTTTGCGCAGGCCCTCGGCATCCGTCCCATCGGCGGATGAGGTGGCCACCCCCGACGTGGGCACGGGGGACGGTTCCTCGCTCGCCGTCGGCTGGTCGGTCGGCGGCTCGGGGAGCTCCTCGCCCTGCCAGGACAGCGCGCACGTGGCGGTGCCCGCGTTCGAGGTGAACGCGACCCGTCCGGTGCCCGGCTCGTACGGGTCGGCGACCGTCACCCTGACCGTCGCGGCGGCCCCCGCCTTGATCGAACCGCTGGCCGGGACCACGTCCAGGCCCTGCGAGGCGGTCGCCACCCAGGAGACCGCCGCGTTGCGGGCCCGCAGCCCGATCTCGCCGGCACCGGTGATCGCCTGCGGGCATGTGGTGACCAGCCGGGCGCTGGGCGCGGGGCGGCGGCGGGTGGCCGTCGGCGGTGCGGGTCTTCTCCTCGGCGGCCCAGCCGCGGGTCGTGAGGCCACGCGCGAGGGCGGGGCCGCCGACGGCGTACGGCTGGGCGACGGCGTCGGGGCCGGCTCGACCTCGTCGATCTCCAGGTCCTCCGTCGGCTCCGGGCTCTCCTCGACGGGCGGCGGCGTGGTCACGGTCGGGCGGGGGGCCGCGGTGCCGACGTCGGAGGCGTTCGAGCCGTTGATCACCACCACCGCGCCCGTCGCGGCCAGCAGGCAGGCGCCGGCCAGCACGAGCGGACCCACGCGGCGCGAGCGGCGCCGGCGCGGATGCGACTCGGCCACCACGGGGAACCCGGCGCGGTCCAAGCTGTCACCGCGGTCGGTGATCAGCTCGCGCGTCTGGTCCAGCTCGGGGCTGACGCACGTGTCGATCACCCGCCGGCGCAGCGAGATCCCGGGGTACGCCACCGGCACCAGGTCCAGCAGCCGCGCCGCGGAGACCTGCCGGTGCCGCCCCTCCGTGCACACCTCGCATCCGCCGATGTGCCCCGACAGCCGCCGCCGCAGCAGCGGGGTCAGCGGGCCCTCCCACGAGTCCACCATCGCCGACAGGTCGGGGCAGTGCGCCCGTCCGGTCCGCGCCAGCACGACGGCCGCGGCCGCGATCTCCAGGTGGTCGCGGGCCCGGCTCAGCCGGTTCGCCGACTGGCGGCCGGTCAGCCCGAGCACCGCGCCGACCTCCGCCGGGGTCAGGCCGTGGCGCAGCGACAGCTCCAGCACCTCGCGCTCGCCCCTGCGCAGCTCGCCCAGCGTCTCGTGCACCAGGTCCGCCAGCTCGGGGTCGTCCTGCTCGGCCGGGTCGGGCAGCGTCAGCCCGGCGGGCGGGGTGCCGGGGCGGTGGGCCAGGCGGGCGCGTACCTGGAACCTGGTCAGCGCGTACAGCCAGGCGCGCAGCTTGGCGGGCTCCTTCAGCCGCTCGACGCAGCCCTGCGCGGTGACCAGCGCGTCGTGCACGGAGTCGGCGGCGAGGTCGCGGTCGGCGGCCATCGCGTAGGCGTAGTCGTACAGGCGCTCGCCGTAGGAGTCGTAGAGCGTGGCGGGAGCTTCGGGGTCCGCACGCCGCAGAGCCTCGATCAGCTCCTGGTCGTCGGCGCGATCGATGGTCGGCCATCCAGGCACGGATTTCCCTCCCCGCGGGTAGTACGGGCACTAGAGCCCCACGCGGAGAGGACGCGGCCTGGTTCGTACCGGTTCGCCCTCCATACCCAACGGGCATGAAGGGCGAAAGGGTCAGCCGTCGCAGTTCGGTGTGCAGAGGCGGCGTTCCATGCCCTGCAGGAAGAAGTCACGGACCTGCAGGATGTCCTCGGCGATGTACGCCTCGCCGCCCGTCGCCTTGGCCAGCGCCTCCATCTGCCGCTTGCCCTTCTTGGCGTCCGGTCCGAACGCGATGAGCAGGATGCTGATCGGCCGCTTCGGGTTGTAGGTCTGCTTGAGGAACTGCAGCAGCTCGGCGTTCTTGACGCCGCCGTCCGGGTCGTCGTTGCCGGCGCCGTCGGTGAGGATGAGCAGGGTGTTGACCTTGTCCTGCTTGTACGTCTTGGTGAGCTGGGTGTAGGCCGCCTTGACGGTGTCGTTCAGGCCGGTGTCACCGGTGGCCTTGGCCTTGATCTGCGCGAACGTCGTGGCCAGCACCTCCTTGCGGAGCGCGCCGTCGATCGACTCGCTGAGCGGCCCGACCGGGACGTCCTCCCTCCAGTCCTTGCCCTTGCCGTCGAGGTGCGTGGAGAACGTCCACAGGCCCATCTCGGAACCGGCCGGGAACAGCGCGAGCCCCTCGGTGGCGATCTTGTTGATGGCCTGCATGCGGGTCATGCCGGTGCCCGGCACCGGCAGCGCCATCGTGCCCGAGACGTCGAGCAGGGTGAGCAGGCGGGTGCCGAGGTTCAGCCGGGTCCAGGTCTGCACCATGCGCGCCACGGTCGCGCCGTCCGGCGGGTCCAGCGCGGTCGGCGTGTCCTGGGTGAAGCCGTCGCCCTCCGCCAGCACGTCGCCCGGCTTGCCGTCGGTGCCGCGGAAGCCCGCCTCGCGCAGCGTCCGCTTGGCCGACTCCGAGGACAGATCCTGCTTGAAGTCCGCGGCGGCCTTCAGCACCTCCGGGTCCTTCGTCAGGATCGTCACCGGGTAGTCGAGGCTGAGCGTGCCCTCCTTGGGATAGAGGGCGACGACCGGCGCGTCCGGCTTCTTGCTGTTGTGCGCGTAGATGGCCTGCTCGGAGGTGACGCCCACGGGCACCTTGCTGCCCGGCTTGACGGTCAGGCTGGCCAGCAGCGCGTTCGAGTCGGCGGCGAGCTGGCCCGACAGCTCCTTGAGCGCGCCCACCAGCGCTTTGTCCTGGCCGGCCTCCTTGGCCGTGCCGGCCGCGGCCAGCAGCGCGGCGAGGCCGGCGGAGTTCTTCTGCGGGTCGAGGGCGAGCACCCTGACCTTCCTGCCGGGGCCGTCCACGTTGGCCACGTTCGCGGCGGCGATCATCGAGGTCCAGCTCGGCTGGAGCGCGCCCGACAGCTTGCCGGCCGCCGACTTGGCCGCCGCCAGCACCACGGGCGACGTCGCGATCGACCCCTCCACCTGCGGCAGCGCCTCACCGGCCGGGGTCTGGCGCATGCTCTCCATGAGCAGGCTGGAGTCGGCCACCCAGAAGTCGGCGGTGACCTTGCCGGCCGCGAGCGCGTTCGCGGTCCGCGCCGATGCCTCCTTGGCCACCGTCACCTCGACGCACCTGCCGTCGATCGAGTGCAGCGCCTTGTTGTAGCGGCCGGCGATCTTGTTGAGCGCGGGCTGGATGTCAGGGGCGGCGACCACCTTCAACGGCAGCTTGCCGCCGGAGCAGTCGTGGTCGCGGGTGAAGATGACGAACGCCGCGACACCGAGCAGGACGGCCATGGCGACGGCGCCGGCCAGCGGGACGAGCACCCTGCCACGGCCGTTCCTCGGCCGTCTGCGCGGGACGGGTTCGCCGGCTCTGTAGTCGCCATCGAGATCGTCTGTGCGGTGTCGCCCCACGATGTCCTCTTAGGTGTTTTAGAGACCGTCCGGAGACCCTAGCGGGAGATGCTCCGCAATACTCCGGGAACGATACTCGGTGCGGTCTCTGTGGCAAAACAGCCCTTTTGGTGCGACGATGACGCAGGGTGACCATCAATGGCAACAAGTGTGACCGATCCAGGCGCGCCGCCCCTCGCGTACGGCGACCGCCGCGAGGAGCACCGCCACCGCCGGATCGACCCACCACCACCCGAGTGTGTTCAGGTACAAACCGGCCAGCACCCCGGCCGCCATGGCCGCGCACATGAGGTTCTGGGTGCCCTCGCCCGACGTGGCCGCCGACGCCAGCCGCGCCCCCAGCCGCCGCTTCGCCAGGCCCAGCGCCGGCATGCTGACCAGGCTGACCGCCGTCACCACGATGCCCAGCACGCTCGGCGTCGCCCGATGCCCCGCGTCCAGGTCATGCGCCACGTGCAGGACCAGGTAGGGGGCCAGCAGCCAGAAGCTCACCGCCACCGCGCGGCGGGCCGTGCGCTCCGCGTGCGGTGACAGCGTACGCGTGCCGGTGAACCGCCACACCACGATCAGGCTCGCCGCCGCCTCCACCAGGGCCGCCAGCCCCCAGCCGATCAGCGCGACCGAGTGCGCCGCGAGCCCCGCGGCCAGGCCGAGCGCGCTCTCCACGCCCAGCCAGGCCAGCGTGACCAGCGAGAGCGTACGAGCGGCGCGGGCCGCGCGCAGCCAGTCCGCTGACGCGGCCGGACGCTCATGAATCCGCTGATCAGGCACCATGAACCCCCGAACTCCGGCTTATCCGGCCGTCGACAGCGATACGTACCGTACCCACTGCGGAGCGTGACGAGGAATGGCGGCGGCAAAGCCTGATCAAGGTTCGCCCGCATAATGAGGGGTCGATCATGAGGGGGAGGTCCTGTTGCCGTTCACGCCCAGCCACATCGCCGCCGTCTTACCGCTCATCGGGCCGTCGGCCCGGATCCGCAAATATCTCGACCCCTGGGCGCTGGCGTTCGGCGCCATGGTGCCCGACCTGCCGCTCTTCCTGCCGTTCCTGCCCGACTACAGCGACTGGCACTCCTGGCTGGGCGTCGTCACCATCGACCCGCTCGCCGTGCTCATCCTGCTGCCGTTCTTCCACCTCGTGCTGCGCGACCCGCTGATCGCGCTGCTGCCCGCCTCGCTCGCCGGGCGGGCCGCGCTCCTCGCCCCCGAGCGGCTGCGCCTGCTCCCCATGGCGGCCGGCGCCGTGACCGGGGCCGCTACCCACGTCCTGTGGGACTCCTTCACCCACTCCACCGGCGTCATCGAATGGGGGGCCTGGCTGTCGGTGAGCGTTCTGGGGGTGATCAGCCTCTACCGCCTCCTCCAGTACGTCTCGTCCGCCATCGGGCTCGCCGTCGTGATCTGGTGGGGATGGCGGGGCCTGTCCGGGATGGCGGCGGCGCCCGTACCCGAGCGGCTGCGCCTGCCCGCGCGCGTCCGCGCCGCCGTCCTGTCCGTGGCCGGGCTCGGCGTGCTGGCCGGCGCCCTCGTGTGGCCGCTCATCGACGAGCCCAGCCCCCGCCACGGCATCGCCGGCGTCATCACCAAGACCGGCGCGGGCACCGTGGTCGGCCTCTGCCTGGTCCTCGCCTGCTATGCGCTGGTCTGGCAGGTCAGGCGGCGCATGGCAGTATCGGAAGGTGCTTGAGTACGTCACCGACCCCGACGACCCCCGCCTGTCCGACTACACCCGGCTGC
This sequence comes from Nonomuraea salmonea, assembly GCF_042428605.1. Lineage (NCBI taxonomy): Bacteria > Bacillati > Actinomycetota > Actinomycetes > Streptosporangiales > Streptosporangiaceae > Nonomuraea > Nonomuraea salmonea. The sequence goes on from NZ_JBHMCF010000034.1 coordinate 299,801, forward strand.
GGGACGTCGAGCTGCGCAAGAGTCTTGAGGCCGAGCGCGGCCTGTTCCTCGCCGAGGGCGAGAAGGTCATCAGGCGGGCCATCGGCGCCGGCTACCCGATCCGCTCCGTCCTGACCACCCGCCGCTGGCTCACCCCGCTGCAGGACGTCCTCGGCGACGCCACCGTCTACGTCGTCAGCGACGAGCTCATGTCCGGCATCGCCGGCTTCCAGGTGCATCGCGGCGCCCTCGCCTCCATGGAACGCCTCCCCCTGCCTTCCGTCGACACCCTCCTCAAAGGCCCGGCCCGCCGCATCCTCGTCCTGGAGGACCTGGTCGACCACTCCAACGTCGGCGCCATCTTCCGCTCGGCGGCGGCCCTCGGCGTAGGCGCCATCCTCCTGTCACCCCGCTGCGCCGACCCCCTCTACCGCCGCGCCGTGAAGGTCTCGATGGGCGCCGTCTTCTCCATCCCGTACGCCCGCATGGACGACTGGTTCGAGGGCCTGACCCGCCTGCGCGAAGCCGGCTACCACACCCTCGCCCTCACCCCCGACCAGCACGCCACCCCCATGGACCGCGCCCGCCTCACGGACCGGGTGGCCCTGCTCCTCGGCTCGGAAGGCGACGGCCTGTCCTCCCACTGGCTCCAGGAGGCCGACGAGGCGGTGTGCATCCCGATGAGCCCCGACGCGATGGCCGCCGGCGTCGACTCCCTCAACGTCGTGGCCGCCGCCGCAATCGCCTGCCACGGCCTCATGCGAGCGACAGACCCCGCACAGAGCCCTGCCTGAGTTCTGTGCTCGGATCAGCTGGTCAGGACATGCGCCATCTCCAGCCGGTCACCCACGGCAAGGGCCGCCACCAGTGACGTTCTTCTGAGCGTCCGGTCCACGGCGGCGGCGAACGCCGCGCCCTGCGCTGCTGTGAGCTCCGGCCTTTTCGCCATGCCTGAGCTGGGGGACGTTTAAGTGCGGCTCAGGGGGCACGGGCATACGCCACGTGAGCGTAAGGAGTGGGGATGCAGCCCGTGGAGAAAGTCACGTCGCTGGGGATGAGCCTGGTGAGCGGGGCGGTGGCCGCCGCGTTGTTCAGGCGGGCCTGGGCGATGGTGTCGGGGCAGGATGAGGCGCCCGATGCCGATGACCTGAGCCGGGGGTGGACCGAGGTGCTCGTCGCCGCCGCCGTGCAGGGAGCCGTGTTCGGGGTGGTCAGGGCCGCGGTTCAGCGTACGGGGGCCAAGACCTTTCAGCGGCGGCGGTGAGCCCCCGTCACTGGTTGTCGTCGTTCAGCCAGTCGGGGTAGCCGTTGAAGTCGTGGGCGATCGGCTCGCGGTCGATGGGGTGGCGTGCCCCGATGCTGCGCATGTGACGTTCGAGCGCGGGCACCTGCTGCCCCGTCGTGACGAGGGTGAGCTGCCAGGTCGTCGCGTCGGCCGCGGACGGGTGCGGGACCTCGGCGATGTCGATCGAGGTGGCCAGCCCGGCGAGCAGGATGCCGTGCGCCAGCTCGGCCGCCGCCTCGTGACCCTCGATCAGGGTGCGGACCTCGAAGAATTCCGCCATCAGGGTGTCCTTAGGGAGGGGTGTGTGGCTCACCCTACTCGGCAACGGACGGCGGGCCGAATCCATCGGAAAACGTACAGCGGCGTCGTGGCGGGGCGTCCGGCCGCAGACGAGGACGGACGGCGCGGCCGATGAGGCACACTGTAATCGTTCGATTACCGTACGTGCGTCCATCGCGCAGGCCGGAGGGTCCATGAACGGGGCTTGGATCATCACGCTCACCGTCGCCACGGGGCTGCTGGCCCCGCCGTCACACGCCACGACGGCGTCTCCTTCCGGTTCCGCGGAGGGTGGGGCGGCGCCTTTCCGGCTGGCGGCGCCGTTCTGGCCGGCCACCGCCGGTGCTCCGGGCGGGCCGGCGTTCGGGTTCTCGGCGGGACGGGGGTTCGGGCCGGCGTTCGGGGCGGCGCTCGGCCGGTCCGCGGGGGCGGACTTCGGGGCGGCGCTCGGCCGGTCCCTGGGAGCGATGTTCGGGGCGGCGTCGGAGGCCAGGGTGGCTCGGTGGCCGGGTGAGAGGGCGCGGAGCGGGGCGCTGACCTGTGCCGTGTCGACGCCGTCGGGGCGGCCGCTGACGTTCGCGCCTCGGGTGGGGCTGACGACGCGGCGCATCTCGGCGCGCGGCTACCTGGAGTTCACCGGGTGCACCTCGCCCGACGGCTCGGCCACGTTCCTGCGGTCGGGCTGGGTGAACGTCAAGGCCACCGCCCAGGCGTCGTGCGCCACCGCCCGCCGGGTACGCGGCACCGCCAGGATCACCTGGTTCGGCGCCACGGGACGCCCGGCGGGCACCTCGAAACTGGGCATCAAGGCCGACCACCTGGTCGCCAGGCATCCGGCCGACACGCTGCTCACCGGCACCGTACGTACGGGCTGGCTGGCCGGCCGGCGGGCCAGGGGCGGCATCGCACCGCCCACGGCCATCCTCGGCTGCGCCGCCAGCGGCCTGCACGCCTATCCCGGCCACGGCACCATCACCTTCGACTGACCGGCCCCGGCGGGCGCCCGCCGGTCGGCCGAAGCGCCCGCAAGCACCTCCGGCCGCCGACCCCCTAGCCGGTCGGCCGAAAGCCTCATGATGGTGTCGGCCGGTCAGCCGAAGGCGACCTGTTCGCCGGCGTAGTCCAGGAGTTTCTCCGCCGTCGAGAAGCGGCGCTCGTTCTGGTCGCCGAGCAGGACGCCGACGATCTGCAGGCCGTTGCGCTCGCCCGCGAACAGCAGGCAGTAGCCGGCCGCGTTCGTGTACCCGGTCTTGACGCCCAGCACCCCGTCCGCCCGCGACAGGAGCTTGTTGGTGTTGCGCCAGGTGTGCGCCCGGTGCACGGCGGTCTTCGACACCCTGTGCACCTTGGCGCCGACGACGGTCGTGAAGATGCTGCTGCGCAGCGCGTACTGCGCCAGCTTGGCCTGGTCGGCGGCGGTGGAGTAGCCGCCGTTGGCGGGAGTGGGCATGCCGTCCGCGTTCGTGTAGCGGGTGTCGGCGAGGCCGAGCGAGCGGGCGGTGCGGTTCATCTTGGCGATGAAGGCCGTCTTGCCAGGGCCGTAGTGGCGGGCCAGGGCGTTGGCCGCGTCGGCGCCCGAGGGCAGCATGAGCGCGTACAGCAGATCCCTGACCGTGAACCGCTCACCCTTGCGCAGCCCGGCGGTGGCGGCGCCGCCCTTGGCGGCGTACTTGACGTCGGCGGCGCTGATCGTGATGACGTCGCTGAGGTCGGCCTCGCGCAGCACGACGTACGCCGTCATGACCTTGACCAGGCTGGCCACCGGCACCCGCCTGGTCTCCCGCTTGCCGAGGTGGACCGTTCCTGCTGAATCGACGATGTACGCCTCTTTCGCCTTGACGGCGGGCGCGTTAGCGGCCTGGGCCGGAGTGCTGCCGAACCCGACAACCAGCGCGACCACCGCAGAGCTGATCAAACCCCCAATACGCATGAGAATCATGGTGACAGGAGATCAAGGATTCGTTTGCCTAACCAGGCCACGCGTCGCCCTCAGATGGGGGTAAATCCTTCATAGATCCGATATGGCGGGGGGCGGTGGCCATGGCGGGAAAGTTCGTCATCACTGAGGATGAACAGGGCGAATACCGGTTCGCACTCGTCGCGAACAACGGGCAGACCCTGGCGGTGGGGGAGGGATACCCCAGCAAAGTGGCATGCGTAAACGGCATCGAGACCCTCCGCAGGAACGCCCCGCAGGCGACGATCGAGGACCGTACGACGAGTCCGGCAGCTACCGGGTAGTCACGAGTCCTGCGTCACCAAGGGCTGGTCGTCGGTGGTGCGGCGGCGCCGGCGGCGGATCATGAACCAGGCCGCCCCGGCGACGGCCACCACCGCGACGACGGCCGCCGTGATGGGCGACCGCGCGGCCAGCTCCAGCCATCCCCACACGACGGCGGTCAGCCCAAACCACCACAAAGGCGCCCAGGTCAGGCAGCCGAGCGCGCTGGCCACGACGTACCAGGGGTAGGAGACGCGCAGCGCCCCTGCCACCCAGGGCAGCGTGTGGCGCAGCATCGGCACCCAGAAGCAGCCGTAGACGGCGAGCGCGCCCCAGCGCTCGACAACGGCCTCGATCTTCGCGATGCGGTCGCGGCCGAGCTTGACGCCGACGCGCGACTCGTACAGCTTCTCGCCGAGCCTCCGGCCGACCCAGTAGTAGACCTGGAACGCGCCGAACAGGGCGTTGATGAGGATGACCCCGACCTGCCAGTACTCCAAACCGAACCAGAACGGCGCAGTGGGAGCGGGGACGGCCATCGTCAGGTACCACATGTCCGGGCCCACCCCCCTCTGGAATCCTTAGGCCAGCCTTACCTTAATTCACGCCACCGGCCGGTGCCATACCGGGTTGCAAGCAGCGCGCAACGGGTGCAACTCACCGACAACCGCTACTCAACCACCCGGTCTCACTCTATGGGTGAGCAAAAGGGGTGCTGACCATGCCGACGAGAAGCGCAACCGTCCTGACCAGCGGAACGTCGAACGCCGCGAAGCTGTTCGTGGCCGCTCTGGCGTTCACCAGCGCGTACGTCGGCTTCTCCGCCTACAGTAACGCCGGCACGGCCGAGCCGCGGAAGGCAGCCGAGCCCGCCCCGATCTCCCTGGCCGCCCGTGCCATGCCCGCCTCCGAGCAGCTGGCCGGCGGCATCGCAGGGGAGCCCGGCGCCCTCACGGTGAGCACCCTGCCCGCGGAAGGCTGCGCCGGGTCGTACGTGGCCCGCACCTTCCTGGCCAACCCCGACCCCGAGGACACCGTCCTCTACCGCTGGAAGCTGACCCGCTACAGCCCCGCCACCAAGACCTGGCGCACCTACCTGTCGGACCACGACGGCTTCGCCACGGCGGGCAGGACCGTCGAGTGGCGCGCCGAGGTCAACGGCACCCCTGGCTGGTATCGGGTCGAGCTGTCGGCCGAGGGCGCCGAGACCGTCAAGAGCCCCCGTTTCGAAGTGAGCTGCTGACCGACTGCCGGGCCGCGTCGACCCAGCGCGGCACGCCGATGCGCTCGGCGACCTCCAGCGCCTTCTCGTAGTGCTGCCGGGCCGCGTCGGGCTGCCCCAGGCGGATCGCCAGGTCGCCGAGCGTCAGCGCCACCGGCCACAGGGCGACCACGCCGGTGCCGGCGCCCGCCACCCGGTCGGCGAACGGCTTGAGCTTGTCGTAGCAGTCGACCATCCGCTCGCGGTCGTCGAGCAGCATGCCGGCCAGCGCCCGCCAGGTCATGACCAGCTCGTAGAGGAAGTCGGGCCGCACGGGAGGCCGGGTGGCGGCCACGGCCCCGGCGTCGTCGAGCCGCCCGGCGGAGGCGAGGGCCAGCGCGTACGCGTCGAGCGTCCACTTGGCGCCCCGCTGGTGCGCCTCGGCCAGCGGCGCGACCATCTCGGCCGCCCGCCCGGCCACCAGGTGCAGGCAGAACGTGGTGATCAGCGGCAGGTCCTGGCGGCCCTCCAGCATGCCGGCCCGCTCCGTCATGCGGGCCGCGTCGCGGTAGGCCCGCTCGGCGCCCTCGTAGTCGCCGGAGATCATCAGCCGCTGCCCGGCGTACCAGACGACGACCGCGGCGGGCGCGGACAGGTCGTACTGCTTGGCGAGCTGGTCGGCGGCCGCCGCGTGCTCGTCGGCCGCGGCGAACTCGCCCCTGGCCGCCGCGCACTCCAGCAGCACCAGGTGGGCCAGCGCCTGCGTGGCCATCTGCCCCGAGCGCTGCGCCACCTCCAGCAGCTCGCGCCCGATGCTCTCGCGCGAGTCGACGGCCGGGATGTCGTACGACTGCCGCAGCCGCCCGCTCAGCGCCGCCGCGATCAGCGCGGGGTCGCCGCTCTGCCGGGCCAGCTCCAGCGCCTCCAGCGAGGCCTGCCTGCCCCGCTCGGGCGAGGAGGAGCCCTCCAGCTCAAGGGCCAGCGTGGTCAGCAGGCTCGCGCGCAGCCGCTGCTCACCGGCCGGCAGCTCCATGAGCGCCCGCTCGGTGACGTCGACGATCTCCCACGCCGTACGGGTGAAGTCGCGCGCCATGCCCTTGTGCGGCACGGCCAGCGACGCCGCCACCTTCGCGGTGATCTCGAGGTCGCCCAGCGGCAGCGCGGCGTCCATGGCCTGGCGGCGCAGCAGCCGCGCCGCGTGCATGTCGCCGCACAGCGCGAGCGCCCTGATCTGCCGCAGCATCAGGTGCAGCCGCTCCTTGGCCCGCTCGGGCGCCTGGTCGCCCTGGTCGTCGGCGCGCGAGCGGTCGAACGCGGCGATCGCCTGCTCCCACAGCGTGGCCGCCTCGCGGTGGGCGAAGCGCCGCTCGGCCTGCTCGGCGGCCAGGCCCGCGTAGTGGACGGCCTTCCCGGCCGCGTCGGCCAGGAAGTAGTGGTGGGCCAGCGCCGCCACGTCGGACGGCGTGTGCCGCTCGATGACCGCCGCCACCGCCGCGTGCAGCCGGGTGCGGCGCAGCCGCGAGGCGTCGGAGTAGATCGTGTCGCGGACGAGGTCGTGGTCGAAGCGCAGCAGCCCGGGACCAGGCTCGGTCACCAGGCCGGCCAGCAGCGCCGCCTCGACGGCCTCGATGACCGCGTCCTCGTCGCCGGCCACCGCGATCAGCACGTCGAGGTCGACGTCGCGGCCGATGACCGCGGCCTGCAGCAGGATCTGCTGCGCGCCCGAGGGCAGCCGCGAGATGCGCCGCCGCAGCACGTCGCGCACGCCGGACGGCACCTGCGAGAGCACCTCGGTGGCGCTGGCGCGGTCGGCCGCGCCCTCGGAGTCGAGCAGGCGCACGGTCTCGCGGACGAAGAACGGGTTGCCGCCGGTGCGCTCGACGATGGACTCGACCGCGTCCTCGTCGATCTCGCGTACGCAGGTGGCCTTGACCAGCTCGGCCACCGCCTTCGGGTCGAGCCCCGACAGCCCCACGCGTACGGGACCGAGCCTGGCCAGCGCGGCCAGCACGTCGGACTGGCGGTCGTCCAGCTCGCTCTCCCTGCACGTCACCACCAGCAGCACCCGGCTGGTCGCGAGCAGGCTGGGCAGCGCGCGCAGCAGCGCGAGCGTCTGGTCGTCGGCCCAGTGGAGGTCTTCGAGTGTCAGCAGCACGGGCCCCCGCCGCGCCACGCCGGCGAGGTAGCCGCCGACCGCGCGGTGCAGCCGGAACCCGCCGGACGCCTCGTCCTCGTCGGGGTCGGGGGCGGCGTCGTCGAGCAGCGGCGCGAGCAACTGCGCGTATTCGCCCGCGCCGGTCATGTCGATCAACGTGCGCAGGATCTCCACCCACGCCCAGCCCGGCGGGGTGGCGCTGGAGTCGGGGCAGGCACCCGACGCGGTGGTCCAGCCGTCGGCGGCGAGCCTGCCTTCGAGCTGGCGCAGCAGCGTCGTCTTGCCCGCTCCCGCCACACCGGTGACGACCGCGACCTGGAACCTGCCGGTGCGCGAGGCCGCGGTGGTGAGCCTGGCCAGCTCGGCGTCGCGGCCGACGAACGGCTCGGGCTCCAGCGGCGGCGGCTCGATGTGCGCGGCGGGCCGCGGCGGCCAGGTGTCGGTGACGGGCGCGGCCGGCCTGGCGGCGCGGGCGGGCAGAGCGAGGTCGAGCTCGGGCGACTGGGCCAGGATGTCGGACTCGAGCTTGCGCAGCGCCGGGCCGGGGTCGATGCCCAGCTCGTCGGCCAGGATGTTGCGCGCCCTGCGCAGCGCGGCCAGCGCGTCGCCCTGCCGGCCGCAGCGGTAGAGGCCGAGCGCCAGCAGCCGCCAGCCCTCCTCGCGCAGCGGATGCTCGGTGGTGAGCGCCTCGAGGTCGGGGACGGTCTCGGCGTGCAGCCCCAGCCGCAGCCCCGTGTCGGCGTGGCGCTCGCGGGAGACCAGGCGCAGCTCGGTCAGCCGGTTGACCTCGGCCTCCGCCCACGCCTGGTCGGCGAAGTCGGAGTAGGGGGTGCCGCGCCACAGCCCGAGCGCCTTCTCCAGGCGGCCTCTGGCGGCCTGCGGATCGCCCTCTTCGAGGTGCTCGCCGGCCGCGCGCACGAGCTGCTCGAACCTGAGCGCGTCGACCTGGTCGGACGCCACGCGCAGCGCGTAGCCGGACGCGACCGTCACCAGCAGCCGGTTGGGGCCGCCGCGCGGACGGCCCGGCTCCAGCACCCTGCGCAGGCGCGAGATGTAGACCTGCAGGCCCGACTGCGCGCCTTTTGCCGCGTCGTCGTCCCACAGATCGTAAAGAAGTGTGTCAACGGGCACGACCTGACCTCTGGCCACGAGCAGGCGGGCCAGGACGGCCCGCTGTCGCAACCCGCCGAGGTCGAGTTCGTCGTCGTGTTCGTACGCCTCGACTGGCCCCAGAACTCGGAACGCCACCATGTCAGCCGCCACGCTATGCGGGCCTACGAATCACGCACAAGGGCCGTGGTCGATTAGCACGCGATGGGTTTGGGATTGTCACTAGGTGGCCTTCGAGATCGCGGACGGGGGCTCCGCGCCGGCGTCCCGGCCGCCGCGCCTGCGCAGCAGTGCCCAGGCGCCGAGAGCCAGGCCGCCGAACGGGATCTCGATAGTGTAAGTCCAGAAGCCGAAAAGCAGTGCGGTGGCGATGGCGGGCGTGGCGCCCACGCCGAAGGCGATGAGGAGCGCGGCCACCCCGCTCTCCATGATCCCGGCGCCGCTCGGCGTGATCAGGGCGCTGGTCAGCACCCGCGACAGCGCGAAGACGGCGATCGACTCGGCGAGGCCGGGCCAGGCGCCGGTGGCCGACATGCAGGCCGCCATGATGGCCCACTGGAAGCCGAGGAAGAACACCATGCCGAGCGACAGCCCGGGCCACCGGGTGCGTACGACGCCCGCGGTGTCGGCGCGCAGCCGGTGGAACGCCTCCGAGGCGTGCACCTTCAGCCGCAGCAGCCGGGTGAGGCCGTCGAGCGCCCTGCCGAGCGCCCGCGCGGCGCGGTCCCAGTAGAGGGCCGCGGCCACGACCAGGCACAGCACGAGAATGGAGATCGCGCCCGTCCAGCCCGCGTTGGCGACGGTGGAGTTGGGCGCCTTGCCCGCGGCGAGCAGCGCGATGATGCCCACGGCCGGCAGGACGAACCTGAACAACGTGTTCCAGATGCCGCTGACCAGCGTCATCACCACGAACGCCCGGCTCGTGAACCCCCAGCCCTTCGTCATCGCGAACGACAGCGCCACGCCCACCGCCCCGCCGAACGGCAGCAGGTTGCTCACCGCGCTGCCCGCCGCGTTGAGCGCCAGGCCCTGGAGGTTGTTGAGCCCCGGCAGCGAGCTGGTCAGCACGAACGTGTAGGACAGCAGGCTGAGCAGCCACAGCGCCGTCATCAGCGCGATCTCGCCGCCGCCGAGGGTGGCGAACAGCGCCCCGATCTCGCTCCACGAGACCGGCTTGCCGGTCAGCGCCCGCACGATCTCCGGCAGGTAGACGACGAGCAGCACGGCCAGGCCGAGCGAGAGCACGGACAAGGCGATCTGCAGCCACTTGTTCTTCATCGGGGTCCAGTCTGCCGGTTGGCAGCGGGCCGCGCGTCACCCCCAGGTATGAGGCGTAGGTATCAGGCGGGCCACCCGTCGAAGGGATGACGCAGGCGGGCTCCCGGCGGCAGGTCGCGGCGGACGTACCACTCGGTGCCGAAGACGAAGCGGTAGAGCGGGCGCGGGACCTTGAGCATCACGGCGAGCGTGCGGTCGCTGTCGCCGCCGCTGGCCTGCGAGGCGTGCGCGGCCATGGACGCCCGCTTCTGGCGGGCGTAGCGGCGGACGTTGACGCGGTGGGTGATGGCCTCGCCCGGTGAGTACGCGCTCTCGAACGTGCGGACGTCGAACTCCGGCGGGAACCGGTAGACCTTCCCCGCCAGCTTCAGCAGCCGCACCAGCGGGTCGCGGTTGACCGTCGCCTCCAGGACGATCTCCGTGCCCGCGATCTTCGCCGCCCGCCTGCCCACCCGGTGCACCTGCACGTGGTCGGGATGCCCGTAGCCGCCCGCCGGGTCGTAGATGGTCAGCAGGTCGGCCCGCTCCTCCTGGAGGATCGCGGCCAGCGCCTTGGCGGCCGCCTCGGTGTCGGCGTCGATGAAGGCGTTGTCGGGGCGCTCGTCGGCGACGCCGCCCTGCGGGCTCAGGCCCGAGTCGCCGTAGCCGAGGCACTCGACGCGGGCGCAGCCCAGCAGCGCGGCCGACTCGTACAGCTCCTTGAGCCGGGTCTCGCCCAGCTCGTCGCCCGGCTCCATCTCGGCCAGGCCGCGCTCGCCCGCGGTGGCCACCACGAGCACCACGCGGTGTCCTTCGGCCGCGAGCATCGCCATGGTGCCCGCCGTCAGCAGGGCCTCGTCGTCGGGGTGGGCATGGAAGAACACAGCGGTACGTGGAGGCACAGGCCCAGATTAGTCTGGGAGGGGTGCGGATCTTTCACGTGAGTGACTGTTACCTGCCGCGACTCGGGGGGATCGAGGTCCAGGTCGCCGATCTCGTGCGCGTGCAGCGGGAGGCCGGGCACGAGGTGTCGGTGGCCACGGCGACCAGGGGAGAGCCGCTGCCCGGTGTGCACAGGATCGTCGCCCCGATGCCGTTCGACCTGCCCGTCCACCCGTTCGGGGTGGGGCATCTCACGCGGCGCATCACCTCGGCGCGTCCCGACGTCGTCCACGTGCACGCGGGGGCGGTGTCGCCGTTCGCGTGGATGGGGGTGCGGGCCGCGCATCGCGCCGGTGTGCCGTGCGTGGTGACCGTGCACAGCATGTGGGATCCGGTGACGCGGGCGCTCTATCGGCTGCTCCGGCTGGCGTACGGGTGGGAGCGGTGGCGGCTGGTGGCCACCACGGTCAGCAACGCCGCGGCCGCCCCGATCCGCGCGGTGGCCGGGCCGCTGGTGCCGGTCCGCGTCGTCTCCAACGGGCTCGACCTGTCCGGCTGGGCGCCGCCGCCCGGCGCGCCGGACTCCCGGTCCGACGTGCACGTCGTCGCCGTCGGACGGCTGGCTCCGCGCAAGCAGCCGGTACGCCTGCTGAAGCTGCTGCTGGCGGCCCGGTCCCAGGTGCCCGCCCACATCCCCATGCGGGCCACGATCGTCGGCGACGGGCCGGCACGGGGGCAGATGGAGCGGTTCCTGGAGCGCCACGGCATGGCGTCCTGGGTGTCCCTTCCCGGGCGCTACACCCGGGAGCAGATCGCCAAGGTGCTGGAGTCGGCCGACGTGTTCGTGGCGCCGGCGCCACGCGAGTCGTTCGGCATCGCCGCCCTCGAGGCGCGCGCGGCCGGGCTGCCGGTGGTGGCGCGGGCGCAGAGCGGCGTCGCCGACTTCGTCAAGGACGGCGTCGAGGGCCTGCTGGGCCGCACGCTGGGCGATCTGGCCAGGGCGGTCGCCCGCCTGTGCCGCGACCCGGAGCTGCGGGTGGCCATCGCCGCCCACAACCGCACCACCCCACCGACCGCCGGCTCCTGGGAAGCCGTCCTCGACGGTTTCGACCACGCCTACACCCACGCCCTCACCCTCCGCACCTCGTAACGAGGCTCGCCTTGGTGATGGCGGGTGTCCTTTGGGTGGGGTGGGCTCGTGGGACGTGGTGTTTGACGTCTTCGGTCGCGCTTGCACCGACGCTTTCCGCGCCTTGTAGCGGGGGCTCGCCTCGGTGAAGGCGGGCGTCCTTTGGGTGGGAGAGGGGCGGGCTAATCGGACGTCGTGCTCGACGTCTTCGGCCGCGTCTACACCCACGCCCTCACCCTCCGCGCCACGTAGCGAACGCTCGCCCTGGTGGTGGGTGTCCCTTGGGTGGGGTGGGTGGGCGTCGGGCTCGGTCAGTTCGGCTGCGCCGGCGGTTCTCCATAGGGAGGCCGGTTGGGGTCGTGGGGTCTGCGCGTAGGGATGGGTGGAAACGGCGAAGCCCGCCACCTTGGTGGCGGGTGGCGGGCTTTCCCCAGGCCCCGGGTGGAGGGTGCCCCCATGGCGTCACGCCCTCCGGGCAGGGGCCGGGACGCGGCCGCCGGAGCACCTGTCCCCCACAGGTGTTCACGGCGACCGCGAGTCTGCTAGGAGCAGGCCGAGACGATCTTGCTCTGGAACCCGCTGACCTTGCCGGTGAACTCGCTGGCCTTGGACAGGTCGCCGCCCTCGATCGAGGCGAACCCGTCGGCCAGGTCGGTCAGCGCGGCGCCGACCTCGCCGTCGTACTTGCCGGCCAGTTCCTTGGTCTTGGTGGCCGCCGTCTTGGAGGCCTCGCCGATCGCGTCCTTGTCGGTCGCGCTCGCGCTGATCGCTGAGCTCCACTCGGTGACGATCGTGGTGGCTTCCTGGGCCGCGGAGTTGCAGTCGACGGCCTGGCCGAACGCGCCACAAGCGGTGGTGAGAGCGGCAAGAGTGAGCGTCGCGGCCACAGCGGCGAGGCGACGAGGGGGAGTCATGTACGTGCCCTTCGTTGGTTCAACTTACGAAAAGCACCATATGGGCGATCACTTGATCGTCACTTGCACCCCACTAACACCACCCGTATCAACCCAGCGTAAAGCCGTGCAGCAAAGCTCGCACGATCTCGTCCGGTTCGGGTAGCGGGAGCTCGAAAATCCCCCGATAGGTGATGAAACCGACGAACATGTCAGTCAGCATCCACAGGTCCGCGTCGGGCCGCAGCTCGCCGCGCGCGATCGCCCGCTCGTACACGACCCACGACCGCTCCATGCGGGTGCGCATGGAGGTGCGGACGACGTCCGCGATCGCCGGGTCGCGCCCCGCCTCGGCGTACACCTGCCTGGCCAGGCGCGACACCTCGGGGCGCCGCCACAGCGCGATCGTGTCGGCGACCACCACGCTCAGGTCGCCGGCGAGCGTGCCGGTGTCGGGGACGGCGACGTGGACGTCCATGAGGCCGCCGAGGGTTTCGAGGAGCATGTCCCGTTTGCCGCCGTATCGGCGGAACACGCTCGCCCTGCCGACGCCTGCCGCGGCGGCGACGTCGTCCATGGTGAAGTCGAGGCCGTGGGAGAGCACCAGCGTGGCAGCGGCCTGCCTGATGCGGTGATCAACCGAGGGGTCGGGTTTACGACCGCGCGCAGGCATTGTGATACTCCAAGTATCCGATATCGAGCGTCTCACTATTCAGGGGTCGTTATGAGAGTAGTCGTCATCGGCGCGGGGGTCGCGGGGCTCGCCCTGGCCAGGGGGTTGCTGCGCAAGGGCCACGACGTCGAGGTGTACGAGGAGTCGCCCGAGCCGCGCACGGCCGGCGGCTCCGTCTCGCTCTGGCCCGGCAGCACGGCCATCCTGGAGGAGCTCAAGGTGGACTGGGCCGGCGTCGGCCGCCGCCTGGAGACGCTGGAGTCGTGGGCCCCCGACGGCCGCCGCCTGCTGACCCTCGATCTGACCGTCCCCGAGCGCCGCTTCGGGCATCCCGTCGTCCACGTCGCCCGCAGCGAGCTGGTGGAGCTGCTGGCCGACGGCGTGCCGGTGACGTACGGCGCCCGCGCCGAGCACGTGGTGCCGGAACGGGCCGAGGTGCGGCTGTCCGACGGCCGCACGGTACGCGGCGACGTGCTGGTGGGCGCCGACGGCCGCCGTTCGGCGGTGCGCTCGGCCCTGTGGGGCGCCGACGCGGCCACCCTGAGCCCGTGGGTCACCTGGCAGGGGTTCACCACCGAGCCGACCCTGCTGACCGAGTCCGGCAGGGCGGTGATGATCGCGGGCAGGCACGGGCTGTGCGGGCTGATCCCGGCGGGCAGGGGGCGGCTGCTGTGGTGGTTCGACGTCAGGTCGGCGCCGGGGCGGCCGTTCTGGGCCGGCGACCCGCAGGTGGTGGAGCGGCTGCGGGAGCGGTTCGGGGAGTGGGCCGACCCGGTGCCGAAGGTGCTGGCCTCGATCGCGGACATTGACTTCTTCCCCCACCACCGCCAGCCGATCCCCAAGGTCTGGGGGAGGGGGCCGACCACGCTGGCCGGTGACGCGGCCCACACGATGCCGCCCACCATGGCCCAGGGCGCCAATCAGGCGCTGGAGGACGCCTGGCTGCTCAGCCGGTCGATCGGGGACCTGCGGGCGTACGAGAAAGCCAGGTCGAAGGTGGTGCGCAGACCCGCCAGGCTGGCCGCCACGGAGGCCACCGACATGCAGCGGCCGATCGCCGGACTGCTGCCCGACGGCCTCACAACCCGCATCTACACCCTGTTGTTGCGCCGCTACAGCAACTACCTCTTGACAGCCCCCTGAGGCCGCCCGACTATGTCGCATATAGAGCAACTCGGTGCGTAATGCGCAACAAGGGCGGTGCCGGTTGACCATCACGTCCAGCCTGATCTCCACGCTCCCAGGCAGCGCCTACACCGATCCTGAGGTGTTCGCCGAGGAGCAGGAGAAGATCTTCGAGAACCTCTGGTTCTGCGCCGTCAGGTCGGCGGATCTGGCGAAGCCGGGCGCGTTCAGGACCGTTCAGGTGGGCCGGGAGAGCGTCATCATCGTACGCGGGCGCGACGATCAGGTGCGCGCCTTCCTCAACGTCTGCCGGCACCGTGGGGCGCGGTTATGTCTGGAGGAGGCCGGCGAGGTCAAGCGGACGATCAGGTGCGCCTACCACGCCTGGTCCTACGACCTGAACGGCCGCCTCGCCGCCGCGCCCAACCTGGCCAGGATGCCGGACATCGACCGGGCCGCGTACGGAATGGTCCCCGTGCACCTGCGCGAGTGGCTCGGCTACGCCTGGGTCTGCCTGGCCGCCGAGCCGCCCTCGTTCGAGGAGACCGTCACCCGGGCCGCCACCGAGCGGCTCGGCGACCCCGCCGCCATCGAGCGCTACCACGTCGAGGACCTCGCGCTCGGCCGCCGCATCCTCTACGACGTCAAGGCCAACTGGAAGCTCCTGGTCGAGAACTTCATGGAGTGCTACCACTGCGCCACCATCCACCCCGAGCTGACCGCCGTGCTGCCGGAGTTCGCCGGCGGCTACGCGGCGCAGTACTACGTGGGCCACGGCGCCGAGTTCGCCGAGCGGGCCGCGGGGTTCACCGTGGACGGCAGCCCCGGCTTCGGCAAGCTGCCGGACGTGGCGCAGGAGCAGGACCGCCGCTATTACGCGATCACCGTCAAGCCGCAGGTCTTCGTCAACCTGGTGCCCGACCACGTGATCCTGCACCGCATGTTCCCGCTGGCGGTGGACAGGACGGTCGTCGAGTGCGACTGGCTCTACCACCCCGACGTGGTCGCGTCGGGCGCCGACGTGTCGCTGTCGGTCGAGCTGTTCCACCGGGTCAACGAGCAGGACTTCGACGCGTGCGAGCGCACCCAGCCCGGCATGTCGTCACGGGCCTACCGGGACGGCGGCGTGCTCGTGCCCAGCGAGCACCACATCTCGCTCTTCCATCAGTGGGTGAACCAGCGCTTGCGCGGATAGCGCACGGTGAGCCCGCCGTACTTCGCCCGGCCGGTGATCACGAAGTAGAGGGCGCCTGGCCGTGGCCTGCTCGGCACGTCGTCGGTCCGCGTGGCGCCCCAGGTGCTCTCGAAGCCGTCGATGTTCGCCACCGCGCCCTCGGGCACGGTGATCCTGGCGTTGCCGTACTGGAGGTCGAGCTCGATCTCCACCACCTGGTGCGGGATCACGGCATCGGAGAAGTCGAGGTCGACGGTGCCGTACTTGCTGCCCGCCCGCAGGCGGCGGGGCACCGCCCAGTCGCCTGAGCGCTTGACTGCGCCGTTGGCCTGCTGGAGCTCCACGACGTCGCCGACCCGCGGCTCGTCCGCGGGCAGGTCGTCGATCAGGGCCAGCAGGTCGGCGTACGTCTTCGCGGTGAGCGCGCGTTCAAGCCGCTCGTCGAGCTCGGGGTGGGTGAGGCGGCCCTCGGAGAACGCGCGTTGCAGCCGCTGGGCGGTCTGCTCGCGGTCCTCATCCGAGACGCGCATCCGCATTTCCGACATGTCCTGAGCATAGGTTCGCTTGACTCAGAAGGGGAGTTGCCGCCCTGAAGGGGTGCGGAGATCGAGGGGCAACGGACGGTGTCCTGGACGGGGGCGCTGAATCACCTGGACTCTCTTCACACCCAATAGGTACCCATCGGATGGCTTTGAAGACACCAACCTTAGGTAGCCTGTGGCTGATGCCGGCAGACCCGTTCCACCATCCCGCACTGCTCTATCGGAGTGATGGGGAATATGTGGCTGCCACCACGGCCTTCGTGACCGACGGCCTGGCCGCCGGCGACCCCGTCGCGGTGGCCGTACCCAGCGCCAGGCTCGCGCTCATCGAGGGCTCGCTCGGCGCCGCCGCCCGCGACGTGCTCATGCTCGACATGACCGAGGCGGGACGCAACCCCGGCCGCATCATCCCCGCCGTGCTGCGCGGCTTCGCCGACCGGCATCCCGGCCGCCACGTGCGGATCATCGGCGAGCCGATCTGGCCGGAGCGCACGCGCGACGAGTACGCCGCCTGCGCGCAGCACGAGGCACTGATCAACCTGTCGTTCGCGGGGCGGCCCGCGACGATCATGTGCCCGTACGACGTGCGCACGCTGAGCGACGAGGTCATCGGCGAGGCCGCGCGCACCCACCCCGTGCTGCGCGACGCGTCCGGCACGTGGACGAGCGCCGACTACGCGCCCGAGCAGGTCGTCGAGGGCCACAACCGGCCGTTCGACGAGCCAGAGAGCTGCGTCTCGCTGCACTTCGACAGCTCCAACCTGTCGTCCGCGCGGGCCCTGGCCGCCCGCGAGGCCGCCGCCCTCGGTTTCACCGGCGACCGGCTCGACGACATCAGGCTCACCGTGGCCGAGCTGGGCGCCAACAGCCTCGACCACGGCGGCGGCGCCGGGCTGCTGCGCGTGTGGCAGGCCGACGGGCGGCTGGTGTGCGAGGTCAGCGACCGCGGCCACATCACCGATCCGCTGGTGGGCCGCCGCCCGGTCGATCCGCGCCAGTCGGGCTCGCGCGGCCTGCTGATCGTCAACCTGCTCAGCGACCTCGTACGCGTCCACACCCGCCCGGGCGCCACCACCGTACGCGCGTACTTCGACTCCGCCTCCTGACCCCCGCCCGGGCGTGGGGACGGCCACCCGCACCCTGAGGGGGCCGACCCTACCCAGGGTCATGAAACGCCAGCTCAACGGCCACGGCCAGGGGCAGGTCAGCCCAAGGTATTAGGGGATCCTTCAGGGCGAGTTCGGGCCGATCTCCGATGTTCGGAAAAGCCGCTTTCCACGAGCTTTGAAGGCATGAAGGAATTGCTCGTCAGTGGATTCGCGGCCATCGGCGCCGGCAGCGGCGCGATGCTCACGCTGCACGCCGCCTCGAACCTGGACCCGATGCACGCCGTGATCAGTGAGTACGTCTGGCAGTCGGCCGGCTGGCTGCTGCCCGCCGCGCTGACCCTGTTCGCTGTGGGCTCCGCGCTGATCGCGGAGGCGCTGCGCCGGGCCGGTGCGAACCGCTGGGTCGTCCTGTTGCTGCTTGGCTGGGGCGCGAGCATGTTCCTGGTGGGCGCGTTCCCGACGGACCGGCCGGGGCTGCCGCTGTCGATGTCGGGGGGCATCCACCGCTATGCCGCTTTCGCCGCGTTCGTCATGATGCCGCTCGCCGGGCTGCTGCTGGCCAAGGCGCGGGTCCGCTACGCGAAGGCGCTGCGCGTGCTCAGCGTGGTCGCCGTCGGCGCGCTGCTGCTGGTCGTGGTCCCGTACGTGGTGCGCATGTTCGGCATCCCGCTGTCCAACGACGACATCCCCGCCGGGCTGACCCAGCGCGTGGTGGTCGTCACCGAATTGGGCGTGCTGGCCTTGGCGGGCATGGCGATGCTGCGGACCTCCGCCCGCCGTGTGCCGGCCCTCGCCTAGATCAAGAAGTCAGGCGTGAAAGCCGCACTACGGGAAGAGGAAGGAGATGACGATTTTGATCGCGTACGACGGGTCCGACGACGCCAAGGCCGCCATCGAGTTCGCGGGCCGGATGTTCCCGGGGGAGCACGCCGTGGTGCTGACCGTGTGGGAGCGGCTGGCGATGACCTCGGCCCGCGCGTCGGCCGGGCTCATGGTGACGATCGACCAGGCGGGCGCAGAGGACGAGGCGATCGGGCAGGCGATGAGCGAGCTGGCCATGCAGGGCGCCGAGCTGGCCAGGGAAGCGGGGCTGGACGCCACCCCGCGCTGCGACGTGGACTCCGTGGCCGTCTGGTCGACCATCGTGGACGTGGCGGAGGAACTGGACGCCTCGCTCATCGTGACCGGCACCAGAGGGCTGGGCGGGGTGCGCTCGCTGCTGCTGGGCAGCACGTCCGACCGGGTGCTGCACCACGCGCACCGGCCCGTGCTGGTCGTCCCCGGCCCCCGCAAGGACGGATGAGACGACGTATAGTGTCGGCATGATCGCGACGTGCCGACGAATGATGGCCCCCTAGGGGGTTTCACCGGCACGTCCACGTTGAGGCCCTGCTAGCCGGGGCCTCTCTTCGTGTCCGGGGCCCCTTCGGGAGGCATCCGATGTACGTCACGACCACCATCCCCTACGTCAACGCCAGGCCGCACCTCGGCCACGCGCTGGAGCTCGTCCAGGCCGACGTGCTGGCCAGGCACCACAGGCGGCGCGGCGCGCCCGTACGGTTCCAGACCGGCAGCGACGACAACTCCTTGAAGAACGTGCTGGCCGCGGAGGCGGCGGGCGTGCCGGTGCGCGAACTGGTCGACCGCAACGCCGCCGCCTTCGAGGCGCTGCGCGGGCCGCTCGACGTGTCGTTCGACGCCTTCATCAGGACCAGCGCGCACCCCGCGCACCGCGCCGGCGTCGAGCGGATCTGGCAGGAGATCGCGCACGACCTCTACCAGCGCCACTACGAGGGGCTCTACTGCGTGGGCTGCGAGCAGTTCTACCAGGAGGGCCCCTGCCCCGACGGGCATCCAGGGCCGCTGCAGACGGTCTCGGAGCAGAACTGGTTCTTCCGGCTCTCCCGCTACCAGGACGCGCTGCTCGACCTCATCGGCAGCGGGCGGCTGCGCGTCGAGCCGGCGGCCCGGCGCAACGAGGTGCTGGCGTTCGTGGCGGCCGGGCTGTCCGACATCAGCGTCTCCCGCTCGGCCGCCCGCGCCCGCGGCTGGGGCATCCCCGTGCCGGGCGACTCCGACCAGGTGATCTACGTCTGGTGGGACGCGCTGGCCAACTACGTCACGGCGCTGGACGAGCCCGGCGCGTACGAGCGGTGGTGGGTGCGCGAGCAGGACAAGGTGCACATCGTGGGCAAGGGCGTGATCCGGTTCCACGCGGTCCACTGGCCGGCCATGCTGCTGTCGGCCGGGCGGCCGCTGCCCACCGCCGTCTTCGTGCACGACTACATCACGGCCGGCGGCCGCAAGATCAGCAAGTCGGCGGGCGGGACGGCCGATCCAGCGGAGCTGGTGGCGGCGTACGGGGTGGACGCGGTGCGGTGGTGGCTGCTGCGCGAGGTGCCGCGCGTGGGCGACGTGGACTTCACCGAGGAACGACTGCGCGCGCGGGCCGACGAGGACCTCGCCAACGGCCTCGGCAACCTGGTCAGCCGGGTCGCGACCATGGTGCACCGCTTCCTCGAC
Source organism: Nonomuraea salmonea (assembly GCF_042428605.1). NCBI lineage: Bacteria > Bacillati > Actinomycetota > Actinomycetes > Streptosporangiales > Streptosporangiaceae > Nonomuraea > Nonomuraea salmonea. The sequence continues at coordinate 319,338 of NZ_JBHMCF010000034.1, forward strand.
GGCCACGTGCCGCCGCAGGACGAACCGTTGGCCGAGATCTCGGTGGACGCGGCGCTCGCGGACTTCGACTTCCGGCGGGCGGCGATCGAGGTGTGGCGCATCGTCGAGGAGGCCAACCGGTACGTCGAGGCCGCCAGGCCGTGGGCGCAGCCGCGCGCCCGGCAGGAGGTGTCGCTGGGCCGGCTGGTCGGAGCGTGCAGGGAGCTGGCCGATCAGCTGGAGCCGTTCCTGCCGACGGCCGCCCGCCGCGTGGCCGCGGCGGTCGGCGGTGAACGGCTGGCGAAACCGCGCCCGTTGTTCCCGCGCAGCGGAGTTTGACGATCTTGACTGTCCGGCTTAGGTTTGCGCGCAACCGACCACCTGGTATGGAGGCGCGCATGCCCACTGTCGAAACCCTACGCGGCCCCGTCGATGTCAACACGATGGGTCAGACCCTGATGCACGACCACGTCTTCGTGCTGGCCACCGAGCACGTGGACAACTACGGCGCGGGCGCCTGGTGGGACGAGGAGACCAGGGTGGCGGACGCGGTCACCAAGCTGCGCGCGGTGGCGGCCAAGGGCGTGCGGACGATCGTCGACCCGACGGTGTGGGGGCTCGGCCGCTACATCCCGCGCGTCAAGCGCGTCGCCGACCAGGTGCCCGAGCTGAACATCATCGCCGCCACCGGCCTCTACTCCTACGACGAGGTGCCCCACCAGTACGAGCACCGCGGCCCCGGCCTGCTCATCGACTGCCCCGACCCGATGATCGACGACTTCGTGCGCGACCTGACCGAGGGCATCGCCGGCACCGGCGTCAAGGCGGCCTTCCTCAAGTGCGTGGTCGAGGCCAAAGGGCTCACGCCGGGCGTCGAGCGCATCTGCAAGGCCGTGGCCCAGGCCCACCTGCGCACGGGCGCGCCGATCACCGTGCACACCAACTCCTTCACCCAGAGCGGGCTGCTCGCGCTCGACCTGTTCGGCAAGGAGGGCGTCGACCTGACCAAGGTGGTCATCGGGCACGCCGGCGACAGCAACGACCTCGACTACCTCATGCGGCTCGCCGACACCGGCGCCGTGCTCGGCATGGACCGTTTCGGCCTCGACCTCTACAACCCGACCCCGCAGCGGGTGGCCACGGTCGCCGCGCTCGCCGCCCGCGGCTACACCGACCGCATGGTCCTCAGCCACGACACGGCCTGCTTCATGGATTACTTCGGCGGGCCCTGGGACGAGACCCGCGACGCGGTCGCGCCCAACTGGCGCTACGATCACATTCACGACGACGTCTTGGCCGCACTGCGGGACTCGGGTGTGACCGACGACCAGATTGAGCAGATGCTGGTGTTCAACCCGAAGCGCTACTTCTCATAGAGTGGTTGGGTCGGGAGAGCGACGCGGGTAGGTGGAACTGGGTGACTTCGGAGCAGGCCTTGTCGATAAGCCTCGGACTCCAAGGACCCTGCGTCATCGCACGGTTGACGGGGGACTTCGACTTCGGCTCCGCCGCCGAGGTCCGAGACCGCGTGACCAAGGCCCTCGATCTCACCCAGCCGCCGCTGCTCGTCATCGACATGCAGGCCGTGAGCGTCTGCGACTCCTCCGGCCTGTCGGTGCTGGTCTACCTGCACAAAGCGGTCACCGCCTCCGGCGGGCGGCTGCTGCTGTCCGGGCTCAACGGCCGGTGCAAGCACCTGTTCGCGATCACCGCGCTCGACAAGTTCTTCGATATCCGCAGCACGGCCGAGCTCGCCATCGCCGAACTCAACGAAGCAGGGAATTCGCCGCCGTTTACCGGGTAGTGCCCGTGCATGGCGGCAGAAGAGCCCGATCTGCTCGGCACGTACCTTGAGCAGATCGGCAAGACCCCCTTACTCTCCGCTGACGACGAGGTCGATCTCGCCCGGCGGATCGAGGCCGGCCTGTACGCGGGCCATCTCATCGAGCGCGGTTCGGGCACGCCCGAACTCGAACACATCGTCCTTGACGGGCGGCGCGCCAAGGAGAAGCTGATCAGGTCGAACCTGCGGCTGGTGGTGGCGGTCGCCAGGCGCTACTCCTACCGGGGGTTGCCGCTGCTCGACGTCATCCAGGAGGGCAACCTGGGGCTGATCAGGGCGGTGGAGAAGTTCGACTACCGGCGCGGCTTCAAGTTCTCCACGTACGGGATGTGGTGGATCAAGCAGGCCATCGAGCGCGGCATCCACGACAAGAGCCGCACCGTACGCCTGCCGTCCCACGTCGCCGAGGAGCTGTCGCGGCTGCTGCGCGTCGAGCGGCGCCTGGCCACTGAGCTGGGCAGGGAACCGACGGACGCCGAGCTGAGCGCGGCGGCGGAACGCACGCCCGCGCAGGTGGCCACGTTACGCCGGCTGGGCCAGGAGACCGTGAGCCTCGACCTGCCCGTCGGCGAGCACGGCGAGAGCAGGATCGGCGACATGATCGCCGACGAGGACGGGCTCGAGGTGCAGGAGCTGACCGAGCGCCGCGCACTCAGCGCCGAGCTGCGCCAGGTGGTCACGTCGCTGCCGCCGCGCGAGGCGTTCGTCATCAACCTGAGGTATGGGCTGAGCGGCGAGCAGGCCCAGAGCTACACCGCGATCGCCGCGCATCTGGGCCTGACCAGGGAACGCATCAGGCAGCTGGAGAAACAGGCGCTGAAGCGGCTCAGACAAGGAGGGCCGCTGCTGGCCTGGGCGTCGTGAAGCTCTCCTGAGCCTGCCTGGATCTACTGAGGGGACTCGCCGGGGGTTCAGGCGGTGACGAGGAGTGCCACCCCGATCAGCACCACGACCGGGACGAGCCACATCACGACCTCGGCGGCGAACTCCTTCATCATCGGGCAGGTCTCCATTCAGGTGAGGGCACGCGAAACGTCACTGCGCAGCATAGCCGTCCCGGGCGGCTGCCCGGTCCCCGGGCGTGCCCCCACCCTCCTGGTTCAGGCCGTGACCGCGCCGTCCGAGGCCGAGCGGACGGATGCGACGTACTTGGTCAGGACGCCGCGCTCGACCTCCCGCTCAGGCCGCCGCCACGCCGCCCTGCGCCGGGCCAGCTCGTCCTCCGGCACCAGCACGTCGAGCGTGCCGGCCGCGCTGTCGATCACCACCGGGTCGCCGTCCTGCACGAGCGCGATCGGCCCGCCGTGGTACGCCTCAGGCGCCACGTGCCCGATCACCAGGCCGTGCGAGACGCCGCTGAACCGGCCGTCGGTCACCAGCGCCACCGAGGTGCCGAGGCCCCGGCCGACCAGCGGACCGGTGATCGACAGCATCTCGCGCATGCCGGGGCCGCCCGCCGGGCCCTCGTACCTGACCACGATGACGTCGCCCGGCACGATGCGGCCCTCCTGGATCGCGACGTAGCAGTCGTTCTCCGAGTCGAACACCTTCGCCGGGCCCTCGTGCCGGAAGTCGTCCTTGCCGCCCAGCTTGAGCACCGCCCCGTCGGGCGCCAGCGAGCCGCGCAGGATGGCCAGCGCGCCGCGCTTCTTGAACGGCTCGTCCGCGCTCGCCACCACCCGCTGGCCCGGCGTCTCCACCGCGGCCTCGGCCACTTCGGGCAGCGTGCGGCCGTCCACCAGCGTGACGTTCTCACGCAGCAGCCCCGCCTCCAGCAGCCGGCGCACCACCAGCGACGTGCCGCCGGCCCGCCACAGGTCGAGCGCGGTCGCGTCGCCGCCGCTCGGCTTGAGCCCGGTGATGATCGGCACCTCGCGGCAGACCTCGCCGATGCGGTCGATCTCCAGCGGCAGCCCCGCCTCGCGGGCGATCGCCAGCAGGTGCAGCACCGCGTTCGTGGAGCCGCCCATGGCCGCCACCGAGACGATCGCGTTGTGCAGCGCGTCGGCGGTGAGCACCCGCGACGGGCGGGCGTCGCGGGCCAGCGCGTCCATGGCGATCTCGCCGATGCGGCGGGCCGCCGCGTTCTTCTCCTCCGCCACCGCCGGGATGTCGCCGATCCCGAACGGTGCGAGGCCCAGGAAGTCGGCGACCGCGCCCATGGTGTTGGCGGTGTACTGGGCGGCGCAGGTGCCCGCGCCGGGGCAGGCGTGCCTGGCCAGGTCGTCCAGGTCGGCCTGGTCGAGGCGGCCCACCTCGCGCTCGCCGAGCGCCTCCCACATGTCCTGGATCGTCACGTCACGTCCCCGCCAGCGGCCCGGCATCATGCTGCCGCTGTAGAGGACGACCGACGGCACGTCCAGCCTGGCCAGGGCCATGATCGCGGCCGGTACGGTCTTGTCGCAGCCCACGATGGCCACCAGCGCGTCGAACTGGTGGGCCCGCCCCATCAGCTCGATCGAGTCGGCGATCACCTCGCGGCTGATCAGCGACGTGCGCATGCCGGGCGTGTGCATGGTGAGGTTGTCGGAGACGGCGATCGTGTTGAACTCCATCGGCAGGCCACCCGCCGCGCGCACCCCCTCCGCCACGTGCTCGGCCAGGTCGCGATGGTTGAGGTTGCAGGGCATGGTGCCGGTCCAGGTGGAGGCGATGCCCACCACGGGGCGGCGCATCTCCTCCTCCGACAGGCCCATGGCGTACAGATGGGAGCGGGCCGGTGCGCGGTCGGGGTCGTCGGCGATGCTCAAGGGGTCTTCCTCCCAGGTACGGGTCGAGGCCCCTTTATGATCCAACGTCCCGTTCCCGTGCCGTCGCCCGGCCCCCTCACTGCTCGCGCATGCCCCACGGTGAGCCGTACGCGACCAGCAGATCCAGGAACGGGCGCGGCTCGAACGCCTCCGGCCCCAGCACGCCCGTGCCCTTCCAGACCCCCTCGGCCAGCAGCTCCAGGGCGATCACCGGGTTGACCGCGGTCTGCCAGACGACGGCCTGGCTGCCGTACTCGCGCATCGTCCACTGGTTGTCCACCACGTGGTACAGGTACACCTCGCGCGGCCGCCCGTCCTTGACGCCCTTGACCCACGTGCCCGCGCACGTCTTGCCGTGCATGCGCTCGCCCAGCCCGGCCGGGTCGGGCAGCACGGCGGCCACCACGTCGCGCGGCGACACCTCGACCGTGCCGTCCCCGGTGCGCACCTCGACCGGGTCCGTGCGGTCCACGCCGATCGCGTGCAGCGTCTTCAGCGCGCCGATGAACTCCTCGCCCAGGCCGTACTTGAACGTGACCCGCCGCGCCGGGATCCACCGCGGCACCAGCACGACCTCCTCGTGCTCGACGTTCACGCACTCCACGGGGCCGATCCCGTCGGGGAAGTCGAAGACCTCGGGCTCGCTGAACGGCTCGGTGGTGTACCAGCCGCGGTCCTTCTCGTAGATCAGCGGCGGGTTGAGGCACTCCTCGATCGTGGTCCAGATCGAGAACGACGGCGCGAACTCGTAGCCCTCGACGGTCAGGTTGCCGCCGTCCCTGATGCCGATCTCCTCGATCTCGTCGAACAGCTCGTCGGCGGCGTAGCGGGCGAACACGTCGGCCAGGCCCGGCTCCACCCCCATGCCCACCAGGGCCAGCCCGCCACGCTCGGTCCACGCGCCCGCCCTGGCGAACTGCTCGTCGCCCAGCTTGACGCCGACCTCCTCGTACGGGCGCTCTGGGTGCGGCCTGGACATCGACATCGCCATGTCGAGGTAATCGGCGCCCGCGGCGAGCGCGGCGTCGAACAGAGGCAGCACGAAACGCGGGTCGGTGGCGTTGAGCAGCACGTCGCAGCGGTGCTCGGCGAGCAGGTCGGTGACCGCGCGGGTGTCGGCGGCGTCGATCCTGGCCGGGGTGAACCTGGCGGCCGCGTCGCCGAGGGCGGCGACGGCGGCCTTGGCGCGGGGGAGGTCGTAGTCGGCGACCACCATGTGGTCGAAGAACGGGCGGCGGGCGGCGATCCGGGTGATGGCGGTGCCCACGCCGCCTGCTCCCACGAGAAGGATACGCATGACGAAAAATCCCCTTTTAGCAGCTTTTTGGGGGTGTGTCCGCTCATCCAACGCCCGTACGCTGAACAACGTCAATGGCGTTGGCATAAGGAGGGTGAGCTGGATGGCCAAGCGGGTGGTGCCTGAGACGGCGCGCCGGCGGCGGCGTCCCACCAAACAGGGCCAGGTGCTCACGCACGGCCTCATCGTCGAGACCGCGCTGCGCATGCTGCACGAGCACGGGGCCGCCGGACTCAGCGCGCGCCGGCTCGGGCTGGCGCTCGGCGCCGACGCGAGCACTATTTATCGATACTTCCGCGGCATGGACGACCTGGTGCTGGCGATCGCGGATGAGCTGTTCGGGCACGCCGTCAACCGGTTCGAGCCGACCGGTGACTGGCGGGGCGACCTGCGGGAGCTGGGGCTGCGCATCCACCACGCCTATCTGGCGCATCCGCAGGCGGCGCTGCTGACCGCGTCCCGGGTCACGGGGCGGCCCAACGAGGTGGCGGGGGACGAGATGATCCTGGGGATCCTGCGGGGGGCGGGGTTCGGGGATGAGGACGCGGTCCGGATTTATCACGCTTTCATTGACCAAAGCCTGGCGTTCTCCATCCTCGACGCCGCCACCCTGGCCCTGCCCCCGGCGGCCCGCGAGGCCGACGAGGAGGTCTGGCGCGACACGTACGCCCGCCTGCCCGCTACCACCCACCCCCACATCGCCGCCACCGCACCCCTGCTGGTGGCCCGCATGAACGACAGCGCCTACCCGACAGCGCTGGACATGCTGCTGTCCAGCGCGGAGGACCAGCTCACCCGCTCTTCCGGCGCAGTGGGTCAGCTCGCCCGCCCGCCCGCCCGGCGCGGCGAGGCCGGGATCCGGGTAGGCACTCCGGCATGCCGGAAGGACATCTGACCCACCGCCACGCCCGCGAACAGCACGCCGACCTGGGCGGGCGGGTCGTGCGCGCGGCCGGGCCGCAGGGGCGCTTCGACGCCGGGCCGTACGACGGGCGGGCGCTGCGGTCCGTTGAGGCGCTGGGCAAGCACCTGCTCTACCACTTCGACGGCGCCCCGGCCGTCCACGTGCACCTCGGCATGCGCGGCATCTTCCTGCGCTACCCCGACCCCGGCACACCGCCCCGGGCGGGCACCCGGCTGCGGCTGGCCACGGACGACGTCGCGTACGACCTCATCGCCCCCTCCACCTGCGAGCAGCTCGACGCGGACGGCGTCGCCGCGCTGCGCGCCTCACTCGGCCCCGACCCGCTGCGCGACGACGCCCCGGAGGAGGAGGCGGTACGCCGGCTGCGGGCGTTCCGCGGGCCGGTCGGCGCGGCCGTGCTCGACCAGAAGGTGTGGGCGGGCGTCGGCAACGCGTGGCGGGCGGAGCTGCTGTTCCTGACCGGGCTGCATCCCGGGGCCCGCGACCTCGACGCCGCCACGGCCGGGCGGCTGTGGGAGGCGGCACGGACGTACATGGCCCTGGGGCGCGACGCGGGGCAGGTGGTGAGCGACCCGGCGGCGCCCGACGAGCGCTGGGTCTACAAGCGCGAGCACTGCCGCCGCTGCGGCGCCGCCGTCCTGACCTGGCAGCTCGCCTCCCGGACCGCGTACGCCTGTCCTGTGGACCAGCCCGGGTAACCTGGAAGTGAGATGACAATCACGATCAGTAACTCTTTGCTGGATATCCGCCGCATATACCTCGAACCGGCCGCAGCAGAGCTGCCGCGAGGGCAGGAGATCCTCGCCCGCTTCCCCGGGGCCGAGCTGATCGAGGTCGAAAGCCACCACCGCATCCCCGAGCTGTACGGCGACGAGACCAACGTCAGCCGCTGGGTGCGCATCAAGACCGAGTCGCTCGTGCTCGGCATCAAGAAGTCGCTCACCGCCCGGCCCAACGGCCGCTCGTCCGACTTCATCGCGCCGTCCACCGCCAACGGCTGCGCCATGGCCTGCGCCTACTGCTACGTGCCGCGCCGCAAGGGCTACAGCAACCCCATCACCGTCTTCGCCAACATCGACAAGATCCTCGGCTACCTCGAGCGCCACGCCGGGCGGCAGGGCGTCAAACCCGAGCCCGACCAGGTCGACCCGCGCGACTGGGTCTACGACATCGGCGAGAACTCCGACTGCTCGGTCGACGCCACCATCTCCGGCAACGTGCGCGACCTGGTGGACCTCTTCGGGCGGCTGCCCAACGCCAAGGCCAGCTTCGCCACCAAGTACGTCAACCGCGACCTGCTCTCCTGGGACCCGCGCGGCGGCACCCGGGTGCGGTTCAGCCTCATGCCGGCGGCCGACTCGAAGCTGCTCGACATCCGTACCTCGCCCGTCGCCGACCGGATCGAGGCCATCAACGACTTCGTGGCCGCCGGGTACGAGGTGCACGTCAACTTCAGCCCTGTCGTCGTACGCGAGGGGTGGCTCGACGACTGGGCCGAACTCCTCACCCACCTCGACGACGCCCTCAGCCCCGAGGCCCGCGCCCAGCTCGCCGCCGAGATCATCTTCCTGACCCACAACGACCGCCTGCACGAGGTCAACCTGGGCTGGCACCCGAAGGCCGAGGAAGTGCTGTGGCGCCCGGACCTCCAGCAGCCGAAACGCTCCCAGACGGGCGGCTGGAACGTCCGCTACCGCACCGGCCACAAGGGCCGCTACGTCGCAGCCCTCACCGACCTCATCAGCGCCCGCCTGCCTTATTGCAATATCCGCTACGCCTTCTGACCGCCCACGCCGCCCTGTCGGCCTTCTGACGTCCTGTCGGCCTTCTGAGTGCCCACGCCGTCCTGTCGGCCTTCTGACCGCCCACACCCTTCAGCCGACCTTTTGATTGCCCACATTGTCCTGTCATGCAAGGACCGTTCGTCTGATGGGCTAACCCTCACGGGCGGCCAGAGCGAGGCGCTTGTTGAGTGAGGCGAGAGACTCGTCCGCCATGAGAGCCGGCAGGCGCGGAGCATCGTGGTCGATCTGCCGCAATACGGCCGGGTGGCCGCCCTGACGCATCGTCCAGGCCCGCACCACCTCGGGCATCGCCTCGACCGCCGCGTCGGACAGGATGGCCTCCCGAGGCAGCCACTGCGTCAGGAACTGCGACACCCGCGCCGGACTCCACCACAACGTCCGCTCGCCGACGAACTCCATCAACACCTCGAACGCCTCCCGCGCGCCGGGCCCCACCGGCATCGGCCCAGGCTCTCCCGTCGCTCCAGCCGAGCCGGTGGTTTCGGCGGGTGCCGCCGTCTCAGTGATGCCGGCCGTTCCGGCAGTCGAACCCGTTTCAGAGCCGGACACATCATGCTGCGGGCCGGCAGCCGATCCGGTATCGCGAAGGCGCGCCCCTTCCAGTACGGTGCGGGCCCGCGTGATCGCGAACGGCCGTACCTCCGGCAGGGTGTCGGCCACCTGCGCCCCCATGACGCGGTCGGTGAGCGCGAACGCATCCAGCATCCTGGCCGCCACGCTCTCGGGAGGCGTCGGCCGCAGATCCAGCTCGTCGAGGAACTTCGCCTCCTCCACCAGCGCGTCCACCGCCAGGCCGCCGCTGGGCTGGTCGATGCCGACGACGAGGATGTGCGGCTCCTTGCCGTTGTCGTACCGGAACGACAGCACCGCCAGCACCTGCTCGCCGTAGGGGTCGGCCTTCCCGTACCAGCCGCCCTCGCACTGAACCTGCCCCATCCGCCGCACCCACCCGGCCAAGGTGTCGGCCACCCCACGCCCAGCCACCGCGAACAGCCCACTCACGCCCGAAGCGCCCTCAGCACCTCCAGCGGTATCCACGGAGCCATCACCCTCAGCACCTCCGGCGGAATCGACGGAGCCATCACCCTCAGCATCAGAAGACACCGAGCCCTCGGCCTCGTCGCCGGGCGAAGTCGCGCCCTCGCCCTCGTCACCCCAGGCAGGGGCGTCGGTAGGGCGGTTGACTGCGGCGAGAGCAGCCAGAGCAAGACGAGCCTCCATCCCACCGTCCTCGGCCGCCTGCCCCAGAAACTCCTCCACCTGCCCCGACCCCTCCAGCCCGGCCGTGAGCCTGGCCGCCCAAAGCTCGGTACGCAACGGAGAGCGCCACCTGAGCAGGTCGCGAGCCTGGGTGATCGCCGTATCGAACGCAGTGCTGCTCACCCTTAGACCGTATCGCCACGCGCCTTCCCACCAGCCCGCCCAGCCCCACGTTCGCCACCAGCCGAGAGACCCGAGCGCGGGCACGAGCGTGGGTGTGGGTTGGGGCTGGTCAGGGGATGCATGGTGGCGGTCCCGGCCGGAGCGTGGGCTTGGGGCGGGACCGCCGTTTCGTGGTCAGCGGGAGTCGCCGCCGAGGCCGGCCTTTCTCAAAGCTTCGGCCATGGCGCCCGTCGGGGCCGGGCGGTCCTGGCGGCGCTGGCCGCCGCGGCCTCCGTCGCCGCGCCCGCGTCCGCCGCCGTTGCCGCCCTGGCCGCGCCCGCCCTGCCCGCCTTGTCCGCCCTGTCCGCGGCCTCCGTCGCCGCGTCCGCCCTCGCCACGTGGGCCCTGGCCGCGTCCGCCATCTCCGCGGCCACCTTCACCGCGGCCGCTGTCGCCACGTCCGTTGTCACCGCGTCCGTTGTCACCGCGTCCGCCGTTGCCGCGGCCGCCCTCGCCCCGTCCGCCGGCGCCGCGAGATCCGTCGCCGCGGCCGCCTTCGCCGCGGGATCCGTCGCGGGAGCCCTGGCGGCCGGCGCCCCTGCGGGGGGTGTCGGTGCCCTCCTGCGTGGTCTCGTCTTCGAGGCGCAAGGTCAGGGAGATGCGCTTACGGGGGATGTCGACCCCCAGGACCTTGACGCGGACGATGTCGCCCGGCTTGACGACGTCGCGCGGGTCGGAGACGAACGTGCGGGACATGGCCGAGACGTGGACGAGGCCGTCCTGGTGGACGCCGACGTCGACGAACGCGCCGAACGCCGCCACGTTGGTGACCACGCCCTCAAGGATCATGCCGGCCGTCAGGTCGGACAGCTTTTCGACGCCCTCCTTGAAGGTGGCCGTCTTGAAGGCGGGACGCGGGTCGCGGCCGGGCTTTTCCAGCTCGCGCAGGATGTCGGTGACGGTCGGCAGGCCGAAGGTGTCGTCGGTGAACGCGCGCGGGTCGAGCGAGCGCAGCGCCGCCGTGTTGCCGATCAGCGACTTGAGGTCGGTCTTGGCCGAGGTCAGGATGCGGCGCACCACCGGGTAGGACTCGGGGTGCACGGCGGAGACGTCGAGCGGGTCGTCGCCGCCCCTGATGCGCAGGAAGCCCGCGCACTGCTCGAACGCCTTGGGCCCGAGCCGCGGCACGCTCTTGAGCGCGGAGCGGGTGCGGAAGGGGCCGTTGGCGTCGCGATGGCGCACGATGCTCTCGGCGAGCGTGGCGCCGATGCCGGACACGCGGGTGAGCAGCGGGGGCGAGGCGGTGTTGACGTCGACGCCGACCGCGTTGACGCAGTCTTCGACGACGGCGTCGAGCGAGCGGGACAGCTTGGACTCGGCGAGGTCGTGCTGGTATTGGCCGACCCCGATGGACTTGGGGTCGATCTTGACCAGCTCGGCCAGCGGGTCCTGCAGCCGCCGCGCGATGGAGACAGCGCCGCGCAGCGACACGTCGAGCTCGGGCAGCTCCTGCGAGGCGTAGGGGGAGGCGGAGTAGACGGACGCGCCGGCCTCGGACACGACGATCTTGGTGAGCCCCGGCATGTGCTTGACCAGCTCGCCGGCCAGCTTGTCGGTCTCGCGGGAGGCCGTGCCGTTGCCGATGGCGATCAGCTCGACGCCGTGGCGCTGGGCGAGCGCGCCGAGCACCGCCAGCGACTGGTCCCACTGCCGCTTGGGCTCGTGGGGGTAGATGGTGGCGGTGTCGACGACCTTGCCGGTGGCGTCGACGACCGCGACCTTGACGCCGGTGCGCAGGCCGGGGTCGAGCCCCATGGTGGGCCGCGCGCCGGCCGGCGCGGCGAGCAGCAGGTCGCGCAGGTTGGCGGCGAAGACCCGCACCGCTTCGTCCTCGGCGGCCTGCCACAGCCGCATGCGCAGGTCGATGCCCAGGTGGACGAGGATGCGGGTGCGCCACGCCCAGCGCACGGTCTCACCCAGCCACTTGTCGGCCGGGCGCCCCTGGTCGGAGATGCCGAACCTGGCGGCGACGCGCATCTCGTAGTCGGGGCTGTCGTCGGGCTCGAGCGTGACGGAGAGGATCTCCTCCTTCTCGCCCCTGAACATGGCGAGGATGCGGTGGGAGGGCAGCTTGGGGAACGGCTCGCCGAAGTCGAAGTAGTCGGCGAACTTGGCCCCCGCCGCCTCCTTGCCCTCGCGGACCTTCGACACCAGCCGGCCGCGGGTCCACAGCTGCTCGCGCAGGCCGCCGATGAGGTCGGCGTCTTCCGCGAAGCGCTCGATGAGGATGGCCCGCGCGCCTTCGAGCGCCGCGCTCGCGTCGGCGACGCCCTCGGTGACGAAGCTCTCGGCGGTGGCGGCGGGGTCGAGCGAGGGGGCGGCGAGCAGCTTGTCGGCCAGCGGCTCGAGCCCCAGCTCGCGGGCGATCTGCGCCTTGGTGCGCCGCTTGGGCTTGTAGGGCAGGTAGATGTCCTCGAGCCTGGCCTTGGTCTCGGCCGCCATGATCTGCTCGCGCAGCTCGTCGTCGAGCTTGCCCTGGGACTCGATGGACTCCAGGATCGCCGTCCTGCGCTCCTCGAGCTCGCGCAGGTAGCGCAGCCGCTCCTCCAGCGTGCGCAGCTGCGCGTCGTCGAGAGCGCCGGTGGCCTCTTTGCGGTATCGCGCGATGAACGGCACGGTCGCGCCGCCGTCGAGCAGCTCGACGGCCGCCTGCACCTGGCCGTCGCGCACGCCGAGCTCTGCGGCGATCCGCTGGTGAATAGAGAGCACTTGCCTGCCTTTCGATGGTCCCGCCGGTCAATTGTGCAGGACGACGCCGTCCTTCATGACCAGAGTGCGCGCAGGGTGAACGACCACGGCCTCCGCCGCGCTCCCGCACGGCACCACGACCAGGTCGGCGCGGTCGCCGGGGGCCAGGCCGTAGGAGCCGAGGCCGAGCAGGCGGGCGCCGCCCGTGGTGGCGGCCTCAAGAGCCAGCTCGATGTCGTCGTCTCTGCGGAAGGTGCTGCGGTAGGCGAGATGCATGGCGCGCTCCAGCATGTCGCCGCTGCCGTACGGCCCCCACAGGTCGCGGATGCCGTCGTGCCCGCACGCGAGCGTGACCCCCGCGGCCCGCAGCCGTTTCACGGGCGGCACGGGGAAGCTGTAGACCGCCGCGGTGACGAGCGCCACCCCGGCGTCGGCCAGCCCGTCGATGAGCCGGCCCTGGGCGGCGTCGTCGAGCTGCCCCAGCGCGTACGCATGACTGACGGCCACCCGGCCGCCCAGCCCGAGCACGCGGGTGCGTTCGATGATCAGCTCCAGCTCCCACCCGCCTAAGGTGCCGCCGTCGTGGAGATGGATGTCGAGGTGGGCGCCGTAGCGCTCGGCCAGCCCGAAGACGACGTCGAGGTGGCGCACAGGGTCGCGGTCGATGCCCGCCGGGTCGATCCCGCCCACGGCCTCCACGCCGTTCTGCAGCGCCTCTTCGAGCAGCTCGGCCGTGCCAGGGTTGGTGAGCACGCCGTGCTGGGGGAAGGCGACCTGGCGCACGCCGATCGGCAGGCCGGCGGCGGCCTCGCGGACCGCCTCGACGCCGCGCAGCCCCACCTGCGGGTCGATGTCGGTGTGGGTGCGCACGTGGGCGGTGCCGAAGGCGATCATGCGCTCCAGCAGCGCCCTGACGCGCGGCACGCTCGGGACGCCCAGCTCGGCGCGGCGGCCGAGGTCGTTGCCGATGCGGCCGGCGAGCGTGTCGTCGGCCGAGTGGGGCACCCAGGGGCCGCCGTAGAGCGTCTTGTCGAGGTGGCAGTGGGCTTCGACCAGGCCGGGCAGCACCACCTGCCCCGTGACGTCGACGACCCGCGCCTGCGGCGGCGCGTCGACGCGCGGCGCCACCTGCGCGATGCGCCCGTCGCGCACCAGGAGGTCGGCGGGCTCGAGGGCCGGCTGACGGGGCCGCCACACCAGCCCGCCGCGGAGCAGGACGAGGGTCATGCCCAGCACCCTACGGCCAGGGACCGACGATTTCCCGGCGTCCGTGGTGACAGGACCGTCTCCGGCCGTCCTCCCGGCCGGAGGATGCGGGGGAGGAGCCCCTCCCGTGACGGCGGCCCTGACGCCCGCGGCCGGTCAGATGCGGCCGGTCAGATGCGGCCGACGTGGGTGATGTTGGCCTGGTCGGCGGGGTCGTCGCTGGGGCGGCCGGCGAACCAGGCGTCGAGGATCTCGTCGAGCACCACGTCCGAGGTCAGCCGCAGGCTCAGCGCGAGCACGTTGGCGTCGTTCCACTTGCGGGCCCCGTCGGCCGTGTACGCGTCCACGCACAGCGCCGCCCGCACCCCCGGCACCTTGTTGGCCGCGATCGACGCCCCCGTGCCGGTCCAGCAGCACACGACGCCCTGCTCGGCACGTCCCTCGGCGACGTCGCGCGCGGTCAGCTCGCAGGCCCACGCCCAGTCGTCGCGCTCGTCGTCGTTGAGCGCGCCGTGCGTGACGACGTCGTGGCCGCGCCCGCGAAGCTCCGCCACGACCCGCTCGGCCACGCCGTCCTTGCTGTCGGCGGCCACCGAAATGCGCATACGGCCCTCCCATCCCTCGCCCCCACACATACCAGGACAACGGAATCGGTGCATGGGGATCGTTTTCACCCGTGCGAAACGTGCTGGACTGGCGGAATGTGCGCCCATGTGGTTGGTTGTGTCGCCAATGAGGATTGATGTGAGTGACATCCAGGCCCTCGCGCGTGGCTGTGCCGTGCTCGGCACCGGCGGCGGGGGCGACGTCCGTTCAGGATCGCTGGCGGCGGTGCGCGCCATCCGCGAGCACGGCCCCGTCCCGCTCGTCACCCTGGACGACCTGGCGGACGACGCCCTCGTGGTGCCGCTGTCCGGCATCGGCGCCCCGACGGTGAGCCACGAGATGATCCACGGCGAGGACGAGCCCAAGCGCATCGCCGAGGAGATCGAGCGCGTCTTCGGCCGCCCGCCGACCGCGATCATGTCCTCGGAGATCGGCGGCGCGAACGGCGTCGCGCCGGTCGCCTGGGCGGCCCAGCTCGGCCTGCCACTGCTCGACGCCGACGGCATGGGACGCGCGTTCCCCGAGGTCCAGATGATCTCCATGTACGTCGCGGGCGTCCCCGCCGACATCGTGATCATGTCGGACGTCGCGGGCAACGTGGTCACCATCCGCCCGCTCGACGGCCTCTGGTCGGAGCGCATCGCGCGGGCCGTCTGCGTGGCCGTGGGCTCGCACGCGCTGATGGCCGACTTCATCCTCACCGGCGCCACGGCCAGGGGAGCGGTCATCGAGGGTACGGTGACCCGCGCCCTGGAGGTCGGCCGGGCCACGCAGGGCGCGTCGGACCCCCTGGAGGCGCTGCGCGCGCGCCTGGGCGCGGTCAGGCTGATCACCGGCAAGCTGACCGACGTCGAGCGGCGCACGACGGGCGGCTTCGTCCGCGGCACCGCCGTCATCGAGGGCACCGGCGACGACCGCGGCCGCCGCCTGAGCCTGGAGCTGCAGAACGAGAACCTCGTCGCGATCGAGGAGGGCCGAGCCCGCGCCATGGTGCCCGACCTCATCACGGTCGTGGACACCGAGACGGCCGCCGCGATCCAGACCGAGGCGCTCAGGTACGGCCAGCGGGTGACGGTCCTCGCCTGGCCCTGCGACCCGCTCTGGCGTACGGGCAAGGGCCTGGAGACGGCGGGCCCGCGTGCCTTCGGATACGACCTGGACTACGTCCCCGTTGAGGAGCTGAACGCGCGTGGCTGACCTGCGCATCGGGATCGACGTCGGCGGCACGAACACCGACGCCGTGGTGCTGGACGCGGACGGCCGGGTGCTCGCCAAGGCCAAGCGGCCGACCACCCCCGAGGTGACCGACGGCCTGCGCGCCGCGCTGGACGCCGTACTGGAGCAGGTCGAGGACCGCTCCGACGTCACGCGGGTCATGCTGGGCACCACGCACGCCACGAACGCGATCCTGGAGCGCCGCGCGCTCGGCCGGGTGGCCGTGCTGCGGCTCGGCGCGCCCGCCACCACGGCGGTGCCGCCGCTGTCCGACTGGCCGGACGACCTGCGCGAGGTCGTGTCGGCCGGCGAGGCGATCGTGCCGGGCGGCCACTACGTGGACGGCCGCGAGATCGGCCCGCTCGACCTGGACGCCGTGCGCCGCTTCCTCGACGGCGTCGAGGCGGACGCGGTGGCGGTCACCGGCGTGTTCAGCCCGGCCGACGACGCCCATGAGCGGCGGGTGGCGGAGCTGGTGGCGGCCGAGTACGGGCTGCCGGTGTCGGTGAGCCACGAGATCGGCTCGCTGGGCCTGCTCGAACGCGAGAACGCGACCGTGCTGAACGCCGCCCTGTACGGCGTCGCCGCCCACGTCACCGACGCCCTGGTCACGGCGCTGGCCGAGCGCGGCCTGAGCGCACGCCCTTACCTGGCGCAGAACGACGGCACCCTAATGACCTTGGAGCAGGCCGCCCGCCTGCCGGTCTCCACGATCGGCTCGGGCCCGGCGAACTCGCTGCGCGGCGCCGCGTACCTGTCGGGGGTGCCGGACGCGATCGTCGTGGACGTCGGTGGCACCTCCACCGACCTGGGGGTGCTGGTCGGCGGGTTCCCGAGGGAGTCGGCGGCGGCGACCGAGATCGGCGGCGTGCTCACCAACTTCCGCATGCCGGACATCCTGGCCATCGCGCTCGGCGGCGGCACCGTGGTCCGGCCCGGTGGGCTCGGCCCCGACTCGGTGGGCTACCGGATCGCCACGGAGGCGCTGGTGTTCGGCGGGACGACGGCGACGATGACGGACGCCGCGGTCGCGGCGGGCCGCGTGCCGGCGGGCGCCGACGACTGGCAGGAGCGCCTGCGCGGTGACGACGTGCTGACGGGCGCGGTCGCGGTCGCCGACGAGCTGGTCGCCGACGCCGTGGACAGGATGACGCTCGGCCGCGCCGACCGTCCCCTGGTCGCGGTGGGCGGCGGCGCGTTCCTGCTGCCCGCCGAGATCCCCGGGGTGAGCCGGGTGATCAGGCCGGAGCACGCCGAGGTGGCCAACGCGGTGGGGGCCGCCATCGCCCTCGCGAGCGGCAGAGTCGATACGATCTTGCCTGCGGGAGAAAGCCGGACACAGGCCATCGAAAGCGCTAAAGAGGAGGCGCGTACGCGGGCCGTGGCGGCGGGGGCCGACCCCTCCACGGTGGAGATCGTGGACCTCCTCGAGGTGCCGCTGAGCTATCTCTCCGAGCCCGCCGTGCGGGTGCACGTCAAAGCAGCCGGACCCCTCGCCCGGTGAATATCGAAAGGATCCCCCCATGCGCTGGCACAAGCGACTGTTCGTCGCCGGGGTGGCCGGTGTCCTGGCTCTGACCGCGTCGGCGTGCGCGGGCGGCCAGGTACGCGGCGCCGGCGGCACCCCAGAGCCCCGCGCGAGCACGGGCGCCCCGGCGGGCGGGCAGGTCAACGACAGCACGTTCGTCTACGCCCCCAACCACGACGTGGTCACCGACTGGGACCCCGCGACCTCCTACTCCAACGAGATCATCGCGCTGTCCAACATCTACGAGGGCCTGACCAGGTACGACTCGCAGGCCAAGCAGGCAAAGCCGCGCCTCGCCACCGAGTGGAAGTCGTCGGGCGACGGCAAGCAGTGGACGTTCACGCTGCGGCAGGGCGTCAAGTTCCATTCCGGCGCCACGATGGACGCCGAGGCCGTCAAGAAGGCCATCGAGCGCACGAAGGACAAGAAGGGCGGCGCCGCCTACATCTGGGACCCGGTCGAGAAGATCGAGACGCCCGACGCGAGCACCGTCGTCTTCGACCTCAAGTACGCCGCCCCGCTCGACCTCGTCGCCGCCTCCGGCTACGCGGCCTGGATCTACGATGTGGACGCGGTGGACGCCGACGGAGAGAAGACCGCCGGGACCGGCCCGTACACGATCGACTCCTGGCAGAAGGGCAAGGAGAACGAGCTCACGCTCAAGGCGTTCGAGGACTACTGGGGCGGCTGGAAGCCGGAGCAGTACAAGAAGGTGACCTTCCGCGTCACGCCCGAGATCACCACCGCCTGGCAGCTGCTGCAGCGCGGCGAGGTGAACTTCGTGGAGCGGCTCAACCCGCAGCTGTTCGACCAGGCGCGCGCCACGCAGGGCGTGCAGGTGAAGGAGACGGAGTCGTTCCAGAACCTGCTGGTGCTCTTCAACACCGCCGAGGGCCCGGCGAAGGACGTCAGGATCAGGCAGGCGCTGCAGCTCGCCATCGACTACGACGGCCTGTCGGCGGCGCTGGAGGGCGCGGGGCACAAGGCGAGCGGCCTGGTGCCGCCCGGCCTGCTCGGGCACGCCGAGAACATGCAGCCCAAGCAGGACCTCGTCAAGGCGCAGGAGCTGCTGGCCGAGGCCGGGTACGGCCCCGACAACCCCGAGCTGGAGCTCAGCCTCACCTACGGCATCGGCGACGAGGACCAGAAGCTGCTGGTCACGCTGCTCAGCTCGGCGCTGCAGAAGCTCAACGTGACGCTCCAGGCCAAGCCCATGAACTGGGGCGCGCAGTGGGACCTCGGCAAGAAGCGCGGCCAGGACATCTTCGTCATGTACTGGTACCCGGACTATCCGGACGCCTACTCGTGGTTCCTCAACGTGTTCAAGAGCGCGGACAAGCCGCAGTTCAACCTGTCCTACCTCAAGAACGCCGAGATCGACGCGGCCATCGACAAACTGCCCGAGCTGACCGCGACGGACGTCTCGGCCGCCGCGGACTCCTATGAGGAGCTGCAGCGGAAGATCATCCAGGAGGAGGCGGCGGTCGCGGTGCCGTACGTGCAGACGTACCAGCGCGCGCTGTCGTCCGACGTCCAGGGGTACACGGACAATCCCGCCTATCCCAACGTGGTCTTCTTCTACGACCTCAAGCGCTAGGCCATGCTCCGTTACCTGACCCGCCGGCTCGGCCAGGCCCTCCTGGTCGTGGCCGGCGTGGTCGTGCTCACGTTCGTGGTCATGCGGCTGGTGCCGGGCGATCCGGCGGTCGCCTTCGCCGGGCCGAAGGCGACGCCCGAGCAGCTCGCGGAGGCGCGGGCGCGGTTCGGGCTGGACGACCCGCTGCCCATGCAGCTGCTGGCCTACGTACGCGACCTGCTGAGCGGCGACTGGGGGATCAGCCTGCGCACCAGGCAGCCGGTGCTGGACGACCTCTACCTCGCGTTTCCCGCCTCGCTGGAGCTGGTGGGGGCGGCGCTGCTGCTGGCGATCGCGGCGGGCATCCCGCTCGGCGTGCTCGCCGCCCGCTACAAGACGAAATTTCCGGACTTCGGGGTACGGCTGGGCAGCATGCTGGCCGTCTCCGTCCCCGTCTTCTGGCTCGCCCTGGCACTCCAGACCGTCTTCGCCAGCAACCTCGGCTGGTTCCCCGTCGCCGGCGAGTACGACTCCTCGCTCGACACCACCAGCCCCCTCACCCTCTGGACGAACATCACCGCCGTCGACGCCCTCATCACCGGCAACTGGCCCATCCTCACCAGCACGCTGGAGCACCTCGTGCTGCCCGCCCTGGTCGTGGCCGCCTACCCGGCCGGCGTCATCGCCCAGATGACCAGGGCCGCGCTCATCGAGGAGTCGGGGCAGGACCACGCCAGGCTGGAGCGGGCACTCGGGTTCGGCGAGACGTCCATCCTGACCAAGTTCGCCCTGCGGCCCGCGCTCAACCCGGTGCTGTCGCTCATCGCCCTCGTCTTCGCGTACGCGATCGTCAACGGCTTCCTCGTCGAGGCCGTCTTCAACTGGCCCGGCCTGGGCCGCTACGCCGCCGAGTCGATCCGCTCGCTGGACACCCCGGCCATCGCGGGCGTCACCCTCCTCGTCGCCCTGGTCTACGTCCTCGCCAACCTGGTCGTGGACATCCTCCAGGGCTTCGTCGACCCCAGAACGAGGACCCGATGAGCACCAAGGAGCAGACTCAGGACGCGCAGCCGCTGCGGCGCACGCTGCCGCGCGTCCCCGACCGCTTCGCCGCGTTCGGCGCCGTGCTCATCGTGCTCATCGTCTTGGCCGCGGTGCTCGCGCCGTGGCTGGCGCCGTACCCGGCGGACGATCCGCGCCCGCTGGAGCGGCTGATGGAGCCGAGCGTCGCGCACTGGTTCGGCACCGACCAGGTCGGCCGCGACGTGCTCACCAGGATCCTGTACGGCGGCCGCACCTCGCTGTTCATCGCCGTGGCGGTGCTGGCGGTCTCGGCGGTGGTCGGCGTCACGCTCGGCGTGACCGCCGGCTACGCGGGCGGCTGGATCAGGGACGTGATCATGCGGGTCACGGACGTCTTCCTGGCCTTTCCCGCGCTGCTGCTGTCGCTGGCGCTCGCGGTCGTGCTGCAGCCCAGCGTCAACACCGTCATCCTGGCCATCGCGGCGACCTGGTGGCCCTGGTACACCCGGCTGTCGGCGTCCGTGGCCGCCTCGATCGCCACCCGCCCCTACGTGGACGCCGCCCGCTGCCTCGGCGTGCCGGCCCCGCTGATCGTGCTGCGGCACGTGCTGCCCAACTCGCTCACCCCGGTCCTGGTGCAGATCTCGCTGGACGCGGGCGGGGTGATCCTGACCTCGGCGGCGCTGTCGTACCTGGGGCTGGGCGCGCAGGAGCCCACGGCGGAGTGGGGGCTGATGGTGCAGCAGGGGCAGACGCTGTTCACCACGAACTGGTGGGTGGTCACCTTCCCAGGTCTCGCGATCCTGGTGACGGCGTTCGCGTTCAACGTGCTGGGCGAGGGGTTGCGCAACGCGCTCGACCCGCGGAGGGCGGTCAGGTGATCGAGGTACGCGACCTGCGGGTCAGCTACGGCGGCCGGCCGGTCGCCGAGGTGCCCGAGCTGGACGTCGCCGCCGGTGAGTCCGTGGCGATCGTGGGGGAGAGCGGCTCAGGCAAGTCCACGACGCTGCTCTCGCTGCTCGGGCTCACCGAGCACGCCGAGGTCTCAGGGCAGGTCAAGGTGTGCGGCGTGGACGTCATGACGGCCTCGCAGAAGGCCCTGCGCGAGCTGCGCGGCGCCAGGGCGGCCCTGGTCATGCAGTCGCCCCAGGCCGCGCTCAGCCCCGCCACCAGGCTCGGCACGCTGATGCGCCGCGCGCTGCGGCTGCACGGCCGCGACGACCCCGAGCGGGCCATGGCGGAGGCCGTCGAGGCGGTGCTGCTCGACCCCGCGATCCTGCGCCGCTACCCGCACGAGGTCTCCGGCGGCCAGGCGCAGCGCTTCGCCATCGCGCTCGCCATCGCCCTGGGCGCCGAGGTGATCCTCGCCGACGAGCCCACCAGCGCGCTCGACGTGACCGTGCAGGCCGAGGTGGTCGGCGTGCTGCGCCGGCTGCGCGCGGAACGCGGCCTCGCGCTGCTGCTGGTCTCCCACGACCTCGCCCTGGTCTCGACGATCGCCGACCGGGTGCTCGTCATGAAGGACGGCGCGGTGGTCGAGTCGGGGCCGGCCGCACGGGTGCTGGCCGAGCCGTCCCATCCCTACACCCGCGAGCTGCTGGAGGCGCTGCCGTGACAGGACCCGTGCTCAGGGCGGAGCGGGTGACTCTCGGGTACGCCCGCCGCCCGGTCGTCCACGACGTCAGCCTGGAGATCACCGAGGGCGGCGTGGGGCTGATCGGGGAGAGCGGGTCGGGCAAGACCACGCTGGCGCGCGCGTTCCTCGGCCTCCTCACCCCCATGTCAGGAAATATCTGGTACGGCGACCAAACGCTGAAAAAAGTGGACCTGAGGGCGTTCAGGAAGGACGTCCAGCCCGTCTTCCAGGCCGAGGCCCTCGACCCCAGGATGCGCGTCGGCCGCTCGATCGCCGAGGCGCTCCCGCGCGCCGAGCGCGCCCGCGTCGGCGAACTGCTCGAACAGGTCGGCCTCGCCCCCGAGCTGGCCGACCGCCGCCCCCACCAGCTCTCCGGCGGCCAGCGCCAGCGCGTGGTGATCGCCCGTGCCCTGGCCGTCGGCCCCCGCCTGCTCATCCTCGACGAGCCCACCAGCGCGCTCGACGTCACCGTCCAGGCCAGGGTCCTCGACCTGCTGGCGTCCCTGGACACCGAGCGCCTGCTCATCACCCACAACCTGGCCGTCGTCGAGCGGCTCTGCAGGACCTCGCACGTGCTGTTCGCGGGCCGGGTGGTCGAGTCGGGGCCGACCGCCGAGCTGCTGAAGAGCCCGGCGCACCCGTACACCAGGGCACTGCGCGACGCCGTACCGAAGCTGGGAGGGGAGCCGCCGCAGGCGAGGGGGAGGACGGAGGCGGTGCCGGCGGCGACGGGCTGCCCGTTCCGGCTGCGCTGCCCGATGGCGGTCGAGAAGTGTGAGCAGGCGCCGGAGCCGCGAGACCTGGGCGGCCGCCAGGTGGCCTGTCACCGGGCCGAGGACGTCCTGGCAGCATGAAGCCGCCTGAGACCCCGCAAGGGGTTCAGGCGGCCGTCACAGCGCTTTGAGCCCGCTGATGACTTCGAGCAGCACCTTCGCGTCCGGCGCGGGCGGCGGCAGCTCGACCTGCACGAGCTGCTGCGCGTGCAGGTCGCCGACCAGGACCCGGACCACGCCGATCGGCAGGTTCAGCTCGGCGGCGACGTCCACGAGCCGGGTGGGCTGGGTGCACTTCTGCAGAATGATCAGATGTTCGGGGTCGAGGCCGCGCGGCGGCGCCAGGCCGCCCGCCGTGATGATCACCGCGATGAGGTCGATGGCCTCGCTCGCGGGCACCGTACGGCCCCTGGTCAGCAGATAGGCAGGGACGATCGGACCCGCGTCCTCGTCCAGCCAGCGCTCTTCAGTCACTTCGCACCACCCGCATCGGGCGGACCGGCTCCTTCTTCGGAGCCTCGGCCTCGGGTTCGGGTTCGGCCACGTGCTCTTCCGGGATCAACACGATCGCGGTGGTCCCTCCATATGGTGAACCGCGCAACGTCACGCGGATGTCATGCCTGGCGGCCAGGCGCGAGACGACGAAAAGGCCGAGCCGGTCACTGTCGGCCAGGTCGAACTCCGGTGGGCTGGCCAGCCGCTCGTTGTACTCGGCCAGCTCCTCTGGCTCCATCCCGAACCCGCGGTCCTCCACCTCGATGGCGAAGCCCCTGGCCGCCGCCTCGCCGCGCACGATGACCGACGTGTGCGCGGGGGAGTAGACGGTGGCGTTCTCGATCAGTTCGGCGATGAGATGGATCATGTCCCCGACCACCGGCCCCGCCAGCCGCTGGCCGGGCATCGGCTCGACGACGACGCGCTGGTAGTCCTCCACCTCGGCCGCCGCGCCGCGCGCCACGTCGAGCAGCGGCACCGGGCGGCTCCACCCGCGCCCCGGCGTGGCGCCCGACAGGATGATCAGGCCCTCGGCGTGCCGGCGCATGCGGGTGGTGAGGTGGTCGAGCTTGAACAGGTCGTCGAGCTGCTCGGGGTCGGTGGCGCGGTGCTGCATGTCCGCCAGCTGGATGCGCTGGCGGTGCAGCAGCGTCTGGCTGCGCCTGGCGAGGTTGCGGAAGACGTGCCCCACGCCCTCGCTGAGCTGCGCCTGCCCGACCGCGGCCTCGACCGCGGTCTGCTGCACGGTGGAGAACGCCTGCCCCACGTCGTCGATCTCGACCGTGGTGCTCGCCACCGACAGCTCCGGCATCTCGACCTTCTCGCCCTTGCGCAGCTTGGCCACCACGTGCGGCAGCCGCTCCTGCGACACTTCGAGCGCGGCCAGCCGCAGCGAGGCGAGCTCCTTCGACAGCCGGTCGCCCAGCCGCAGCGAGAACGCGATCGACACGATCACCATGACCAGCGCGGTGCCCGCGAGCGCGAGCGCCCGCACCAGCACCTGGTCCGCGATCGGATCGGCGCGCTGGTTGAGCGTCGTGCTGGCCCGCATCTGCGCCTCGTGGAAGGCCCTGGCCAGCACCTCCGTCGTGCCCAGCCAGCTCCTGGCCGACCCGCCCGCGATGATCTGGTCCTCCATCATCCGCATCCGCTGGTAGGCGGGCGAGGTGATGAGGGCCACCTGGGGGTCGCGCAGCTCCGGGTCCAGCTCGGCCAGGCCCTGGTCGAGCAGGAAGCGCCGGTTGCCGACGATCTGCGTGAACAGCCGCCGCTCGGCCGGCTCCAGCGTGCCGAGCCCGATGGCCTGCTCCCTGGTCAGCAGCTCCTTGGCGTAGCCCATGTCGATGACCACGCGCGACTGCTCGTAGATCGGGATGTCGTCGATCAGCGCGACCCGCCGGTGCAGCCCGAACAGGGTGTCGATCATCGCGTTGAACGACTCCACGGTGTGCAGACGGTCGGACAGGCCCGTGTCGATCTCTCCCCGGATCGCATCGAGCCTGTCGATTGCCGTGTTCACCGCGTCCACCTGTTTGCGGATCTCTTCCGATCTGTCCTTGGAGTTGCTGGAGAGCTGCCTGAACGACTCCCGGGCGGCGTCCGTGCGCGTGCGCTGCGTGGCCAGGGCGGTCTTGGTCGCGGCGTTCTTGAGAAGCTGGGCCGAGACGAGACGTTCACGCTGAATCTCGTTGATCAGTTTGTACGCGGGAAGGCGCAGGTTCGTCCAGACTGTCTTGTACTGACGCAGCTCCAAGCTCTCGGTAGCGGTGACGGCGGTGATGACCCCCCACAACACCACCATGGAGGCCAGCGGCACCAGAAGGAGACCGATGATCTTCATGCGGATCGTTCGGCTACGACCCATGGCACCTCACTCCGGTCGGTCCCTTGCTGGCAACCCCGGACGGGACAAGCCCCGAGGATAGCAATACGATCACCGGAATGCCCAATTTTTCGGCACTTTTGGACACCGTGGCGCCTTCCGGGTTGATCTTGGAGTAGGTTTCCCCGGGTACGTCGGGCCACCAGAGGGAGATGCGTTGCGCCGTCCACTCGCAGCGGCCGTCGCACTGATGATGCTCGCGGCCTGCTCCCCGCCTCAGGAGGAGCAGCGGGCCCCGGCCGGCCAGTCGCCTTTCGTCTACGTCAAGAACACCGACGTCGTCACCGAGTGGGACCCGAGCCGCTCCTACTCCAACGAGATCATCGCCTTCCAGAACGTCTACGAGACCCTGACCTACTGGAACCCCGTCACCAAGAAGTCCGCGCCGCGCCTGGCCACCTCGTGGCGCTCCTCGGCCGACGGCCGCACCTGGACGTTCACGCTGCGCTCCGGCGTCACCTTCCACACCGGCAGGCCGCTGGACGCCGAGGCGGTCAAGGCGTCGATCGAGCGCACGATCAAGGGCAAGGCCGGCGCCGGCTACATCTGGGACGCCGTCTCCTCCATCCGGGTCGAGGGGCCGCTGACCGTCACGTTCGCGCTGAAATATCCGGTGCCGCTCGACCTGGTCGCCTCCGCCGGGTACGCCGCCTACATCTACGACACCAAGGCCGCCCCCGACCTCACCAAGTGGTTCCAGCAGGGCAGGGACGCCGGGTCAGGGCCGTACACGGTGACGCGGTGGAACAAGGGCAAGGAGGACGAGCTCACGCTCAGCGCGTACGACGGCTATTGGGGCGGGTGGAACAGGCCGCACTACAACACGATCAAGTACCGCGTCGTGCCCGACCCCGAGCGGGCGTACTCGATGCTGCGGCGCGGCGAGGCCAGCTTCGTCGACAGGCTCGACCCCGAGTTGTTCGCGCGCGCCCAGGCCGCGCCCGGCCTGCGCACCTCCGACCGGCCCTCGTTCAGCACCGCCGTGATGCTGTTCAACACCGCCTCG
Source organism: Nonomuraea salmonea (assembly GCF_042428605.1). Classification (NCBI taxonomy): domain Bacteria; kingdom Bacillati; phylum Actinomycetota; class Actinomycetes; order Streptosporangiales; family Streptosporangiaceae; genus Nonomuraea; species Nonomuraea salmonea. The sequence continues at coordinate 344,993 of NZ_JBHMCF010000034.1, forward strand.
GGGCCGCTCAAGGACATCAGGGTACGCAAGGCCGTCCAGAAGGCCGTCCCCTACCGGGGCATCGTCAAGGCGCTCGGCGGCTCGGTCATGCCGGCCAGCGGCGTCGTCCCGGAAGGGCTGCTCGGCCACATGCCGAACCGGGTGCCCGAGCAGGACCTCGCGACCGCCACCCGGCTGCTGCGACAGGCCGGCTACGGGCCCGGCGGCAAGCCGCTGCGGCTGGTGCTCACCTACGGCGAGGGCGAGGCCGACGAGGAGGTGCTGGCCAGGCGGCTGCGCAAGGCGCTGGCCGCGCTCAACGTCACCCTCGAAGTGCGCGGCATGCGCTGGAACGCCCAATGGGAGCTGGGCAAGAAACGCGGCCAGGACATCTTCGTCATGTACTGGTGGCCCGACTACGCCGACGGCTACTCCTACTTCGGGCAGGTCTTTCACAGCGCCAACCCGCCCGTCATGAACCTGTCGTACCTCAACGACCAGCAGCTCGACGCGATGCTCGACACCGTGCCCGAGCTGACCGTGACCGACAAGCCGGCCGCGCAGCGCGTCTACGAGCGCGCCACGGCACGGGTGCTCGACCAGCGGGCCGCCGCCGCGATGCCCTGGGTGGTCAAGTCGCGCCGCGCCTTCCTGGGCGGCATCCAGGGCTACGACGACAACCCCGCCTACCCCGACGTCGTCTTCGTCTACGACCTCAAACCGTCGGGCTGAGCGGCCTGCGCCTCCTCGGCGCGCTCGCGCAGCCGCGCCCTGATCTCCTCAGGGGTGTACGCGCGGCGGCGCCGCTCGGCCCGCGCGACCACCACCCCCGTGGCGGCGACGCCCATGATTCCCGCCAAACCCAGCCACTTCCACCAGCGCATGGTGCCTAGGCTAAGCCCTGTGCTGACACTCGACGAGGCCGTCGGGGTGACGCGGACCGGCGACCTGTGGATCTTCCGCGGGCGTTCCGCCCCCGACCGCGCCATCCAGACGATGACCAACAGCCCGGTCAACCACGTGGGCATGGCGATCGTCATCGAGGACCTGCCCCCCATGATGTGGCACGCCGAGCTGGGCAGGTCGCTGCCCGACCTGTGGTCGGGCACCCACCAGCGCGGCGTGCAGCTGCACGACCTGCGCGACGCGGTGACCGTCTGGGCCGACCGCTACGGCCAGCGCGCCTGGCTGCGCCAGCTCGACCCCGAGGCCACCCCCGAGATGGAGGACGCCGCCCTGCGCACGGTCGCCAGGCTCGATGGCACGCCGTTCCCGTCCACCGCCCGGCTGGCCGCCCGCTGGTTCAGGGGGCGCATCCCCGGCCGGCTGACGAAGCAGCGGAACCTGGAGAGCGCCTACTGCGCCGAGGTCGTGGCGATCACGTACGAGGAGATGGGGCTGCTGCCCGCCGGGCGGCGGCCCAACTGGTACGACCCCGGCAGGTTCTGGAGCGGCGACGACCTGGAGCTGCTGCTGGGCCGCCGGCTGAACAACGAGATCACCGTGGGGGTCGAGCGCACCAGGAGATCCTGATCCGGGGCGGCCGTTATGCTCGGCCGAGACGATCACGCACATGCGGACCACGTGTTCCCGTGAAGGGCGATGATGACCGATCCGATCAGGCGGGTGCCGTTCGACCTGGAGAGCTACAGCCGCCGTTCCCGCACGGGACCGTGCTTCATCTGCGGGATCGTCAACGGATCCCCGGACCAGCCCGAGGAGGTCGTCCACGACGACGGCGAGCACATCGCGTTCCTCGCCCGCTTCGCCTCGCTGCCCGGATACGTCCTCGTGGCGCCCAAGGCGCACGTCGAGCACGTCGTCCGCGACCTCACCGAGGACCGGTTCCTGGCCGTGATGCGGGTCGTGCGCCGGGTCGCCCTGGCCCTTGAGGCGAGCGTGCCGTGCGAGCGCACGTACTTGCTGTCCCTGGGGAGCCAGCAGGGCAACGCCCACCTGCACTGGCACATCGCCGCCCTGCCGCCCGGCGTGCCGTACGAGCGGCAGCAGTACCACGCGCTGATGGCGGAGAACGGCGTCGTCGAGCACACCCCGGAGGAGGCCGCCGCCCTGGCGGCCAGGATCCGGCAGGCCCTCGACACCTGATCCGGGGTGGCGTGGCAGGCTGGGAGGATGCGCCTGGCTACGTGGAACGTGAACTCGGTCAAGGCACGGCTGCCCCGCCTGCTCGACTGGCTGGCCGCCGTCGAGCCCGACGTCGTCTGCCTCCAGGAGACCAAGTGCGCCGCGGAGGCGTTCCCCGTGGCGGAGGTCGGCGCGCTCGGCTACGCCGCCGCCGCGCACGGCGACGGCCGCTGGAACGGGGTCGCCGTGCTGTCCAGGATCGGCTTGGACGAGGTGACGCCGAGCTTCCCCGGTGAGCCCGGCTTCGGCGAGCTCGACGGGGTCGGCGCCGCCCGTCCCGAGGCCCGTGCGATCGGCGCGACCTGCGGCGGGCTGCGGGTCTGGTCCCTGTACGCGCCCAACGGCCGTACCGTCGACTCGCCCCACTACGCGTACAAGCTGGCCTGGTTCGCCGCGCTCAGAGACGCGCTGGCCGCCGAGCTGCCCGGCGGCCCGCTGGTGGCCTGCGGCGACTACAACGTCGCCCCGACCGACGCCGACGTCTGGGACCCCGCCCTCTTCGCCGGCGCTACCCACGTGACGCCGCCCGAACGCCAGGCCCTTGCCTCCCTGCTGGAGCTGGGGCTGCACGACGTGGTGCCGACGCCCATGAAGGGGCCGCACCCGTTCACGTACTGGGACTATCGAGCCGGGATGTTCCACCAGAACAAGGGCATGCGCATCGACCTCGTCTACGCCAGTGCGGACGTCGCGGGGCGGGTGCGCTCGGCGTACGTCGATCGCGAGGCCCGCAAGGGGAAGGGCCCGTCCGATCACGCGCCGATCGTGGTCGATCTCGACGAATAATCACCGTCACAAAACGCGGTCGTGCGAGTATTCTGTGCCTTCAAAAGTTTCGGGGGGATCAAGGAGTTCTCGAAGGACCACAGGGGGGAAAGCCCGTGGAACCTGCAGACGGCCGTGTCATCCTGTTCATCCTCATCGCCATCGCCGTGTTCGCCCTCGGTCGCCGCTTCCAGACGATGATCCTCATGCGTCAGGTGTGGAAGCAGAGCGCCAAGCAGGTCACGGCCAGGAAAGTCGTCGCCAACAACGCCGCGAAGTCGCTGGTCGGCATCACGCTCATCTCGATCTTCGTGGTCTGGCTCGTCCTCAACCTCAACCGCGTCATGTGGCCTTTCGGCGCCCCCTGCCCGGGCCGCGGGGGGCGCCTTCCTCGGTTCGCGAACCAACGGCGCACCGTCCGAGTCGTGACGGTGGCGTGGGTCAGGGGCGGGTGAGGCGGCGTAGGGCCCAGGCCGTGACGACGGCGACCCCTGCGGCGGCGAGCCCCACCGACCGGGTCAGCCTGACCGCCCGCCTGACGTCCTCGACCTGCGGCCGCGGCCCGTCACCCATGGTGGGCCGCTCCTCGGTCCTGCCCTCGTAGACGTTGGTGCCGCCCAGCGTCACCCCCAGCCCGCCGGCGAACGCGGCCTCGCACCGGCCCGCGTTCGGGCTCGGATGACGGTGCCCGTCCCTGCGCAGCACGGCCCGCGCACCGCCCGCATCGGGCGCGGTCAGCACGGTGAGCACGCCGGTCAGCCGTGCCGGGACGTAGTTGGCCAGGTCGTCGAGCTTGGCCGCCGCCCACCCGAACCGCTCGTACCGGGGCGAACGATGCCCGATCATGGCGTCCAGCGTGTTGATCGCCCGGTACGCCAGCAACCCGGGCACCCCCGCCACCGCCCCCCAGAGCAGCGGCGCCACGACGGCGTCGGAGGTGTTCTCGGCCAGCGACTCCACCGTGGCCCGCGCCAGCTCGGGCGCCTCCAGGTGCCGCGGGTCGCGCCCGCACAGGTGGGGGAGGCGTTCGCGGGCGCGTTCGAGGTCGCCGCCCTCCAGCGCGTCCGCCATGTACTCGCCCTCCCGGGCGAGCGTGGTGCCGCCGAGCACGGCCCAGGTGGCGAGGGCGGTCAGTCCCGTACGTACGGCACCATGCGGCGCGACCCGGACCGCCAGCACCCCGAGCGCCGCCGCCCCGCCGACACACACCGCGACGTGCACGACCCCGCGCGTCCGGTCGTCCTTGTACAGCACACCTTCGAGCCGCCCCGCCGCCTGCCCGAACACGGCGACGGGATGGGCGGAACTTCGCGGATCACCCAAAATCCGGTCAAGAGCCACGCCGAGGGCCAGGCCGAGAGGATCACACCAAATGCGCATGAAGCTCATCTTCGTGCACATCCAGCCATGCCGCGGCCCGCCGGATGCGCTCACCCGCCCCGCTCGCCCACATCTTGGCCCAGTTGCCACCGGAGGAGGCGCGGGTGCGCATGACCGTGTACGAGCGGTGAAAACGCAGCCTGGCCAGCTCCAGCAGGCGTCGCCGGTCGCGGGGCGGCAGGCCGTACGCGTCGCAGAACAGCCGCAACCGGGCGCCGACGTCGACGGTGCGGAGCAGCGGGGTGCGGTCGACCGGATCGGAGATGGGCGCCCAATGGCGGAGGGTGGTGACGATGTCGAAGAGGCGCGTCGTGGGGCGGGCGAGGTCGAAGTCGATGAGTGCGTAGGGGGAGGTGGGGTCGGTCGCGCGAAATATCACGTTCTCCGGCGTTAAATCACAATGCCCAATGACTTCCGGCGCTTTGTCGTCATTCGACCCCCCTTCCCACCCATCCATGGTCAGCGGGAACCCCACGGTCGCATCATGAAACCGGCGCACCAACTCCGCCAACCCGGCCAGCGCCTCATCGCTCACGCTCTCCAGCCGCAACCCGGTCGTACCAGGAAGAAAAGTAAGCACCTCGCGCCCGAACCCATCGAACCCCAACACCCTGGGAGCCCCGTCGAACCCGGCGGCCTCAAGGTGTCTGAGCAGGGCATGCACGGCGGGCGTCGACGTACTGGCCGGTCTGCGCACGGTGTCTCCGACGCGCACCACCCCGTCTGTCACATCCCCGCCCTGCAGGGGAATCTCATGCAGGAGCGTCGCGACCATGCCAAGACAGCTTAGCCCCGCCCGCACGCCCCCGCCCGCCCTTTTCCCCACCAACCCCCAGACCGAAACCCCATCTCCACCCCCACCGCCCCACCCCTCCACCCCCGCATCCGCGTTGCCCCGGACCTGCAACCGCATCCGCGCCCGCGTTGCCCCGGACCTGCACCCCCATCCGCGCCCGCGCTTCTGACTCGCTGGCCCACCCGCGTCCGCCTGGCCCCGAGCCTGTAACCCCACTCACACCCACTTTCCGACCCAGCTCACCCGCCCGCGTCCGCTCCTTCCGGACCCACCCCCCGACCCGCGTGAGCCGGTGAGCCGGTTGGTCGGTGAGTTGTAGGGACACTCCGGCAGAGGACACTTCCTCAGACCTTTCATGCCTTCTCAGTCCCGTTCGCCCCACCCTCGCCCGACCCGCTCCGAACCCGCCCCGCCCAAGCCGATCCCGCTACCCTGCGGCCTCATGCCGATCCTCCTGTCGCTGGCGGCCTTCGTCATGACGCTCCTGGGCGGGTTCGTCGCGGACCGCGTCGGCGGCCGCCGCCACCTCGTCCTCGGCTTCGCGGGCGGCATCATGCTCGGCGTGGTGGCCTTCGACCTGCTCCCGGAGGCACTGTCAGCGGACTCGTACGACGTGCACGGCGTCCCCGTACCGATGCTGACCCTGGCCCTGGCCTTCCTCGCCATCCACATCGTGGAACGGTCGGTCGCGATGCACGCCACCCACGAATCCGACTACGCCACCCACCACCACGCCCACGCCCCCACGGAAACCACCACCCATACACGCCACCGCCAAGGCGTAGGCCTGACCGCCGGCACAACCCTGGTCATCCACAGCCTCCTGGACGGGGCCGCCATCGGCGCCGCCTACCAGACCGACGCCTCCCTGGCGGTGGCAGTGGCGATAGGAGTAATCGCTCACGACTTCACAGACGGCTTCAACACGTACACGATCACTTCCCTGTACGGGAACACCCGCCGCCGCGCCCTCACCCTCCTCACCCTGGACGCCCTGGCCCCGGTGGCAGGCGCCACCCTCACCGTCCTTCTCACCATCCCCGACGGCATCCTCGGCGCCTACCTCGGCCTTTTCGCCGGTTTCCTCCTCTACCTGGCCACGTCCGATATCCTCCCAGAGGCCCACACGCCCCGCCGCGCCACCGGCTGGACGCTGACGGCCACCGTCCTCGGCACGCTGCTCATGTGGGGTGTGATCGGCCTGACAGACTGACACGAGGAAAACGTGTGCGTGACATGTCGCCGGATCATGCACAATAAGGCGGGAGCGCCCTTAGCTCAGCTGGATAGAGCACCGGACTTCTAATCCGACGGTCGCAGGTTCGAATCCTGCAGGGCGCGCTTCTCCCGAACAGGGAAAACCCCCGCCTGACCTGCACTGATGCAGGAAGACGGGGGTTTCGTGTGTCCGGCTGTCTACGGCTCTCGCCGATCGTGTACGGGTGTCTCTACCCAATGCTTACCCACGATCTGTGGGCATTTTCGATCATGGACCGGTGCCGCCATCCCTCAGCGCCTGATCGATGCGCTGTCTCGCGGCTTCGTCCTGGCCAACGATGCACTTGGCGTAGATCCTGAGCAGGACTTCCACGCTGTGACCTGCCCACTCCGCCACCTGCGTGGCCGGTACGCCAGCGTTGAGCCAGGTCGAGACACAGGCGTGACGGAGGTCGTAGGGACGCTTGGCCAGCGGTGACCGTACCTCCTTATCGGTGAGGGCGTTCTGACGTGCCCTGCCCCACACGCGCCGGTAGGTGATGCTGGGGAGCTCTCCACCCCGCACGCCGGTGAAGAGGCGTTCTCCAGGGCCGATGCCGAATTCGGCAATGTGTGCGCGGAACAGCTTGGTCAGCGGTGGCGGGCAGGGAACGACCCGCGTTACTCCCTCGGCGCGATGCTTGAGCGCACGTTCTTCGCGGAGTCCGCCGTCGTCGGTCCATTCGCGGCCGGCGTATGGAGCGGCGCTGGCGAAGTGCACCTCTCCCCAATCGTTGGCGGGCTCCTCCATCTGCCCCGTCTCGGCGTTCCTGACCAGCTCGGGAACGATGACATTGTCTTCCGTGAGATTGACGACCTCCTCCGGACGAAGCGCGGCATAGTACATGGCGCCGAAGAACGCCACGAGCCGCCTCCCGCTCGGCTTCTGCGCTTGAACCTCGATGAGCAGGCGGCGCGCCTGCGTCGGGTTGACCACGCTGCGCCTGTCTACTTCATAGGTGACCTTGGGAGGTTTCCACTTCAGAGACTTGATCGGATTCGCATCCAAGAGCTTTAGCTCCACGGCATAGTCCAGGGCGTTTTGCAGGATCGTCTTGTGTCGGCGAATCGTGCTCGTGGCGGCCGGCTTGCCGTTGAGGCGCGATGTTGCTGTGTCGAGCATGGACCGAAGGACGGTCGCCTCCGCGAGATCGGCAACCGGTCTGGTGTGCTTAGACAGCCACGCCAGCGCGCCCCTCAGCTCTTCGGGCACTTCCTCGCGTTGCTTCGTGTTGAGCGCCCACCGGCGCATGGCTGTGCGCAGGTCGAGGTCGGAGGGCTTGCTATTGCTGCTCGTGAACATGGCGGGCGTGGCCGCGGTGAGGGCGCGGGCGATGTCTTGCCGGTACTTCGCTGAGGCGGCCTTCCATTTGAAGTCGGCGAACCTACAGGCGAACTCGTACCAACTCATCTCGGGGCGTTCGGCGCGGTTCCACTTCACCGGTTCGCCGGTGAGCAGGCTGAACGGCTCACCTTCGCGGGCGGCGGTTACGAGGTTGCTCCGGTAGGTGTCGGCCTGTGCACTCTTCTGAGAGGGCGGTTCGCGAGTTGATGTCCCTTTGATCGCTTGCGCTGCATGAGATGGCA